>NZ_JACVTX010000018.1:0-99896 GCF_016624745.1 Erwinia sp. S43 | reverse complement strand
GCGCTGAAAGCATCTAAGCGCGAAACTTGCCTCGAGATGAGTTCTCCCTGATTCCTTGAGGATCCTGAAGGGACGTTGAAGACTACGACGTTGATAGGCCGGGTGTGTAAGCGCAGCGATGCGTTGAGCTAACCGGTACTAATGACCCGTGAGGCTTAACCTTACAACACCAGAAGCGTTCTGGTGGGTGTCTGAGAGACATAAACCAGGATTTCAGCTTGTTCATACGGATTGATTTACGTGGCCTGCGAGGGCGGCGTGAATAACAGAATTTGCCTGGCGGCTTTAGCGCGGTGGTCCCACCTGACCCCATGCCGAACTCAGAAGTGAAACGCCGTAGCGCCGATGGTAGTGTGGGGCCTCCCCATGCGAGAGTAGGGAACTGCCAGGCATCAAATAAAGCAGAAGGCCATCCTCACGGATGGCCTTTTTGCGTTTGCACACCGGTTTATGCCCCTGATGTGGCCCTCTGCCAGCCGGTTTTCCGATTTCCGGCACCCGTTTTCGCTCAAAAATATGCTTCAGTGCGGCTCCGGTGTTACCGGGAGTCTGTTTTACCACCTTATTCAGCATCACGAAAATGGCGTACCCTGATTTATCTGCGTCGACATCCAGACTGCAATAAAATCAGCAACCTCAGCAACGTTGTTTAAATCCAGACAGGCCACATCGGGCTCAATACTAACGTCGCTGGCAACAGCAATCGTCCATTGATCCAGTGGTAAGGGGAGTGGTTTATCTGAACCGGACCGGTGCAGGACAATTTTTGTGACTTCTTCCTGCTTAAATCCTTCCACCAGAATAAGATCTAGCATCGAAGTATCCATTCTGCTGGCAAGATAATGCAGATCGAGCGCGTCCTGTTGTGGCGTTTCTGTCATTAAAGCCCAACGTAACTGACTGGCAACCAGTACCTGATCGGCCCCCGCTTTACGCAGCTCATAACTGTCCTTCCCCGGCGTATCAATTTCCAGCTGATGATGAGTGTGTTTGATCAACCCGCAGCGGATACCCCGTGATTTGAGTTCGGGAATTAACAGTTTAAGCAGCGTTGTTTTTCCTGTGCCGCTCCATGCGGAGATAGCCAGAAGTGGGATCATTATGTGAATTCCTTTCAGTTTTTAAGATCTTCGGGATGATTAATATTATTGAAGGCGGTACCGGCGTTGCTGAACAGCACACCGTGCCCGCCAGCCTGCTGTAAAAAAAGCAGTAGCCTGCGGTCACCACGCTCAAGATACTGACGAAGCTGTTTTGCCAGACTGCGATGCATCAATGCCAGCGCCGGGTGATCCCGCTGTTCAGAACGAGCCCAGACCGCCGGCGCGCCGTTTTTATTACGCCATAGATGCGAAACCAGATTGTCGGGCAGTTGCGGGGTATCACAGGAAGAAAAGGCGATCCATTCTGTATCGGCCTGCTCGAGCGCTGCCAGCATACCCGCCAGCGGGCCGGGAAAATCCGGCATTGTATCGGTGATAACCGGAAAGCCACTCTGTTGATATTCCGCAAGGTTACGATTGGCATTAATCCATACAGTATCAACCTGGGGTTTTAAACGCTGCAACACGTGGTGATAGAGCGGTTGCTGATGCCAAACGATCAGCCCTTTATCCTGGCCTCCCATTCTGCTGCCGCGGCCGCCAGCGAGGATCACTCCGGTGATAGCCGGACGTTCAGAGTTTGAGTTAATAGCCATTCTTTATGTCCTTTACTCAAGTTTGGCGTGTAGATTGATATCGTAACTGAAGTGTATTTATACGGGGAACAACAATATGAAATGCCATCGCCTCAATGAACTTATCAGCCTGTTACAGCCTGCATGGCAGCAGGAACCCGATCTCAATCTTGTACAGTTTTTGCAAAAAATGGCCAATGAGGCAGGATTTAAACAGCCAATTGAAGAACTTACGGATGATGTTCTGATCTATCACCTTAAGATGCGGGGCAGTGATAAAAGTGCGGAAATTCCCGGATTAAAGAAAGACTATGAGGATGATTTCAAGACAGCACTGCTTCGCGCTCGTGGGGTGATTAAAGATTAAATCTGCTCCTGGAGCCGAAGCCACCGGTATTTGATGATATTCTTAGCGGCTATACTTACGCATTTATCAATGAGCCTGCCGGATGACAGAAGCTGCTTTTAACTTCCAAACGCTTACCCCCGATACCATCCTCAATGCATTATGGGATACCGGCCTGCGGGTTGAATCCGGGCTGACGGCGCTGAATAGCTACGAAAACCGCGTGTATCAATTCACTGATGAAGATAAACGCCGCTATGTTGCAAAGTTTTACCGTCCTCAGCGCTGGTCGCAGCAGCAGATTGAAGAAGAACATCAATTCTCCGCCGAACTACTGGCGGATGAAGTTCCCATCGCCGCGGCGTTAAATTTGCAGGGGAAGATGCTGCATCAGCATCAGGGTTTCTGGTTCGCTGTTTTCCCCAGCCTTGGTGGCCGTCAGTATGAAACGGATAACTACGATCAGCTGGAATGGGTTGGCCGTTTCCTTGGACGCATTCATCAGACAGGGCGCAGGGAAACGTTTGTACATCGGCCGACAATCGGTCTTACGGAATATGTCGATCAACCCCTGCAAATACTGGCCAGCAGCACACTGGTTCCTAAGGGGCTGAAGGATAGTTTATTAGCCTCAATCGAGCGGCTACGCACAACTTTACAAAACTGCTGGCATACTCAGTGGCGGCCGCTGCGTCTGCACGGTGATTGCCATCCGGGAAATATTCTGTGGCGGGATGGTCCGCTTTTTGTCGATCTGGACGATGCTCGTAATGGTCCTGCGGTGCAGGATTTATGGATGCTGGTTAACGGCGATCGGCAAGAACAGCTGATCCAGTGGGATATTTTACTTGAAGCCTACAGTGAGTTTTGTGACTTTGATGCTCACGAATTGTCACTGATTGAGCCTTTACGTGCTATGCGGATGGTTTATTATCTGGCGTGGGTCGTTCGCAGATGGGACGATCCGGCTTTCCCAGGTAGTTTCCCGTGGATGACGGATGAGGATTTCTGGCGTCGCCAGATTTCCATATTTAATGAGCAGGACAAGCTGCTGCAGGAACCTCCGCTGCAGCTGATGCCTGATTTCCAGGTGTGATCACCCTTTGGTACGCCTACTGAGTAGTAACTAGGAGAGAGTTTCACGATGAAAAAAATTTGGTTTGCACTTGTCGGTATGGTACTGGCATTCAGCGCATCTGCTGCACAGTTTACCGATGGTCAGCAGTACGTCACGCTGGACAAACCCGCTTCCGGAGAGCCGCAGGTCCTGGAGTTCTTTTCATTCTTCTGCCCGCACTGTTATGAGTTTGAGCGCGTCTGGCACGTTAGCGACGCCGTAAAGAAAGACCTGCCGGCTAATGCAAAAGTGACCAAATACCATGTTGAATTCTTAGGTGGCGACATGGGTAAAACCGTCACTCAGGCGTGGGCCGTAGCCATGGCGCTGGGCGTGGAAGATAAAGTGACTGCGCCTATTTTCGATGGCATTCAGAAAACCCAGACGATTACCGATCCTGCCAGCCTGAAGGATACCTTTGTGAAGGCCGCCGGTATCAAGCCTGAAGATTATGACGCCGCATGGAATAGCTTTGTAGTGAAATCACTGGTCGCGCAGCAAGAAAAAGCGGCTGTTGATGTTGATCTTCGCGGCGTTCCGGCCATGTTCGTTAACGGTAAATATATGGTCAACAACGGTGGCCTGGATACCAGCTCAATGGATAACTATGTTCAGCAGTACGCGAACGTGGTGAAATTCCTGATCGGCCAGAAGTAATTAATCTGCTTAAATCGCCGGCTATCAGGCCGGCTTTTTTTTGTCCGTTTACTAGCAAATCAGACGGAATGAATTAAAATCTATCTCGGTTCTACACCATTCGTTTTCAGCGTTCGTCGCTACGCCTTTAACTAATATCCACATAATAATAATTCCGCTAAGGCCATTTTAAGTTAGCGGTTTTCTGTGTATCGCATTGAATATTATGGTTATAAAATTCATCCCTGTTATTCTCTTTTCGCGAATAAAGAAGAGTTATTGAATTTACACACAAACTTATCCACAGGATAAATTGTCGAGATGCTACGCAAAACGGCAATTGTTCTGTCAATTATGGCCATTGCGGTTTTATCTTTGATATCGAGCTGTGGCATCCTTAACACCAATCCAAAACTAATCAAGAACGTGACGACCTATGGCTCAAATTGCAGAAAACCCGCTGATCCTGGTAGATGGCTCTTCCTACCTGTACCGCGCTTACCATGCGTTCCCCCCACTGACCAATAGTGCTGGTGAACCAACCGGAGCAATGTATGGCGTACTGAACATGCTGCGCAGTCTGCTACTGCAATATAAGCCGAGCCACGTAGCGGTGGTATTTGATGCTAAAGGCAAAACGTTCCGTGACGAACTGTTCGAAGAGTACAAATCCCATCGCCCGCCGATGCCCGATGACCTCCGTGCACAGATAGAGCCGCTGCACACTATGGTGAAGGCTATGGGGCTACCGCTGCTGGCTGTATCCGGAGTGGAAGCCGATGACGTGATTGGTACGCTGGCACTGGCGGCTGAAAAAATGGGGAAACCCGTCCTGATCAGCACCGGCGATAAAGATATGGCTCAGCTGGTCACGCCTAATATCACGCTGATCAATACCATGAACAATGCCATCCTTGGCCCGGAAGAGGTGGTGGAAAAATATGGTATTCCCCCATCGCTGATTATCGACTTTCTGGCGCTGATGGGTGACTCGTCGGACAACATTCCTGGTGTACCCGGCGTGGGAGAGAAGACCGCGCAGGCGCTGCTTCAGGGGCTGGGCGGCATTAAGGATATTTACGCCAATCTCGACAGTGTTGCTGGTTTAACCTTCCGCGGTGCGAAAACCATGGCGGCGAAGCTGGAACAAAACAAAGAGATGGCGCTGCTATCCTATCAGCTGGCGACCATTAAGACTGACGTTGAGCTGGATCGGACCTGTGACCAGTTGACCGTCAATGAGCCAGCGACGGAAGAACTGCTGGCCCTGTTTAAGCAATATGAGTTCCGCCGCTGGATTGCCGATCTTGAAGATGGAAAATGGCTACAGGGTAAAGTGGGCGGAACCTCCTCACAGAAAGCGAAAGCCGCACCTGCTGCTGAAGCTGCCGCCGATGAGGAACAGCCTGCCAGCGTACTGTCATCTGACGGTTACGTCACCATTCTTGACGAAGAGACCTTTGAAAGCTGGCTGCAAAAACTCCAGAGTAGCGAGCTCTTTGCTTTCGACCTGGAAACCGACTCTCTGGATACGCTGAGTGCTAATATCGTGGGTCTGTCTTTTGCTATCGCACCGGGTGAAGCTGCTTATCTTCCGGTAGCGCATGATTATCTGGATGCTCCCGATCAGCTGGATCGCAGCAGCGTGTTGTCACGCCTTAAACCACTGTTAGAAGATAATAACGCGCTGAAAGTTGGGCAGAACCTGAAATACGACCGTGGCGTGCTGAAAAACTATGATATTGAATTAAAAGGTATTCGTTTCGATACCATGCTGGAGTCCTATGCGCTGAATAGCGTGGCGGGCCGCCATGATATGGATACCCTGGCATTACGCTGGCTGAACCATAAAACGGTGACTTTTGAAGAGATTGCCGGTAAAGGTAAGAATCAGCTGACCTTTAACCAGATAGCACTCGAGCAGGCGGCACACTACGCGGCAGAAGACGCCGACGTAACGCTACAGCTGCATCTGAAAATGTGGCCTGAACTGGAGAAAGAGCAGGGGCCTAAAGCCGTTTTCGATCAGGTCGAAATGCCGCTGGTGCCGGTTATCTCACGCATTGAGCGTAACGGCGTGTTGATCGACCAGAGCATACTGGCCGCACATTCAAAAGAGCTGGGGACGCGGCTGGCGGAGCTGGAACTGCGGGCTCATGAGCTTGCCGGTGAGCCGTTCAACCTGTCTTCACCGAAGCAGCTGCAAACGATTCTGTTTGAAAAGCAGGGCATCAAACCGACCAAGAAAACGCCGGGCGGCGCGCCGTCGACCAGTGAAGAAGTGCTTGCCGAGCTGGCCCTGGACTATCCCCTGCCTAAGGTAATCCTTGAGCACCGTGGTTTATCTAAGCTGAAGTCGACCTATACCGACAAGCTGCCGCAGATGATCAATCCGCTTTCTGGCCGCGTGCATACTTCCTACCACCAGACGGTTACAGCGACCGGAAGGCTCTCTTCCAGCGATCCTAACTTGCAAAATATTCCGGTGCGCAATGACGAAGGGCGTCGCATCCGTCAGGCGTTTATTGCTCCGAAAGGGCACGTCATCGTCGCCGCCGACTATTCCCAGATTGAACTGCGCATCATGGCGCACCTGTCTCAGGATAAAGGGCTGCTGGCTGCGTTCGCTAATGAGCAGGATATTCACCGTGCGACCGCTGCGGAAGTCTTTGGCGTCTCACTGGACAGCGTGAGCGGTGAACAACGACGCAGCGCGAAAGCGATCAACTTTGGTCTGATTTACGGCATGAGCGCGTTTGGTTTGTCGCGGCAGCTTAACATTGGCGCTGGTGAAGCGAAGAAATATATGGACCTCTACTTCGAGCGTTATCCGGGGGTATTGCAGTATATGGAGAGTACCCGTGAGCAGGCCGCTGAAAAGGGCTATGTTGCAACCCTGGACGGGCGTCGGCTGTATCTGCCGGATATCAAAGCCAGCAATGTGATGCGTCGTAAGGCGGCGGAACGCGCAGCGATTAACGCCCCGATGCAGGGGACTGCGGCGGATATTATTAAACGGGCAATGATTGCCGTGGACGAGTGGCTGCTCCAGCAAGCTGACCCCGCTGTGAAGATGATTATGCAGGTACACGATGAACTGGTATTTGAAGTCAGAGCGGATGCCGTTGATGCTGCTTCAGATAAGATTCGCCAACTGATGGAAAGCAGTATGAAACTGGATGTGCCGCTGCGTGTCGATGTCGGCGTTGGCGACAACTGGGATCAGGCGCACTAATCTCTTATGCAATAGGCCGGGTAGTCACTTCTCCCGGCCTGAAACATCGATAAGAAAATAATCTATTTAATCGTTTCAGCTTCTGACCCTGCATATACTGTGGTTACCAGTAACGCTAACCATTTCAGCTAAAAGCATTTTTTAAGTAATTAAGCTACAGAAAGGGCGTCGTTATGTGACGAATGTTGGATCTTGACTGTCGTTTTCTGAAAATTAACTACAAAAAACCCTTTTTAGCGCTCAAAAAATCATGTAGAGTTTATCGCGTAGGGTACAGAGGTAAGATGTTCTATCTTTCAGACCTTTTACTTCACGTAATCGGATTTGGCTGAATATTTTAGCCGCCCCAGTCGTTATGACTGGGGCGTTTTTTATTGTCTGTCGCCTGCATCCTTGACGCCGCAGCTGCGTTAGCTGCGAGCCTTCGCCCCGGCCACTTACTGATGTAAGCTCCCGGGTTCTTATGCTCTTGCCGCCTTGCTGCAACGCCAACTATTCGGCGGCAGATCGTCTATTTCAGACAGTTTCTTCGTCTTCTTCAGTCGCAGGCGGCAGCTCGCGATACCAGCTATCCAGCTTCTGGCTCAGCTTATCCACGCCAATTTTCTTCAGCGATGAGAATACTTCAACATCCACTGTGCCGAGGAAAGATTTCGCTTCTTCACGAACGGCGTTCAGCTGTGCTTTACGCGCCCCGGAAGCCAGCTTGTCGGCTTTAGTCAGCAGTATCAGTACTTCAATTCCGCTCTGTACGGCCCACATAACCATCTGACGGTCGAGATCTTTCAGAGGATGGCGAATATCCATCAGAACTACCAGCCCCTTCAGGCATTGGCGCTTTTGCAGGTATTCTGCCAGCGATCGCTGCCACTTCAGCTTCATCTCTTCCGGCACTTCGGCATAACCATAGCCGGGAAGATCCACCAGTCTGTAACCTTCGGCAACCTGGAACAGGTTGATTAACTGGGTACGGCCAGGTGTTTTACTGGTTCGGGCAAGGCTTTTCTGATTTGTCAGCGTATTGAGCGCGCTGGATTTACCCGCGTTTGAACGCCCGGCAAAAGCAACCTCAATGCCGGTATCGGCAGGCAGATGGCGGATATCCGGGGCGCTGGTGACAAAATGGGTGACGTGATAATTCCAGCCAGACAAAATAAAGTACTCCAGGAAAAAAAGTGAATTGCGTTGATTATACCCTGTATGATCGAAAAGCGCCCGATAAGACATAATAACCCTGGTATTCTCTGTGAGATATTTGCCATAAAACGTGGCGGCACTCTCTGCTTTTTTTTCTTCCAACTATTAAAATATTCTTTAATTTCATGTAATTATTTTTTTCATATCCAAAAAATAACTAAAAATAAAAGCACAGCCTTGATAGTCGGATTAGTTAGTCTACATTTGTAATCAGAAACAGGCAGTTTCACTTCAGGATGAAGCGCTCATTGAGCATCAGGACGATGAAGAGCAGGGAAAGGAGAGTGCGAAGGGATCGCACAGCAGGATGGGAGCTCACCGGGACGTGGGCGCTTTGCAAAGGAAAACCGGGACGTTGGCTGCTAAAATGGATGCTGACACCGTCAGCCCTTCTGTGGAAGGTGCGAAAAAAGGCGACAGGGTGACCTGCCGCCTTTTTTCTTTCTCTGCTTTCTGCTAGATTCCGCCGCAATTCTATACTGAAGATAAACGTCTGAGAGCAGAAACCATGAAGCAACCTGCACGCACGCCACAGGGACAAAAACCTGCTGCAAAAAATAAGCGTAAATCCCGTGATGAACTGAATCAGGAAGCGCGCGACCGTAAACGTGATAAAAAACGTAGCGGCAACGCAACCGGCAGCCGATCTAATCCTGTTGTAGAGAGCCAGAAACCCAGCAGCAGTAGCAAAACTAAAGATCCGCGCATCGGTAGTAAAAAGCCCATCGCACTGGGTGGAGATGCCGTTGCCGCAAAACCGGCTAAGCCCGCCAAAGCACCTAAAGTTCAGCCGGAGAAAAAACCGCGCCTGACGCCGCAGGAAGAACTGGCGATGCTGGAAAATGACGAACGCCTGGACGCATTGCTGGATCGTCTGGAAAACGGTGAGTCGCTGTCCGCGGAAGATCAGGCATGGCTCGATCAGGCCTTGGATCGCATCGACGTACTGATGGAACAGTTGGGCATTGCACTGGATGATGATGTCGAAGACGACGCTGCGGAAGAAGATATGTATCGCCTGCTGAAGGGTGGGAACTGATTTTTTATCTCTGCTCCTGCGGGGGGATTCGCTCTCCATTGTAGGGAAAGGAAGGGTGTGCGTGCCCGGCATTCTGCATCTGATATTGACGTAAATTGAGGCAGGGCAATTCTGCTCTGCCTGTAATAACCGGTTTCTCTGCTGATGATTTGGCCTGGATCAATTATTGCGCTGATTCTGCTGTGCTGGCTGGGGTGGTTGTTCGTTAAACTACAGCGGTTATCGCGCCTGAAAGCACGGCTGCGTAGCAGGATCGTCAGCCGGCCTCTCCCTGTCCCGCGACGGTCTGCCCGAAAGCGTAAAAGGTAGGCGAGCATGCAGATACAGAAAGCAGAATGGGATCTCCCGTTAATTCAGAAGTACAACATCTCCGGTCCACGTTACACCTCTTATCCAACGGCTCTGGAATTCAGCCAGGATTACGATGAAAGCGCTTTTGTACGCGCGGCGTCGCGTTATCCCGATCGGCCACTGTCTCTCTATCTGCATATCCCGTTTTGCCATCAGCTCTGCTATTTCTGCGGCTGTAACAAACAGGTGACGCGTCAGCAGCACAAAGCCGATGCCTACCTGGATGCGCTGGTGCAGGAAATCGCGGCTCGCGCCCCGTTGTTCAGCCAGCGCATCGTCAGCCAGATGCACTGGGGCGGCGGTACGCCGACTTTTCTGACTAAGGCGCAAATCAGCAGGCTGCTGGGTACTCTGCGGCAGCATTTTACATTTGCTGCTGATGTGGAAATGTCGATTGAGGTCGATCCGCGCGAAATCGAACTGGATGTTCTGGATCACCTGCGTGAAGGGGGATTCAACCGTCTGAGTATGGGCGTGCAGGATTTTAACAAGCAGGTTCAGCAAAGCGTTAACCGGGTACAGGATGAGGCAGTGATATTCGCCCTGATGGCCCGGGCGCGTCAGCTGGGCTTTACCTCCACCAATATCGATCTGATCTACGGTCTTCCCCATCAGACGGCAGAGAGCTTTGCATTTACCCTGCAAAAGGTAGCCGATCTTAATCCGGATCGCCTTAGCGTATTCAACTATGCTCATCTGCCAGAACTGTTTGCAGCCCAACGCAAGATCCGCCAGGAAGACTTACCCGATGCGCAGCAGAAACTGGATATTCTGCAGCAGACGATTTCGTCCCTGACCGCTCAGGGCTATGAGTTTATCGGTATGGACCACTTCGCTCGGCATGATGACGAACTGGCTATCGCACAGCGCGCCGGAAAGCTGCATCGCAACTTCCAGGGATATACCACTCAGGGAGACAGCGATCTGTTGGGAATGGGCGTCTCGGCAATTAGCATGATCGGGGATAGCTACGCGCAGAACCAAAAAGAGCTGAAGCATTATTACGCCGCGATTGAGCAGGATAAAACGGCGCTCTGGCGCGGGTTACAGCTCACGGACGATGACTGTATCCGACGTGATGTGATTAAGAGCCTGATGTGCAATTTCTCGCTGTCATTTGCAGCGGTTGAAACGCAGTGGGGAATCGATTTCCAACGCTATTTTGCGGACGATCTGCACCAGCTGCAGCCGCTGATTGCCGACGGGCTGGTGGATAGCCACCAGAAGGGCCTTCAGATAACGCCTAAGGGGCGATTGCTGGTAAGGAATATCTGTATGTGCTTTGACAGCTATCTGCGCCAGAAAGCCCGCAGGCAGCAATTTTCGCGAGTGATTTAATTCAGCCAGTAAAAAGGGCGAGCCGCAAGCGGCTCGCCCGGTGCATAACCGGCCAGAATAGACGTTATTCCATTCCCAGTTCTTTCAGCTTGCGGGTGAGCGTATTGCGTCCCCAGCCAAGCAGGCGAGCAGCTTCCTGCTTGTGGCCCTGAGTATGGCGCAGTGCGGTGGTCAGCAGCGTGCGTTCCATTTCCGGCTGTGCTTCGGACAGCAAATTTTGATGACCGGAACGCAGCGCTCTGTCGGCCCACTGTGCCAGTAGCGTGGCCCAGCTATCCGGCAGAGACTGGCTCGGACTGTCCGGCGTCGACGTCTCAAACAGCTCCGGTGGCAGATCCTGGATCAGCACTTCCTGACCGGCCGCCATCACCGTCAGCCAGCGGCAGGTGTTTTCCAGCTGGCGCACGTTACCGGACCAGTGAAGGCGGGTCAGCGCGGTTTCCGTTTCCGGATGCAGAATTTTTGCTTCCACGCCCAGCTCCCGTGCAGCGACCTGCAGGAAATAGCGCGCCAGGCGCGGAATGTCTTCGCGGCGTTCACGCAGCGGCGGTAAATGCACGCGAATAACGTTCAGGCGGTGGAATAAATCCTCGCGGAATTTCCCTTCCTGCACGCGCATTTCCAGGTTCTGGTGGGTTGCCGCGATAATTCGTACGTCCACCTTCACCGGGGCATAGCCACCCACGCGATAAAACTGTCCGTCTGCCAGTACACGCAGCAGTCGGGTCTGAACATCCAGCGGCATATCACCAATTTCATCAAGGAACAGTGTGCCGCCATCCGCCTGCTCGAAGCGGCCCTGGCGAATTTGATTTGCGCCAGTAAATGCCCCTTTTTCATGGCCGAACAGCTCGGATTCAATCAAATCCTTAGGAATCGCGGCCATGTTCAACGCAATAAACGGCGCCTTTGCCCGAGGGCTGTGGCGGTGTAGCGCGTGCGCGACTAACTCTTTACCGGTACCGGACTCACCGTTGATCAGTACGCTGATCGAGGAACGGGAGAGGCGGCCGATAATGCGAAAGACATCCTGCATGGCCGGCGCTTCACCGATGATATCGGTGGTTGGCCCGCTGGCAGGCTGATTGCGCGGCTGCTGCTGTTCCTGATAGTGGCTGATAGCGCGCTCAACCAGCGCTACCGCTTCGTCGATATCAAACGGTTTAGGCAGATAATCAAACGCACCCTGCTGGTATGCGCTAACGGCGGCATCCAGATCGGAATGGGCGGTCATGATAATCACCGGCAGCATCGGATGACGCTGTTTAATCTGTTTCAGCAGTGCCAGTCCGTCCATGCCCGGCATGCGAATATCTGATAATAAAACGTCTGGGGTTTTGGTTGCGAGTGCATCCAGCACCTCATTGCCACTTTCAAATGTGACACAACTTAAACCGGCTCCAGTGAGCGCGCGTTCAAGCACCCAGCGGATGGAGCTATCGTCATCGACGATCCAAACTATCCCTCGTTGCATAGAAACCTCACTGGCGAATAGGCAGATAAACTGAGAACTCAGTGTGTCCGGGCCAACTGTTGAACTCTATTTTCCCGGAATGCTGGTCTATCAGGCTGCGGGCAATCGACAACCCCAGCCCGGTGCCGCCTTCACGGCCGCTGACCATCGGGTAAAACAGCGTATCCTGCAGTTGTGCCGGGATGCCCGGGCCGTCATCTTCAATATCGATGCGCGCCACAAGGCGATAGCGTGTACCGTGCAGCGTGAGCTGAAACGCCGTACGGGTACGTAGCGTAATGGTTCCACCCTGGTCGCCCAGCGCCTGCAGCGCGTTACGGACGACGTTAAGCAGAACTTGTTCGATTTGGTCGGGATCGTGTGGTAGCTCGGGCAGGCTGGGATCGTAATCCCGTACCAGAGAAACGTTATCGGGCAGCTCCATAGAAACCAGATTGACCACGCGTTCAGCCACCTGGTGGATACTCTGAGTAACGTGCATTCCCGGCTGCTGAGGGCCCAAAAGGCGATCGACCAGATTGCGCAGGCGGTCAGCCTGTTCAATGATAACTTTGGTGTATTCGGTTAAACCCGGATCGGGGAGCGCTTTGGCCAGCAGCTGTGCTGCGCCGCGTAATCCTCCCAGCGGATTTTTAATCTCATGCGCCAGACCGCGAACCAGATCGCGGGCAGCAACCTGTTGCGCATGCTGCAACTGCTCCTGGCTAAGACGACGCTGATTATCCATCGGCGCCATTTCCATCAGAATCAGACCATCCGGCAGGCGCTGTGCAGTCAGTGACATAATATGGGCGCGACTGTCGACCACCAGGGTCACTTCGCTGTCGGTGAAGCCCTGACCTGCATCCAGGTTCTCGAGCATCACTTCAATATTGAGAGAAAAATAACCAATCAGTTCCGGTAACGGCGTACCGAACAGCTTGCGGGAACTTTGCGCCAGCAATTGCTGCGCTGCGGGGTTGGCATAATGAATCACCAGCTCGCTATCAACTAACAAAATGCTGTTGATCAGTGAATTGAGAATCTGCCCAGCATCGGGCAGAGCGCCAGTTGCCATAAAGCGTTCTCCTGAGTCATTCGCGCGCACCAATTTAGTGCATTATAGTCATTTAACCCGGAAATCATCGCGTGAGACGATGAATTTGTGGAGAAAAAAGCCCATCCGAAGATGGGCTGAAAGTTTCCACGGCAACAAAATCCCAGGCGTTTATCGTGCTGGAGCTTGGCGGGTTCCTTAATCTCACCCACATGGCATAGCCATGCGGGTTTGGTCTTGGTTGCCGCCTCTCAGCGACAGGATATTCGCCGGGCTACTACTAATTAAACGCTGTAGTACAGTTCGAACTCGACTGGGTGCGGAGTCATACGAACGCGGTCCATCTCTTCCTGACGCAGGGCGATGTAGGCATCGATAGTGTCTTCGGTGAACACGCCGCCACGAGTCAGGAACTCACGGTCTTCGTTCAGTGCAGCCAGTGCTTCGTCCAGAGAACCTGCAACTTTTGGAATCTCAGCTTCTTCTTCCGGAGGCAGGTCGTACAGGTTTTTGTCCATCGCATCGCCAGGGTGGATCTTGTTGATGATGCCGTCCAGGCCAGCCATCAGCAGTGCGGCGAAGCACAGGTATGGGTTAGCCGCTGGATCCGGGAAGCGCGCTTCGATGCGGCGTGCTTTCGGGCTGGTAACCACTGGGATACGGATTGAAGCTGAACGGTTACGGGCAGAGTAAGCCAGCATTACTGGCGCTTCGTAGCCTGGGACCAGACGCTTGTAAGAGTTGGTGGTTGGGTTTGCCAGGGCGTTGATCGCTTTAGCGTGCTTGATAACACCACCGATGTAGAACAGCGCCATTTCAGACAGGCCGCCGTATTTGTCACCGGCGAACAGGTTGGTGCCGCCTTTAGACAGAGACATGTGGCAGTGCATACCGGAACCGTTGTCACCAAACATTGGCTTAGGCATAAAGGTTGCTGTTTTGCCGTAAGCGTGAGCAACGTTGTGAACAACGTATTTGTAGATCTGAATTTCGTCAGCTTTTTTGGTCATGGTGTTGAAGCGGGTAGCCACTTCGTTCTGACCAGCGGTTGCCACTTCGTGGTGGTGAGCTTCAACAACCAGGCCCATCTGCTCCATGGTCAGACACATAGCAGAACGGATGTCCTGTGAAGAGTCGACCGGTGGTACCGGGAAGTAGCCGCCTTTCAGACCTGGACGGTGGCCTTTGTTGCCGCCTTCGTATTCTTTACCGGTGTTCCAGCAGGCTTCGATATCATCGATAGCAACGTGAGAACCTGAAGTGCTGCTGCCGAAACGAATGTCGTCGAACAGGAAGAACTCTGGCTCTGGTCCAAACAGTACGGTATCCGCGATGCCGGAAGAACGCAGGAAGTCTTCAGCGCGCTTAGCGATGGAACGCGGGTCGCGGTCGTAGCCCTGCAGAGTGCCTGGCTCGAGGACGTCACAACGGATGATTAGGGTAGAGTCAGCGAAGAACGGATCGATCATCGCAGTAGTCGCGTCTGGCATCAGAACCATGTCGGATTCGTTGATGCCTTTCCAGCCACCAATCGAGGAACCGTCAAACATTTTGCCTTCTTCGAAGAAGTCAGCGTTAACCTGATGAGCGGGAATGGTCACGTGCTGCTCTTTACCTTTAGTGTCGGTAAAACGCAGGTCAACAAATTTGACTTCGTGCTCGTTCATCATCGACAGAACGTGTTCAGCGGACATACTTAACTCTCCTGGATTTTGTCATTGTCGTCGTGGTTAGAGAACTTAACGGGCGCGCTTTGCGTTTGGCTGCGCTGACTCCGAAAATTAAAGTCCTCTGACAAGCTATCAACCGTTGTGGAAACTGGCATTTTTCGCTTACAGATACTAAAGCGAAATCTATGCCAACTTTTTTATTCAGTGAAAAAAGCGCTATGATGCGCCCTCTCGAAAGACGAGGAGTGCACCATGATGGAAAATGCGCACTGTTTTGGTGCCTTTGTATGATAGCTGGGCACCATTTTGGTGCAAATTTGCCATGCAGTGCAATCTTTGCACTGAAAATGGCTGTAAATGCAATCCGAACAGTTAAATTTCTATGAAATATGTGATCCTGTTCAGTCCTTCGATTAATCCGTGTACAATAGCGCGCTATTTCTAATGCCTGAGGCAAAGCTGTGATCGAAAATTTGCGTAACATCGCCATTATTGCCCACGTTGACCATGGTAAAACTACCCTGGTTGATAAGTTGCTGCAGCAGTCCGGGACCTTCGATGCCCGTACCGAAGCAACCGAACGCGTAATGGACTCCAACGATTTGGAGAAAGAGCGTGGGATTACCATCCTCGCAAAAAACACCGCCATTAAATGGAATGACTATCGCATCAATATCGTAGATACCCCAGGACACGCCGACTTCGGCGGTGAGGTAGAGCGTGTGATGTCAATGGTTGACTCGGTGCTGCTGGTTGTGGATGCAATGGATGGCCCTATGCCGCAAACCCGCTTCGTGACCAAAAAAGCCTTCGCTAATGGTCTGAAGCCGATTGTAGTTATCAACAAAGTTGACCGCCCCGGTGCGCGTCCAGACTGGGTTGTCGATCAGGTGTTTGACCTGTTCGTAAACCTGGATGCCACTGATGAGCAGCTGGACTTCCCGATTATCTATGCTTCTGCATTGAACGGTATCGCGGGTCTGGATCACAATGATATGGCGGAAGACATGACCCCGCTGTATCAGGCAATCGTTGATCGCGTATCGCCACCGCAGGTTGAGCTGGAAGCCCCACTGCAGATGCAGATCTCGCAGCTGGACTACAACAACTACCTGGGCGTAATTGGTATCGGTCGTATCAAGCGCGGTAAGGTTCGCCCTAACCAGCAGATCACCGTAATCGACAGCGAAGGCAAAACTCGCAACGCTAAAGTCGGTAAAGTTCTGACCCACATGGGCCTGGAGCGTATCGAAGCCACTGAAGCGGAAGCGGGCGACATCATCGCCATCACCGGTCTGGGTGAGCTGAACATCTCTGACACTATCTGCGACCCGCAGAACGTGGAAGCGCTGCCGGCCCTGAGCGTTGATGAACCAACCGTAACCATGTTCTTCTGCGTTAACACCTCTCCGTTCTGCGGTAAAGAAGGTAAGTATGTGACTTCACGTCAGATCCTCGACCGTCTGAACAAAGAGCTGGTGCATAACGTGGCACTGCGCGTTGAAGAAACCCCGGATGCCGATGCGTTCCGTGTTTCTGGTCGTGGTGAGCTGCACCTGTCCGTTCTGATCGAAAACATGCGTCGTGAAGGTTTCGAACTGGCGGTATCCCGTCCGAAAGTTATCTTCCGTGAGTTCGAAGGCCGTAAGCAAGAGCCATTCGAAAACGTAACCCTCGACATCGAAGAGCAGCACCAGGGCTCCGTGATGCAGGCGATGGGTGAGCGTAAAGGCGACATGAAAAACATGGATCCGGATGGTAAAGGCCGCGTGCGTCTTGACTACGAGATCCCAAGCCGTGGTCTGATCGGTTTCCGTAACGAATTCATGACTATGACTTCCGGTACCGGCCTGCTGTACTCCACCTTCAGCCACTACGACGACGTTCGTCCGGGCGATGTGGGCCAGCGCCAGAACGGTGTACTGATCTCTAACGGCCAGGGTAAAGCGGTAGCATTCGCCCTGTTCAGCCTGCAGGATCGCGGTAAGCTGTTCCTGGGCCACGGTGCAGAAGTGTATGAAGGCCAGATCATCGGTATTCACTCACGTTCTAACGACCTGACCGTGAACTGCCTGACCGGTAAAAAACTGACTAACATGCGTGCTTCCGGTACTGATGAAGCCACCACACTGGTTCCACCACAGAAAATGACTCTGGAGCAGGCTCTGGAATTCATCGATGATGACGAACTGGTAGAAGTGACTCCGCAGTCCGTACGTATCCGTAAACGTCACCTGACTGAGAACGATCGTAAACGCGCAAACCGCGGACCGAAAGAGTAATAACTCGTCGAATCAGTGAACAAAGGTCGGAGCAATCCGGCCTTTTTTTTGTCCGCAGTTTTCCTTCCCTTACCTGTTCAGCCTCCGGATTTACCGCTAGAGTGAATAACTCAGCGGAACAAAAGGAGAGGGCTATGCTGTATATCTTTGATCTCGGTAATGTCATTGTAGATATTGATTTCAGACGGGTTTTAGGTGCCTGGAGCGATCTCGGCCGCGTACCGCTGGCCACACTGCAAAGCCGCTTTCATATGGGCGAACCTTTCTTCCAACACGAACGTGGTGAAATCAGCGACGAACAGTTTGCGGCGCAAATGTGTGAACAGCTGGATATCGCGCTTGGATTTGAGCAGTTTGCTGTCGGCTGGCAGGCCGTGTTTGTCGGTGTACGCCCGGAAGTGATCGCCATCATGCACAAACTGCGGGAACAGGGCGATCGCGTCGTAATTTTATCGAATACCAACCGCCTGCACTGCGAGTTCTGGCCAACCGAATATCCTGAAGTTAAAAACGCCGCTGATAAAATTTATCTGTCGCAGGAAATGGGGCTGCGTAAGCCCGACCCTGAAATTTATCAACGCCTGCTTAATGAAGAAGAAGCCTCCGTGCAGGACGCTATCTTCTTCGATGATAACCTTGAGAATATTGAGGCTGCACGAGCGCTAGGCATCCACAGTGTCCATGTGACCGATGCCAGCGTGGTGCCGGCGTTTTTCTCCGACCGTAAATAGTCATGCGTTTGTTTAGCCATATTCGCCATCGCCTGCATGCTGTCTGGCAGTATGTAAAACTGCTGTGGCGGCGGACGGATGAAGACGGCATGACCATGCTGGCAGGCCATCTTGCCTATGTATCGCTGCTGTCTCTGGTGCCGCTGGTTGCCGTGGTGTTTGCGCTGTTCGCGGCTTTTCCGATGTTTTCGGAGGTCAGCACGCAGATTAAGGACTTTGTTTTCAATAACTTTGTCCCGGCGGCGGGAACGACTATCCAGAGCTACCTTGAGCAATTCGTCGCTAACGTCAATAAAATGACCACAGTCGGCGTGGGTGGACTGATCGTCACCGCACTGCTACTGATGTATTCGATAGATTCTGCGCTCAACACGATTTGGCGGAGCAAAAAAAAGCGACCGCTGATTTACTCGTTTGCCATCTACTGGATGATCCTGACTCTGGGGCCACTGCTGGTGGGGGCAAGCCTGGCAATCAGTTCTTACCTGCTTTCACTGCACTGGGCCACGGTCAGCGGCGTTTCCTGGGCGATCGACATGATGCTGCGCATTTTCCCGCTGCTGCTTTCCTGCCTCTCATTCTGGTTACTTTACAGCATCGTCCCCACCACTGAGGTTGCCGCGCGTGATGCGCTTGTCGGTGCGCTGGTTGCAGGGGTACTGTTTGAGCTGGGGAAAAAGTGTTTCGCCCTCTATGTTACGATGTTCCCCTCGTACCAGTTAATTTATGGGGTACTGGCCGTTATACCCATTATCTTTCTGTGGGTTTACTGGACCTGGTGTATCGTACTGTTGGGGGCTGAAATCACGGCTTCGCTGGGTGACTACCGTCAGCTAAAACAAGAAGAAAAAGAGAACGAGGAACTATGATTGCCTTAATTCAACGAGTGCTTGCTGCCAGTGTGACGGTGGCAGGCGAAACCATCGGGGAAATCGGGCCGGGGCTGCTTGTCCTGCTCGGCGTGGAAAAAGGGGATAGCCCTGAAAGTGCGCGTAAGTTGGCCAGTAAAGTGCTTGGTTACCGTATTTTCGGTGACGAAAACGACAAAATGAATCTGAACGTGCAGCAGGCAAAGGGTAGCGTGCTGGTGGTGTCGCAGTTTACGCTGGCTGCCGATACACAAAAGGGTCTGCGCCCCAGTTTTTCCGGCGGCGCAGAACCGGCAGAGGCTGAAAAGCTTTATGAGTATTTCACTGCCTGCTGTCGTGAACAGGGGATTACGACGGAAACCGGGCAATTCGCTGCTGATATGAAAGTGGCGCTGGTTAATGATGGCCCGGTAACCTTCTGGTTGCAGGTTTGACGCAGCTGGCCGAGCGGCAAAGGAACAGCCTGGCGAGCTCAGACAGAGAGAATCACTTTATGTATCACCTCCGGGTGCCAGAAACCGCAGAAGAGTTAGATACCTACTATCAGTTCCGCTGGGAGATGCTGCGTAAACCACTGCATCAGCCTATGGGATCTGAGCGTGATGCCTGGGATGCCCTTGCGCATCACCAAATGGTGGTCGATGAGCAGGGGAATCCCGTAGCCGTTGGCAGACTGTACATTAACGCCGATAACGAAGCGGCAATTCGCTTTCTGGCCGTACATCCCTCGGTACAGGGTAAAGGGCTTGGCACGCTGGTGGCGATGACGCTGGAGTCCGTTGCCAGACAGGAAGGCGTCAAGCGGGTAGTGTGTAGTGCCCGTGAGGATGCCGTGGACTTCTTCGCCAAGCTTGGCTATCTCAATCAGGGCGAGATCACCGCGCCACAAACCACGCCCGTGCGCCATTTCCTGATGATAAAACCGGTGGTGACGCTGGATGATATTCTGCATCGTGCCGACTGGTGTGGCCAGCTTCAGCAGGCATGGTATGAACACATCCCCCTCAGCGAAAAAATGGGCGTGCGAATTCTGCAATATACCGGGCAGAAATTTGTCACCACCATGCCTGAAACGGGCAACCAGAACCCTCACCATACGCTGTTCGCCGGTAGTCTGTTCTCTCTGGCCACGTTAACCGGGTGGGGGCTGATCTGGCTGCTGCTGCGTGAGCGCCACCTGGGGGGGACCATCATTCTGGCCGATGCGCATATCCGCTACAGCAAGCCTATCAGCGGCAGGCCCGGTGCGATTGCCGATCTGGGTTCGCTCAGCGGTGACCTGGATCGTCTTGCCCGTGGGCGCAAGGCGCGCGTGCAGCTGGAAGTTGAACTGTTCGGCGATGATGAATCCGGCGCGGTATTTGAGGGCGTATACATTGTTTTGCCTGCAGATACCGACGGACCACTGGAATCTGGGGGTTCCGGGCAGTAATTTTACTGATTCGAATCATAGATTCTACTAAGTGCCGACCGAGACGGTCGGCTTTTTTTAGTGTTTTATTCTGTTTACAAATGGGGGTTGTTATTTAAATGAAATGCGATTGATTGGTATTGTCATAACATGATTGCTAATTATTTATTATAACTAAAGTTAAACATAACTTAGTGTTTTTTAAAGTATATATATTATTTTTTTATGATTTATCTTATCACGTGAACAAGTAATGAGATTGATTAATATCTGTCTTACATTATCACTTTGGCCATGATTATTGACTTATTGTGCTTCTGGTTACAATTTAATAAACCTTTGTCTTTAATCTTGTTAGTGAATTTTTTAGGGTTTCGTATCGCATTCGTTATTATCAAATAAACACTATTCTAATTAAACTCCTGCCTTGGTAAATTAAAAAAAGCATAGCAAATGAAATGCAATGTTATTTCTTTAATTCCATATCAAGGATGTAATAAATGAAATTGAACAAAATTCTGATCTCCATGGGCGTGGTTCTGGCTTGTGTATCTACAGCATCATTTGCTGCCTATACCGGTACTCCAACCAATGGCACCATCGAATTTAAAGGTTCGCTGGTAAATTCAGCATGTGGTCTGGCTGCTAACTCTAGCCCGGTAATTGTTGATTTTGCTGAGATCACTACCGCAGCTCTGAAAGGCGGTGCAAGGGCTGGTAATGAGAAAAAGAATATTGAGCTTCAGAACTGTGATATCACAGTTGCACAGCATGCGACTGTGACCTATCAGCCTAATACTGAAAATCCAAACGATTCATCTCTGGCTGCAATGCTATCCGGCACCGCCAAAGGTGCAGGTATTGGTTTAACCGATAATGCCGGCAAGGATGTTATCTGGGGTCAGGCATCAGCTCCGGTCAATCTGACTAACGGTAAATCTGTCATCCCATTTATGGCCTATGTTAAAGCCGATAACTCTTCCAGCGCCGTAGAGCCGGGTGATTTCACCTCACAGATCAACTTCCAGATCGACTATCAGTAATGCTCTAATTACTAACGCAGGGTGTCTGGCTCTGCGTTAGTAATATTGTTGGTCCCAGTGATGGGTAGAGGAACTATGAGTTTGCGCAAATGGATTTGCTTCGGCTTGTTTTGCAGTATGGGCAGTATTACTCAGGCGACTGATGTCAAATATAGTACGCCCGGTGAGCTAATGGTGAAGGGTGAAATTATTGAAGCACCCTGTGAGGTCGAGTACCAGGATCGTGAACAATGGATTGAATTTGGCCAGGTTACCGCTCAAGAAATTATTAGTCGTACAGGTAATAATCTGACTCACTTCTTCCATATCCGTTTGACCGGATGTTCTTTGCAAAGCCAAGCCTACCCCGGTGTTTTCTATCGCAGTGCAAAAATTATTTTTAACAGTGATAAAGTCAGAGAAGACGACGAGCTGATTGGCATTACTGGTGATGCTAAAGGATTTGGTATTCGCCTCAGTGACAGTAATGGAAAAATGCTGAGATTAGGTGAACCAACGACAGAGTTTTATTTAAAGGAAGGGGTTAATGTTCTTAATTTCAAAGCAACAATAGTTCCTTTAAGCAATAACATAGTATCAGGTGAATTTTTCGCAACTGTTAGATTCTTTATGGATTATTTGTAGAAGTCTCGACTGTAATAAATCTATTGAGGCAAGGAAGGCTACTTTATTAATCTCATGCATATCTTTTATCGTTCTGGATATGTGGGGGTTGGGATGATAATTTAATGTTATTTATTATTAAAAGCAGATACAAATTATCCATAGCGAATCTGATATTGTGCTTGATTGCACACTATTCCTGGGCCGCAGGTGATTCCGTCGAGTTCAGCGTTGATGCGCTGGATGCTGCCGATCGTGGTAATGTCGACCTTTCTCGCTTTGCAGAAACAAACTACGTGGCACCCGCTAACTACTTACTGGATATCAAGATTAACGGGCGTTTTTATAAGCAGGATAAAATCACCTATATCATTTCTCCTGATGATAAAAATAAAACGCTGGCGTGTTTAACGCCTAACATGGTCAATGCGCTGGCGCTGAAGGAAAAAGCGTTGAAAATGGTGCGTAGAATTGATGATACCTGTTTAGATATTACCACCATTCCCAGTGCAACCATCTCTAACCAGGACGGTGCTATTGATGTTTCTATCCCTCAGGCATGGATGAAATATTCCGATCCTGACTGGACACCACCCGAACGCTGGGATAATGGTGTACCCGGTCTGTTGCTGGATTACAGTATCAGCGGGCAAACAAGCCGTCAGATAAAGAATGGTTCTGGTTCCAGTACCAGTTTTTCTGCCTATGGTCAGACGGGTATGAACATGGGGGCCTGGCGCCTGCGTGCGCAGTATCAGGGGGATTATTCCGGCAGCGAACACCAGCATAATTTCGAATTTAATCAGATATATGCTTATCGTCCTCTGCCAATGCAGGCGGCGAAGGTGATTCTTGGTGAAATTTATTCAAACTCCAAGGTGTTTGATACCGTACGTTTCACCGGTATTAATCTGGCCAGCGATGAGCGTATGCTGCCCCCTAACCTGCAGGGTTATGCCCCGCAGGTGCGCGGTATTGCAAAAAGCAACGCGAAAGTAACCGTTAGCCAAAGCGGACGTACTATTTATGAAACAACGGTCCCGGCAGGTCCATTTAATATCGAGGATCTGAATACATCTGTGCGTGGTGAGCTGGATGTCAAAGTTGAGGAACAGGACGGTACAATAACCACTTTTAAAGTGAATACTGCTAATATTCCGTATCTTACGCGGCCGGGATATATTCGTTATAACACTTCTGTTGGTCGTCCATCACAGTATAACCACAAATTCCAGGGGCCTGCTTTTTATACCGGTGATTTCTCATGGGGCTTAAGCAACTCGTGGTCGATTTATGGTGGAGTTTTACTTTCCGGTAATAACTATAACGCCTGGTCGACGGGCGTTGGGAGAGATCTGGATATTTTAGGTGCAATATCTGCTGACGTGACGCAGTCGATCAGTAAACTGCCGGGCGAAAGTTCACAGCAGGGAATGTCCTTCAAGCTTAGCTACGCAAAAACTTTTGATGAATTTAACAGTGCAATCACGTTTGCGGGCTATCGTTTCTCGCAGAAAAAATTCAGGACCCAGTCTCAGTATCTGGATGATCGATACAACGATTATAACAGTACGGGTCGTGATAAAGAGATGTACACCATCACCGGTAATAAAACATTCTGGGCCGACGATCCGGACAAGATGACCACGCTATTTGTTACCTATACCCATCAGAATTACTGGGATACAAAAGGTCAGGATCGCTATGGCTTATCCGCGTCACGGACGTTCAGTATTGCCGGGGTAAGTGGTATCACGGCTAACCTGGCGCTGTATCGTTCAACCTATCAGGGGCGTAATGATGACAGCCTGTCCTTCTCGATTTCCATGCCGATTGGCGACAGTCGCTGGGCGGGTTATGACCTGCAGATGCAGGGGCGTAGAAATACACAAATGGCATCTTACAGCGACAATCGTGATTACAACAATTTGTGGCGAATCCGTGCCGGTGCCGATCAGGCCGGTAAAGCTTCCGGCGATGGCTATTACCAACACCGTGCGGCGATGGCGCAGATTGATACCAACGTCAGCTATCAGCAGGATAACTATATTTCACTGGGCGGCACGGTGCGCGGTGGGATAACGGCAACGCGTTACGGCGCAGCAATACATAACAGCTCAGCCACTCAGGATACGGCACGGATTATGGTCGATACCGGAGGCGTAGCTGGCGTGCCTCTTAACGGCAAGCTGGCTAGAACGAATTTCTTCGGAATTGGCGTGGTCCCCGATGTCGCAAGCTATAACAGCTTTGATACGCGTATCGATGTTGATGCGTTGGGTGAAGATGTGGAAGTGTCGCATGCCATTACCACCACAACCTTCACCGAGGGAGCGATCGGCTACGAGAAATTTGCCATGTCTCAGGGGGAAAGAGTGATGTCGCAGCTGCGATTGCAGGATGGAACCTCTCCGCCATTTGGTGCTGAAGTGGTGAATGATGATGGGGTCAGCGTGGCGATGATTATGGATGGCGGTATTGCTTATCTATCCGGCGTTAAACCGGGCGAAAAACTTTCCGCCGTCTGGGAAGGAAAGAAACAATGCGCAATACAGGTCCCGGAAAAGTTAACGCACAAGCAGGCACAAATTTTATTACCATGCCAATAGAATTGTAACGGGAAAACACGCACGATTTAACAGGATTTTTATTATGCGAAAAAATATTGTTACCTTAAATATAGCAACATTAACGGCTGTTTTAGTCGTGAGCATGGGATCTGCTCAGGCTGGTATTTCCCTCGATCGTACAAGAATGATCCTTACCGGAAACAGTGTCTCTGCCAGCGCAAACCTGTCAAATACCAGTCCGGATGTACCATTTCTTGCGCAGTCATGGGTTGAAGATGCAAAAGGAAATAAAATCACCTCACCCCTTCTGGTGTTACCAGCATTACAGAGGATTAACGGTGGGCAAAAAGGCGTTATCAGAGTGACTAAAACTAACGGAATTGAAGCTCTCCCTCAGGATCGCGAGAGTATCTTCTATTTAAATGTCAGAGAAATACCGCCTAAGCCTAAAAAAGCTAACGTGCTTCAGTTATCTATGCAGTCGAGAATAAAATTATTTTATCGGCCAACACGAATTATTCCGGGCAGTAAAAATGAAGTTTGGCAGAGTAAACTGGCGTTTAAAAAAGAAGGGGGTAAATTCGTCGCGGATAACCCGACTCCTTACTTTATAACCGTAATAGGTTTAACAAAAGGTGCTTCTGAAAAAGGAGGGGAACGCCTGACAACCTTCCCTGGGATAATGATACCACCGAAGTCGACACTCGATGTGCCGGTAACCAATACGAGCGTAAATGAATTTTCGATGATGTATGTCAATGACTACGGTGGTCACCCTGAAATTCGATACCGCTGTGAGGGCACCATTTGTCATTCTGTTCCTGACGATCAGGTAAAAAAATAGCATGGAAAGCTGTTTTTTCTGCATATAAAGAGGGATGTAATTGTGATTACCCGAACGCTAATTTTATCGACACTGATGTTCAGCTGCTGTGCCAGTGCGGTGCTTTCTCCCGTTCACCGTGATTTGTATGATGTTGAAGGGCAGAATGGCGTGGTTCATTTTCATGGTGCCGTATTGACTTCCCCCTGCATACTGGCCAGCGAATCTCAGGAGCAGGATGTCGATATGGGCGAGGTTAGCGCCCGGTCATTTCGTCAGGAAGGAAGTCGATCTAAACGAGTAATTTTTGTCGTCAACCTGAAGGGTTGTCTAGCTGGTGCGCACGAGTCTCATGAAGATATTCCCGGAAAAATGACCGGGGTAAATGTCAGATCTTATACGACAGATGAGCGGGTGATCTCTCTCACCTTCGCCGGTGAGTCCGATGGTGCTAACCCCGACCTGCTGATGGTGCGGGGAGGTGTTCGAGGCCTTGGGCTCCGTCTGATGGACAGCAAAGGCAGTCCACTTTTCCTGAATCAGACTCAGCATCCGTATCTGTTGTTTCCCGGCGATAATACGTTGACGTTTATGGCTGCTTTAGAGTCAACGCAGAAATATGTAGGTGCCGGGAGCTACTATGGAATGGTTCGTCTGATGATGGAGTATTTGTAATGGGCAAGCGGCGTACTAAGCAAAGCACACTCCGATTCGGAGCAACGTGCGGATTATTAATTACCCCTCTTTTATTTCCACTTTCATCAATGGCGTATAATGAGGGTGACATTACGCCGGAAATCGTTGGTGGTTTTAAATATGAGGTTCCAATTTCCTCAATGGACTTAAGTTCGAATAAAGTGGGTACTCAAGTCCTTCGGAACTGGAATGTGGGGGGGCGATATACCGTTGATATACATTGTAACAGGCCAATAACGAATCAATCGCGATTTTATACGGCAACTACTACAATGGTTAATTCATCAACCCCTAACTTTTTGGTGTTAAATGATTACATTGATGTAAAGGTCGAGGTGTTTATGATTACCGGGATGGGGGCGCAGGGCGATTTTTTCCCAGTGCCTTTTACAGGGCGAGCTAACAATGTCCCTGAATCTTGTGTTCCACCGTCATCTCATGTGATCAGAGATACAATGTCTGGTTCTCAAGGCCGAATAACGTTCGTCATTAAGAAACCGTTAATCAATGGCATGAATCTTGAAGGAACTGAGCTAGTTAAATTGTATGGTCGGTTGGGTGCTACACCATCGATTAGTTATCCTTTGGCTACGATTACCATTACCTCTGGAATTATTACCGTTCCGGACAAATGCATTATTAATGAGGGGCAGGCTATAGTTATTCCCTTTGATGACATCCCCGGGTCCGGTGTTGATGCTAATAATACCAAATACAGGAAGCCCGTACCCATTCGTGTTGAGTGTAAAGGCGGGAGTTTTGATACAGGATTTCTTAATATAAAAATGGGTATTCAGCCTGCGGGTTCAGGGTTGGCAAGTTTTAACCCGGACTATCTTGGTACGACCGGGATCGGCCTCGACCGCAGTAACCTGGGTGTGGGGTTGTGGGATAAGTCAGGAAACCCTGTGTTACCGAACCATTTTTACGATATCGATAATTTTGAAAATAATAAGGGTAACTGGAACCTGACGGCTTCACCCATTATAAATAAAGGCGCTCAGATTCCTGAAGGGGATTATGAGTCTACCGCCAGCGTTGTTGCAGAATTTCAGTAGGGACGAGTGACATGATGAAACTATGCCGTTGGCTGCTTCCTTTACTGCCTGCCGTTGCAATGAGCCAGTCGATGGCGGCTACGACTAAAATGGCTGGATTAATCGGTGGGGATCTTCGATTCACCGGTAGAGTTGTTGCGTTACCCTGCGATGTTGCTCCCGGAGATGAAAAGGTTCCTGTCGACTTTAAGCAGATTGCGTTAAAGGATCTTGTTAATGATAAAACGACAAAACCGATCCCTTTTACTATCCATCTGCTTAATTGTAATGCTGTTGTTTTTGAATCGGTGACGATCTCTTTTTCAGGTAATGAAAGCCCTAAGTTACCGAACCGATTGATGATTACGCCTGAAGGTGCCGGTGATATGTCTGCCATTGGCGTTGGGCTGCAGTTAAAGGACGGCAGCCCCGTCACGCTGAAACAGGCATCCCCTGCGGTTGCACTCTCTCAGGGAAGTATGAGCCTTGATTTTTTTGCTTTTGTGGAAGCGGATACCGACGAAATAAAATCGGGTAACGTTGCCTTTGGGCCATTTACCTCCGTTGCGCAATACACGCTGAGCTATCAGTAACCAGATAAGGCCTCGTTATATGTCTGATACCATTCCGATTTCCGAGCACAAAGGAATGTCGCTGGGGCGATCGCGTACGTTAAGAAATACTCTCTTATGCCTGGTGTTTCTTTTTTTTAGTTTATTACTGCACTGGTATCAGCCGAATATGGGGGGGAGCGGCCTGGCGCTGCCCATCAATATCATTACGTGGATGACGGTCTGCGCGTTTATGGTCATTATTACCGTGTGGCCGGTTTCCTCAGGTCGCATCCGGCTGAGATTTAGCGCTGCGTCGGTCTGGTTTGTGAGTGGCTTTCTGATTTTAATTCTGCTCTCATTGTGTACCAAACCTGTCTGGCGGGAGAACGCTGCGTTAACTACTATCGGAATGGTGGGCAGCGTATTCTTTTATCTTACGTTGCTACAGTTCAGGGGCCGCCCATCTGACACCTGGTGGATGATGACGGCTGTACTGCTCGGCGTTGTTCTTGAATGTATATTATGCCTGGTACAGTATTTCCACTTACCTGCGGCGCAGTGGTGGGAATTCTCAACGCTTCGTTCGGCAAGGCCTTACGGTATTTTTCAGCAAATTAATGTACTGGCAAGTTTTGTGGCGACAGGCGTATCGGCTCTGCTCTTTCTGAGTTTTTCTTCCCCATACCAGGTTTTACTTTCGCAGGGTAAGTTTGCTCTTTACCATCGGTCAGCCTGTTTTTTCCTGTTTTTACTCTTTGGTCTTGTGCTTCAACTCTGCCAGTCTCAGATTGGTTACCTGGCAACCGGTATCGCTTTGCTATGTTACTGCTGCTGGTTTTACCGGCAGGCGGCAAGGCTACTGTGGATCGCTACGGCTTTAGTCTTAGGGATACTGATCGGTAAACTGATGCAGTTTCTGATGATGACGCCTGACATTAACCATATACAAAGTACCCATATTCGCTGGGTATTCATCGTCGATAGCCTGCGCATGTTCATCGAAAAACCGCTATTCGGTTGGGGCGTCGGCGGCTTCGAATATAACTTCTTGCACAGATTCGGTGGGGAAGAGACCTTTGCAGCTCAGGGCACGAGCGCTCATCCTCACAACGAGATTCTCTTGTGGATGGTTGAAGGTGGGAGCCTGGCTCTTCTGGCAATGGCGGCAATAATTATTGGCGGGGGCATCATTGTTCGGCTGGCTTACCGCAGGAAAAAACTTCCCCTGCTGGCTGTAGCGTTTCCTGTTCTGCTCCATATGATGACTGAATACCCCATCTATCAGTCTGCTGCCCACTGGCTACTGTTGTTGATAGTGTTGCGCTGTATTGATATTCCTTGCCGTCACTTCAGGGTATGGCCGTCCCTGATATGCAGCGGGCGGATATTTACGGGGGCTGCTGCTGCGGTATTTCTGATCCTGTTGGCGGGAGCCATGCAGCTACAGGGTAAGCTGACTGAAATTGAGCGCGGTGGCCGGCAGGACGCACTGTCAGCAACAGCTCATCCTGTCGGAAAAATATTGCTCAGCGATCGTTATGACTTTGACCAGCATATTGGCAACCTGCTGCGCTTCAACCAGTCGGGGGACAGCTACTGGCTGATAAACTTTGAACACTGGGCGCGGCGCTATTCTGGAGTACACCCCGACGCGAATATTTATGATACAAGGATAAATATTGCCCGGCAGCTTAACGACGTACAACACAGATTGGCGTTGCAAAAGGAAGCTCGCTGGCTGTTTCCTCACGATCCGCGGTTTGCCAGCGAGCATTAGCCATCAGTTGCCGCTGCGCACTTCACCGTTCACCATCCGCTGCTGCACGGAATTATCAGCAGAGGTGGTGGAAAGCGTAGCGTTAACAGTAGGCTTTAACGGTTTATCCTGTTGCAGCAGGGCCTGACCGCTTAATTGTAGATTGCCTTTGCTCTGCGGAAGCGGTGACCATCCCCAGTTCTGCAACAGGTTAAATGCGACCTGGCGACCATTCAGCGTAAAGGATGTGTTTCTGTCAGGCTGCTGGCTTATTTTGGCGTTACCTTCCAGCATGCCGTCACCACTAAAAGCGCTCATCTCAGTGAAATTAATGCTATTTCCATCTGCGGCCAGGGTGAGTGAAGGGTGACGCAAGTCAACGCGATTGAAGGTGGCTTCAGCCGCATTCAGGCTCAGATTTCCCGCCCAGATCCCCCACTGGTGGTTGTGCGCCAGCAGCAGGTTGTTGCCGGTACCTTCCAAAGACGTCATCTGGAAAGGGAATGCCGGATCGATATCGATGATCAGATTGCGATTAGCACTGAATTTCTTAACTTCAACGCTATCCAGCCAGCCCGGTAGCGCTTGCATCCAGCGCTCACGCCAGGTTGAGGGGAGCGTGTACTCCAGACCCGCGATGACCACTTCATCCAGGCTCAGCTTTTTATCGCTGCGGTTCCAGCTGCCCTGGGCACGGATCAGGCCGTTAACCCAGCGGGAACTGAACTGCGAAAGCTCAATACCCTGCGGAGAAAAGTCCAGATTTGCAATTGGGTCGTCCAGCTGCAGGCTCCCGTTGACAACACTACTGGCGTTCATCGCCAGCGATCCGCCATCGCTCTGCCAGCCACCGTGGCTCAGCGTGATATTTTTCAGCACTAAATCCAGATCGGTGACCGCCCAGTCGCGGCCTTCCAGGCGTGCATCGGTGACATCCACTCTGCCCAGCCGAACCTCAGGAAGAGATAGCAGAGGCTGTAAAAAATCACTCAGCGTTTTATCACTTTGCAGGCGGATGCTGTTCAGGCGCAGGCTGGAAACCTGCCAGTTGCCGGACGCATCACGGCGGGCATTTGCCGTCGCCGATCCCCGAGCGACATCTGCACCAAGGTTGCTAATCGTCCATTCCCGTCCTTTCACATTGCCTTCAATGAGTGCATTCGCCGCCGGTACGCCATTCAGCATCAGCGATCCGGCGCTAATCTGGAAGCTGGCCTGATAGTCTGGACGTTCAGTCGCTTCTGGCTGCCAGGGAATGATACCGCCATCTACCCGCTGAGCCTGTAATGACCAGTTATCCCGGGAGCGATTAAGCGCCATCTGGCTAAGCTGGAGTCGGTCGGCCTGTAAAGAAACCGGCGGATTGCCGTTATTCAGATTTAGCGTTCCCTGATTCAGGCGGATGCTGGAGAAATGAAGTGGATTGCTGAATTGCTTGAGGCTCAGACCGAGGTCGACGCGTTTAGCGACCAGCGTAGCGGGCTGACCATCCCGGCCAAAGGCAACGTTATCAAGCAGGAGATGGCTGGGATTAGAAAAGTCATGCTCTATTTTACTCATAGAGAGCTGATAGGCGCTGTCGTCACTAATCTGGCGGCTAATCCATCCTGCACCCCACTGGGTTTGCAGCAGCACATAAAGAGCAACGATGACCAGCAGTAACACCAGTAGCAGCGTGAGCAAAACTTTTCCGAGAAATTTCATTGCAACCATCCCGTGGAAAATCGGTAATGGCTTGTTATGCCTGATTTATCGCCGTTTCTCAACCGGGAAGGCACTTGCAGGGCGGAAATTATCCGCCCTGTATTCGTACGACTATGACCGCTGCGGAATTATTTTTCCTGAGGGAACACCAGATTCAGAACAATAGCAGTGATCCCGCCTGCCGCGATGCCGGAAGAGAGCAGCGTTTTCAGCCAGTCTGGCGCGAACTGCAGGATCAGTGGCTGCTGTGATACGCCCAGCCCAACCGCCAGCGACAGGGCAATAATCATAATTGCGCGGCGGTTTAATGGCTCACGTGACACGATGCGCACACCGGAAGCGGCAATCGTACCAAACATGACAATCGTTGCACCGCCGAGTACCGGTTCAGGAATATGCTGCACGAAACCACTTACCGCCGGGAACAGTCCCAGCACAATCAGCATCAGTGCCACCACAAACCCTACGTAGCGGCTGGCAACGCCGGTCAGCTGGATCACGCCATTATTCTGTCCGAAGCAGGAGTTTGGAAAGGTATTAAACAGTGCGGAAACGCAGGAGTTAAGGCCGTTAGCCAACACGCCGCCCTTGAGCCGCTTCATATACAGCGGGCCACTGACCGGCTGTTCTGAAACGTCAGAAGTCGCGGTAATGTCGCCAATAGTTTCCAGAGAGGTCACCATAAATACCAACATCAGCGGAATTAACAGGTTCCAGTCGATACCCAGTCCGTAATAGAACGGCATCGGAATCGCCACCAGAGAGGTATTGGTCGGCGTTGTGTCTGCCGGCAGCATACCCAGAGCCCACGCCAGCAGATAACCGACTGCCATCGCTATCACCAGTGAGGCTACGCGCAGATAGGGATTACGCTGACGGTTCAACAGAATAATCACCGCCAGAACGGCTCCGGCCAGCAGCAGATTTTTTGGTGCGCCGAAGGTGTGATCATTCATTGCCGCATAGCCGCCACCGATAGAGGTCAGGCCAACCTGAATCAGCGACAGACCGATGATCATCACCACAATCCCGGAAACCAGCGGGGTAATGACGCGACGCGCCAGGTACAGAACGCGGGACAGGGCCATTTCGGTACAGGAAGCGAGCATCAATGTGCCAAACAGTGCGGCCATCATGGTCGGGACGTCAGCACCACCGTTTTTCAGCGCCAGCCCGCCCATGATCAGCGGAGAGACAAAGTTAAAACTGGTGCCCTGGATAGAAAGCAGCCCGGAGCCTACCGGTCCCCAGGTTTTGATCTGCAGAATAGATGCCACACCGGAAGCAAACAGGGACATGCTGATGATGTGCTGCGTGTCCTGGGCTGGTAAGCCGAGAGCCTGGCAAATTAGCAATGCCGGTGTAATAACCGCGACAAACATCGCCAGCAGGTGCTGACACGCGGCAAACAGGGTCTGAGGGAGCGGTGGGCGGTCTTCAAGACGATAAATCAACTCACTTTTGCTCACCGGAGAAGGTTGGCGGGCAGCGGCATCATGGGCATCAACGGACATGTTCGGGGTTCCAGCGGTAATAAAGTGGCGATTTTAATCTTCTGCCGTTTAAAAGCAAACGTTTGCTGATGATGAAAGTTGACGCGGAAGTCGGCGAATAAGGGTACGCACTTCAGGCGTTGGTGTAGCGCTCGGTTTCAGGAAGCCAGCGCTCAATTAAGGCCTGCGCCTGCTGGGGATAGTACTGGTGGATATGGCGAGCCACGCGCTGAACTTCCGGGATCATCGCACCATCGCGCAGGAGATCGGCCACCTTAAACTCGGCATTACCGGTCTGGCGCGTACCCAGCAGTTCACCAGGGCCGCGTATTTCGAGATCGCACTGGGCAATAACAAAACCGTCATTGCTGTCGCGCAGAACCTGCAACCGTTTTTGCGCCGTTTTGCTAAGCGGGGCCTTATACAGCAGTACGCAATGAGAGGCGACAGCGCCACGCCCGACGCGCCCGCGCAGCTGATGGAGTTGTGCCAGGCCCAGCCGTTCCGGATTTTCAATAATCATCAGACTGGCATTGGGAACATCAACTCCAACTTCAATCACGGTGGTGGCAATCAACAGCTGGATTTCACCGGCCTTAAATGCCTGCATCACCGCCAGTTTTTCCGCCGGCTTCATGCGACCGTGCACCAGACCAACCTGCAAGTCGGGCAGTGCCAGTTTTAGCTCTTCCCAGGTGGCTTCAGCCGCCTGCGCTTCCAGCAGTTCCGACTCTTCAATCAGCGTACACACCCAGTACGCCTGACGGCCTTCCGTGCTACAGGCACTTTTAACGCGGGCGATGATATCCGCACGGCGCGTATCCGGGATTGCTACGGTAGTCACGGGTGTCCGGCCCGGCGGCAGTTCGTCGATGGTGGAGGTATCGAGATCGGCATAGGCGGTCATCGCCAGGGTCCGCGGAATGGGCGTGGCGGTCATGATCAGCTGGTGTGGATGGAATCCCTGCTCTTCGCCTTTTTCCCACAGAGCCAGGCGTTGGTGAACGCCAAACCGATGCTGTTCATCGATAATGACCAGCGCCAGCCCGTTAAACTGCACCTGTTCCTGAAATATGGCGTGAGTACCGACAATCATTGATACCTGCCCGCTGGCAATCGCTTCCTGCTGGGCAAGGCGAGCCTTCCCTTTCTGTTTTCCTGCCAGCCAGCCAACTTCAACTCCTAACGGAGCAAACCACTGGCGGAAGTTATTTGCGTGCTGTTCAGCCAGCAGCTCTGTAGGGGCCATCAGTGCCACCTGTTTGCCCCAGGCAATCACATTAAGTGCAGCCAGCGCGGCTACCAGCGTTTTACCGGAACCAACGTCGCCCTGTACGAGGCGCATCATTGGGTAATCTTTTGCGAGGTCAGTTTCTATTTCACGGCCAACGCGTTGTTGAGCACCGGTAGGACGGAACGGAAGTGCAGCCAGTAATTTATCGCTCAGCGAGTGGCGGGGCGTCATGGCAAGTGCGTGATAGCGCTGAGCCCCGGCGCGGACTGCCAGCATGCTGAGATTGTGAGCCAGCAGTTCTTCCATAATTAACCGGCGCTGAGCGGGATGTGTGCCGCTGTCGAGATCGCTCAGGGCGATATCCGGTGGAGGACGATGCAGCGTGCGTAGCGCTTCCGGCAGTCCAATCAGTCCCTGGCTTAGCTCGGGAGGCAGTAATTCGGCAATAGCGCAGGTGTCCTGCAGGGCAAGCGCCTGGTCGGTCAGATTGCGCAGCGTGGCCTGGCGGATCCCCTCGGTGGTGGAGTAGACCGGGGTCAGCGTTTCCTGTAGACCGGTGACGCCTTGTTCTCCCTGAATCTTATATTCAGGATGAATGATTTCTGCCCCGCGCTGACCACGTTTGATTTCACCATAGGCGGTAACGCGTCGCCCGACGGCAAGGCTGTTTTTCATCCCGGCATTAAAGTTGAAGAAGCGCAGCGTCAGCACGCCGGTGCCATCGCTAATCTGGCAGGTCAGCATGCGGCGGCGACCAAAGCTGATGTCGCAGTGCAGCACGTCGCCTTCGACGGTGGCAAAGATGCCCGGTAGCAGATCGTTAATCGTATAGAGTTGGGTACGGTCTTCATAACGCATCGGGAGATGCAGCAGCAGATCCTGTACGGTAAGCAGGCCAATTTTTGCCAGCTTTGCTGCCTGACTGGCGCCCACGCCGGTGAGCGTGTTCAGCGGAATGGCATCCAGCAGGCGGCCCTGCATTATTTCGTCGCCTTTGACTGCATAGTTGCCCACCATTCCGGGTCCGCTTCCACTTCACCACGGTCATTGATCACCGGATAGGGCAAACCTTTCTGTTTCGCAACGCGAGCCAGGACAGGGTAGCCGCCTTCAAACAGCAGTCGCTGCTGCTCGGCGTAAGCCAGCGTACTTTCTTTACGCTGGTACATACCGGCATTCTGGCGCTGGCGCTGGGCTTCATACAGGATCAGTGCCGATGCTACGGAGACGTTCAGTGACTGCACCATACCAATCATGGGGATGATAATATCCTGGTCGGCAAGCTCCAGTGCTTCCCGGGTGATACCGGTTTTTTCCTGGCCCATCAAAATACAGGTAGGGCGGGTATAGTCAATTTCGCGAAAATCGACGGCTTTATCCGACAGATTGGTGGCCAGAATTTGCATATCCTGGCTTTTGAGATGCTGCACGGCTTCAGAAATGGTTCGGTGAGTTTTTACCTGCACCCAACTGTTGCTACCGGCGGCGGATGACACCATGGTGCGCATGCGGCTACCGGGCCAGACGGCATGCACTTCATGCACGCCAACGGCATCGGCAGTACGGATCACCGCGGAAACGTTATGGGGTTTGTGCACCTGCTCCATACAGACCGTCAGATCGTGCTGGCGCGCGGCGAGCATCTCACGGATACGGGCATAACGTTGTGCATTCATGCGAAGAATAACTCCCTGAAAATAGTAATTCCGTCGCGGTACGATAAATCGACGATCGGGTGAAAGGCGACAGGAGCGGATCGGCGCTCCTGTCCTCAGTTGCGGTTACGATGCACCTTGATGACATCCGGCATTACGCGGATTTTACGCATAATGTTAGCCAGATGAACACGATCGCGTGCCGTCAAACGGATAAAGGCGCTGTATACGCGGCCATCTTTTTCTTCGGTATTCAGACTCTGAATATTAGAGCCCGCGGTGTTAATTGCCGCAGTCAGATTGGCCAGTGCACCTTGGTGGTTAAACATATCCACTTTGATTTCGGCAACAAATTCCTGCTCGGTAACCTTGTCCCACTCAACAGCCATGAATTTCTCAGGCTCTTTCTGATAACCGCGGATATTTCGGCAGGATTCATGGTGTACCACTAATCCTTTACCCGGGCTAACGTGGGCGACGATTGGGTCACCAGGAATCGGACGGCAGCATTTGGCGAAGGTAATCAGTACGCCGTCAGCACCTTTAATCGGCAGCTTGCTGCGCGAAGGTGAGGACGCTGGCGTTTCAGCCGGAACAGCGTCGCTGTGCTGCAGATTTTTCGCTACGACCACGCTCATTGCGTTACCGAGGCCGATTTCCGCCAGCAGATCGTCAAGCGTGGCGAGCTTCATACGCTCAAGCTCGTGCTGGACATTGGCTTCAGGTATTTCGGCCAGCTTGCGGCTGCCGCCAAGAGCATGGTTAAGCAGACGTCGGCCTAGGCTGACGGAATCATCGCGCTTCAGGTTTTTCAGCAGCTGACGAATTTTGGCGCGCGCTTTTGAGCTGACGACAAAGTTCAGCCACGCCGCATTCGGGCGAGCACCTGGCGCGGTAATAATCTCTACCGTCTGTCCGCTGGTCAGCGATTGCGACAGTGGGTAAGGCTGGCGATCGACACGAGCACCGACGCAGGCATGGCCGATATCGGTATGCACCGCATAGGCGAAATCGACCGGTGTTGCTCCGGCGGGGAGTTCAACAATACGCCCTTCCGGGGTGAATACGTAAATTTCATCCGGGAACAGGTCGGATTTAACGCTCTCAATAAACTCAAAGGAGCTTCCGGCACTTTGTTGCAGTTCCAGCAGACTTTGCAGCCAGCGCTGGGCGCGAATTTGTGCGGTTGTGCTGCTTTCACCCTGTTCTTTATAAGCCCAGTGCGCTGCCACCCCCATCTCTGCCATCTGATCCATATCTTCAGTACGGATCTGGACTTCCACCGGCACACCGTGTGGGCCGATCATCGAGGTATGCAGCGACTGATAGCCGTTAGCTTTGGGAATCGCGATGTAGTCTTTGACTCGCCCCGGGCGCGGCTTATACAGGCTGTGCATTTGGCCGAGAACGCGATAGCAGGTATCCATATCATGCACGATCACCCGAAAAGCGTAGATATCCATAATGGAATGGAAGCGCTGTTCTTTCAGGTGCATTTTGCAATAGATGGAATAAAGGTGTTTTTCTCTACCGCTTACGCGGCAGGGAATACCGGCTTCCTGCAGACGACCGTCGATTTCGGAGAGGATCTTTTGAATCATCTCTTTACGGTTGCCGCGCGCGGCCTTCACCACTTCTTTGATCACCCGATAGCGATTCGGATACAGAGCTTCAAAGCCCAGTTCCTCCAGCTCGGTTTTCAAATGGTGAATACCCAGGCGGTGCGCCAGAGGGCTGTATATTTCCAGCGTTTCCAAAGCGATACGCCGGCGTTTGTCCGGACGTAAAGAACCCAGCGTGCGCATATTGTGCGTACGGTCAGCCAGCTTGATGAGAATGACGCGGATATCCTGCACCATCGCCATGATCATTTTGCGGAAGTTCTCCGCCTGCGCTTCTTTCTTGTCGCGGAATTTCAGCTTATCAAGTTTGGATACGCCTTCGACCAGCTCAGCAACGCTTTTGCCGAAAAGCTGTTCCATATCCTGATAGGTAGCGGGGGTGTCTTCGATAACATCGTGCAGCAGCGCAGCCATGAGCGTTTCATGGTCGAGCTTCATCTCTGCCAGGATGCAGGCAACGGCGACAGGGTGAGTAATATAGGGTTCACCGCTGGAGCGTGTCTGTCCCTCGTGAGCATCACGTGCGACAAGATAAGCTTGCTTGAGGCGCTTTATCTGCTCCTCAGGCAAGTATTTTTCAATCAGCTGATTGAGGCTTTCAAACAGATACAAGGCGAGCCTTCAGATCCGATTAACGACGACCTTCAGCGATAGCGGTAACAGCCTGAATTTCAGCGGCTTCCTGCTCTTGCTGTTCCTGACGATCGCGCACGTCAAGGATTTGATTAGTGATCAGACCCTCTTCGATTTCGCGCAGTGCGATAACGGTAGATTTATCGTTTTCTTCTGGAACCAGTGGATCTTTACCACCAACCTGCATCTGACGTGCGCGACGTGCTGCCACCAGAACCAGGTCAAAACGGTTACCAATTTTTTCTACTGCGTCCTGTACGGTTACGCGTGCCATAAGTGTGATACTCCACGGGTGAAGAAATGACTGGGCATCATACTGAGTTGTCCTCAGTCTGCCAATAGTTTGCTAATTAAAGCATCGTGGCGGGCTTTTTGACGGCCCATGCGCAGACGCTCGGCGCGAATGATTGTTTTCAGATCGGACAGAGCCAGATCGAAATCATCATTCACAATTAAATAATCGTATTCGGCATAGTGGCTCATTTCGGCCACGGCCTGCTCCATACGTTTGGTAATCACCTCTTCACTGTCCTGTCCCCGCCCACGCAGGCGGCGGTCCAGCTCATCTTTTGACGGTGGCAATACGAAGATGCTGCGCGAGGCTGGCATTTTCTGACGGATCTGCTTCGCGCCCTGCCAGTCAATATCAAGAAAAACATCAACACCGGTAGCCAGAACCTGCTCAATCGCTTTGCGGGATGTTCCGTAATAATTACCGAAAACCTCCGCATGTTCGAGAAACGCATCGTCACTAATCATGGAACGAAATTCGTCATGGTTGACGAAATAATAGTGCTCACCATGATTTTCACCGGGCCGCATACCGCGAGTGGTATGTGAAATAGAGACCTGAGTGTCGTACAACGGTTGCGTTTTTAACAGTGCCTGAATCAGGCTGGATTTACCCGCGCCGCTAGGGGCGGAAACAATATAAAGCGTGCCTTGAGCCATGATTATTCTTGATATGCCAATAAAGCGGAGTCTACTTCCTGCACAGTATACACATGTGCAGCCCTTCATGCAGCGTTTCGGCTGAGTAATGCGCCATTTTATCCGAAAACGGATAGCATCACGCAAAATTTTGCCTTGAAGCCCGGCGTTGCAGCATTAGTTTCAGCATCTGTTTCCAGAACCTTTTTTCGCAGCTCGCCAGTCTGCCTTTGATGCGTTTTACTGCAGCCTGTCGGTGGTTCTGATAAGAGAGGCTGGGATGCGATTTCTGATTTTGGTGATTGGATTACTAAGTACAATTGCACAGGCACAGTGTCCGGTTTGGACTCCTGCACGGCAAATCAGTGAAATGGCCGCGCTGGAAAATCAGCTTAAACAATGGGATGACGCTTATCATCGTCAGGGAGTGAGTTTAGTCACTGATGAACGTTATGACGCTTTACAGTCAAGGATGCAGAGTTGGCAACGCTGCTTTCAGCCCGATAGCGGTTTGCGCCAGCCCCAGTTAACCACGAATGGAAAAGCCCTTCATCCCGTTGCTCATGTCGGGGTGAAAAAGCTCAGGGATAAATTAGCACTGGTCGATTGGATGGGAGCCCGGCACGATTTATGGGTACAGCCAAAAATAGACGGTGTTGCCATTACGCTGGTCTATCAGAATGGCAAATTGCATCAAGCGATCAGTCGGGGCGATGGGCTGCGTGGTGAAGACTGGACGGAAAAAGCCCGGCGTATAGCTGCTATACCGCAATCCATACCGTTCCGCGAGGCACAAACCGTTTTCCAGGGTGAGCTGTATTTGTTGATGACCGGGCATCAACAGGCATTGCATGGGGGAAAGAATGCGCGTTCGAAGGTTGCCGGTGCCCTGATGGCAAAACAACCCACCGATGAACTGCGTAATATTGGATTGTTTATCTGGGCCTGGCCGAATGGCCCGAGCAATATGATGCAGCGTCTTGAGGGTATTCGCGATGCGGGCTTTCCAGATGTCAGCACCTGGACCCGGCAGGTTGAGGATGCTGATGCTGTGCAAATGTGGCGTAAGCGCTGGTTTGAAACATCATTACCTTTTGTGACTGACGGCGTCGTGGTGCACAGCGAGCCGGGAGTTCAGGGCAGTAGCTGGATGCCCGATCTGGGTAGTTGGGCAGTAGCCTGGAAATATCCACCGCCAGAAGTGAGTACTGAGGTACAAGCTGTGAGATTCACCATCGGGCGAAGTGGAAAAATCAGCGTGATTTTAGACCTCGAACCCGTACAACTTGATGATAAGCGGGTGGGCCGGGTTAGCATTGGTTCTCTATCTCGCTGGCGCGAAAAAGACATCGTTGCTGGCGATCAGGTGAGTATTAGCCTGGCTGGGCAGGGAATACCTCGACTCAATGAGGTCGTCTGGCGCGTAAGCAAGCGCGATTACCCATCCCCACCGGATGAGCAACGGTACACTATGCTCAGCTGTTTCCAACTGACCGCGGATTGCAATGAACAGTTTCTGGCTCGTCTTGAATGGCTTGGCGGTAGACAGGCACTTAACTTGACGGGCCTGGGCCGCAGCGGCTGGCAGCGACTGATTCAGACAGGCAGCATGAATCATCTTTTTTCATGGATGACGCTGACCGAGGAGAGGTTACAAGCGTCGGTTGGAATGAGCCAGCATATGGCGCATTTTTTCTGGCAGCAGTTTCAGCTTAGCCGTCAGCAGCCTTTTAAACGCTGGGTCAGAGCACTGGGCGTTCCGATACCTGAATCGGCATTACGGACGCTAGTGGATGACAGCTGGGAGGTACTCCTGTCACGAACGGAGAAGCAGTGGCAGCAGCTCCCGGGTATTGGCGTGGGTCTGGCACGCCAGATTAGTGATTTTCTTAATCATCGTGACGTGCAGGAGATGATAGCCTGGTTGATGCAATCCGAACTGAGAATACGGCCCTGAGAGCGAGAGCTTCAGTGGTCGCCGTGCGGATAATTGAAAACGGGTAAACCCAGTTTGAAACGCAGTGCCAGCAGGCGTGCTATAAATCCACAAATCAGGGTGATGATGACGACTGTTTCCATGGCCAGTGCTGTTTTTAACAACAGGATATAAACCCATCCGGAGGCAAATGCGATCCCCGCATAGAGCTCTTTTTGAAAAACAAGTGGAATACGATTGCAAAACATATCGCGCAGAACGCCACCAAAGACTCCGGTGACGACAGCGCTGATAGCGGCAATGATGCCAGCATATCCCATGTCCAGTGCAACCTGTGCCCCCAGAATTGAAAAAACGACCAGGCCCAGCGCATCAAGTACGAGAAAAACCTTACGTAAATGCGGCATGAGGGGGGCGGCCAGCGTCGTGATAACCGCCGCAGCGGCGACGATCATGATGTACTCAGGGTGTTTTACCCATCCCAGGGGATAGTGGCCAAGCAGCATGTCCCGCACCGATCCCCCACCAATCGCCGTGACTGAGGCGATAATGATAACGCCGAACATGTCCATTTTACGGCGGCCCGCAGCAAGTGCTCCGGTCATGGCTTCGGCAGTAATGCCGATAATGTAAAGTACGGTGAGTAACATAGTCTGCTCCTGGATAGAGGCCGCAAGCCTAAGGGGTTATGCAGCTTTCGGCGACTGAATTTTTCTCAGGGAGAGACTAATGTATTAGTTTTAATAATTGCCTGAGTAATTTTAATGATGAATTTTGTGTTAAGTTGTTGAATTTTTGATGTTTAAATTTTATTTTGTTTCTTTTTCCTGCCAGCATGCATTAATAAAAATTATTCTGAATTTCATGGTGTGTGACGTTGAGTGCGTACGGCCCGATGTTGAATTTTTCTCGTACTGACCAGTGTAGAAGATTCATGACATATATACACGAACGCGTTATTCGAATTGGTAAAGGGTAGCGATAATTATTGATTTAAGTCGGCGATCGCAAAATTTCATTATTACTTGTTCGTTTTCTCATGGTTATTTTTTTTTGACCTTTCTGGCTGTGTTGGGTAGAAAAATGTATACTCCTGAATTAATCTCATTAGGATATTCTTCTGCGGTTAAATTAATTCTTAAGAGGTAGTCTATGCATTGATGTAATTAGTAGGTAAAGTGATTTTATGCGTTGCACTGCTACCATGGAATTATCTGGTATGCGTTTGATCTGTTTTGAGGGCCCTAATCTAAAACAATTTTGTTATGATTCAGTAAATGCTCGGTTATGGCTGTTTGCTCAACGCCGTACGGTGTTAATACATGGATTTACTACAAGTTGCAGTCTGAATGACGATAAAACGTTAACTTGTTATCGAATCATAGGGGACATTATGATGATATTTTATCGGGAGGGAGTATGCATAATAGATACACAGTAACCATATCTGATGATCATCCACATATTTTGTATTCGCTGAAGATGCTTTTTTCTGGCAATGATAAATTTCTTATCACGAATGAGGCTGTCTGTGGTAAAGACTTGTTATCTGCCTTGTCTGCCAGGCCAACAGATATCGTCATTACTGACTTCTCTTTGGGGTCGGACCGTTCGACAATTGATGGTTTTACTAAGTTAAGAGCTCTGCACGGTCGTTTTCCTGATGTGAAAATTGTTTTACTGACTTCGCAAAAAAATACGGCAATTTTAAGAAAGGCGAGCGATTATGGTGTCAAAGCCGTAGTAAGTAAGTGCGATAGTGTGGAAGAAACCGTGTTGGCTTGTCATCATGTTATTAGCCAGCAAGAGTGCTATTACTCATCATCTTTCAACTATCTGAAAGTATCCTCCAGCAAAGGCAGTGAGCGGGGTAGCACACTGACACCTAAAGAGCTGGAAGTCGTCCGGTTGTTTTCATCGGGCTATTCGCTTGCAGAAATTGCACAGCGCCAGAATCGGACAATCAGCACGATTTCGACTCAAAAGTATAACGCGATGCGTCGCCTGGGCGTTTCATCAAACATTGAATTAATCCGTTATGCTTATGCGCAAGGACTGATCTGAACTAATTATATCCGGAAAATTTCTGTTTTTCTGGAAACTAACTTTATCAATAATAACATATTTGTTTTTTTGTTTTTTTGTTTTTGAGAGTCAGTATTGTATTGCTCTTTGTTATTTCTCAACAATGTGTCTGGGTTATTTTAACGATTTATTTAGTATAAGTACGGTTCATTAGTTGCAAAAGTTAATGTGGCAAGTTCCATCCCTACAGAGATGATGGTCACTTTTATCTGAAAGTATTAAGGCGATAAAATGAGATGAATTTGATGGGTTTGGCATTGGTGATAAATTGTCAAAAGATGCTCGTTTCATAAAAAAGAGTTGATAAAATTCTTATCGGAAAGGAATCGTTATTTAATAATGGAATAGTTTTTGTATAAAACAGTATGATTGCAAGTTATTATTGCAATATTACTGTGTTTTTTTAATTTTTCAGAAAAAACACGCATTAATACGAACAGGCCAGTAGCCTGAATGGCTACTGGCAACGATCAGCTCTTTTTAACAAATTCAGATTTCAACTTCATTTGTCCAAAGCCGTCAATTTTACAATCAATATTATGATCGCCTTCTACCAGACGGATACTTTTCACTTTGGTGCCAATTTTTAGCGGTGTTGAACTTCCTTTCACTTTCAGGTCTTTAATGACCGTCACGCTGTCGCCATCTGCCAGTAAATTACCATTGGCATCTTTAACGATAAGCCCCTCATCCGCACCACTGTCAGCACCATCAGCCCAGACATGACCGCATTCCGGGCAGTTAAGCATGTCTCCATCCTGCCAGCTGTATTCAGAGTGGCATTTAGGGCAGGGAGGTAAAGTTTGCATGGTTGAGCCTCAAATAAATCCATATTAAAAGAAGGGTGATAGTTTACCCTCTGAAGCATCTTCTTCCTACCATAAAAAAAACGCTATAAGCAGGCTTATAGCGTTAGGGTGTTGATTGAAGGTTCTTTGCTCTCTCAACCAGAAGAAATTGATGCAGAAAAGCTACTCAATGTTCTGAATCTGCTCGCGCATCTGCTCAATCAGCACCTTAAGCTCAATGGCCGATGCGGTGATTTCAGCATTAATCGATTTGGAGCCCAGTGTATTGGATTCACGGTTGAATTCCTGCATCATAAAGTCCAGACGGCGGCCAACTGCCTCTTTTTTCTTCAGGATGTTATAGGTTTCCTTCACGTGCGCTTCCAGGCGATCCAGCTCTTCGGCAACATCCACGCGCTGTGCCAGCATCACCAGTTCCTGCTCCAGTCGATTGTTTTCCAGCTGAACCTGCGCGTCTTCCAGACGGGCTACCAGGCGCTCGCGCTGCCATTTAAGAACATCTGGCATATGAGTGCGAACTTTGCTGACTTCTGAACTGACCCCTTCCAGACGCTGCTCAATAAGTGCCTTCAGTGCAGCACCTTCGACCTCACGAGCAGCAATAAAGTCGTCAATGGCACCATCGAGCAGAATTAATAGCTGTGCTGAGATGGCATCCAGATCCTGCTCTTCAGCCGACATCACTCCGGGCCAGCGCAGAATATCTACCGGGTTAATTTCACCCTCATCGCTTTGCATTTTGACCCAGTTAGCCGCTTGTACCAGTTGGATCGCCAGCTTTTCATTCAGCACCAGTGCACTCTGCGTACTGGGATCGGCGTCGAAACGCAGATTCACTTCCACTTTACCGCGAGTCAGCCGATTGCGGATGCGTTCGCGAATAGCCGGTTCCAGCCCGCGGAATTGCTCTGGCAGACGGATATACGTTTCAAGGTAGCGTTGGTTTACGGAACGCAGCTCCCAGGCGGCGCTGCCCCAATCGCCTTTGGTTTCACGGCGTGCGTAGGCGGTCATACTGCGGATCATTTTGCGTACTCGCTTAAGAGAAAGATGCCGGAAGTATAACGGCGCAGGCGCTGGCTTAACAGGTATTCAGTCAAAAGTCGGAGCAACGGCTGACGTTTTATCAACCAGAGATTAATATGTTAAGAATAATCCGGCCTGAGTGTCGGCCACTCGATCGCCATCGTCATTTACCAGGAGAGTCCATGTCTGCCCGCTTATTTTATTCTTCTTTTTTACTCTTAGCGCTCACGGGGTGCAGTGTGCCAGGCAAGGTGACAAGTACAGCGGCACCGACATGTGCGGCCGGTGAAGCGATGCAGCAGACAACGCTCTATTTTGGCCTGAACAGGCCGCACGGACAGGCGATTACTGAGGCTGAATGGCAGACGTTTGTTGATAAGGATGTTACGCCGCGCTTTAAAGATGGCCTGACGGTATTTAACGCGAAAGGACAGTGGCTGGGCAACGACGGAAAGCTCGCGCGTGAAGACAGCAAAGCGCTGATGCTGATTCATGCAACGGACCAGGGCAGTGAGCAGGGAATTGAAGCGTTGAGGGCGATTTACAAGCAGCGTTTTGCTCAGGATTCGGTTATGCGGGTTGATACACCCGCATGCGTAGCTTTCTGACCGGGGTTAACTTAATCCAGCAGCCCGGTACCGCAGTACCGGGCTGAACGCTTACAACACCAGTCCGGCGAAGGCGGCGGAAAGTAAACTGACCAGCGTGGAGCCATAGATCAGCTTCAGGCCGAAGCGTGATACTACATTCCCCTGCTGCTCGTTAAGTCCCTTGATGGCACCTGCCACAATACCGATGGAGGCAAAGTTAGCAAACGAAACCAGGAAGACGGACAGTATCCCCAACCCGCGCGGTGACAGTTCCGCTGCGATTTTTTTCAGTTCAATCATCGCGACAAACTCGTTGGTCACCAGCTTAGTGGCCATAATACTGGCGGCTTTCAGGGCATCGGTTGGTGGAATACCGATCAGCCAGGCAAACGGCCAGAAAATATAGCCAAGGATCTGCTGGAAGCTGATACCGAATACCGCAGCGAACAGTGCGTTAACCGCTGTGATTAGGGCAATAAATCCAATCAGCATGGCCAGGATAATCATCGCGACTTTAAAACCTGCGAGGATGTACTCGCCAAGCATCTCAAAGAAGCTCTGGTCTTCGTGCAGTTTTTCCAGCCGAATCTCGGGTTCATCACCCACCGGCGTCGGGTTAATAATCGACAGGATGATAAAGGTGCTAAACATGTTAAGCACCAGTGCGGCTACTACATAGCGCGGTTCAATCATCGACATGTAGGCACCGACAATCGACAGTGAAACGGTAGACATCGCGGCTGCGGCCATTGAGTAGAGGCGCCGCTCCGAAATCTCTGCCAGGATACCCTTATAGGCGATAAAGTTCTCTGACTGACCAAGGATTAAAGTACTGACGGCGTTGAATGACTCCAGCTTACCCATACCGTTGATTTTAGACAGCACGGTGCCAACAAACCGGATCAGCAGCGGCAGGATCTTCAGGTGCTGTAAAATACCGATGAGCGCAGAGATAAAGACGATTGGGCACAGTACGCCCAGGAAGATAAAAGCCAGCCCCTGCGAGCTCATGTTGCCAAACACAAAGTCGGTACCCTGTGCGGCATATTTCAACAGTACCTCGAAGAAGCCGGACACGGCACTCACTACGCTTAGTCCACCGGATGCGTGCAGGAAGAACCAGGCCAAAGCGCCTTCAATAACGACCAGCTGTAACAGTACGCGTGGACGAATTTTCTTTCGGTCGGAACTGAATAGCAGCGCCAGGCAGAAGATAATGGCCAGGGCCAGAATAAAATGTAAAACAGCAGTCATACGGACGGTCCCGCGTGAAGAGTCAATAAAGAGGGGCATTTAGCCATATCTCGATTATTTTTACATCCAGTTCCCGATTATCTTGCTGTTTTAAACGTTGATTATCTGCCAGTTGCATAACAGCGCGCGGATGAAGCTGCCTTCGATAGGCATTCACCAGTGAAATCCGTATAATGCGCAGCCAATTATAATTAGCTAGCCGGAGAACACACTATGCGTCCATCAGGCCGTAGCGCACATCAGGTGCGCCCCGTAACCCTGACCCGTCATTACACCAAACATGCAGAAGGCTCTGTGCTGGTTGAATTCGGTGATACCAAAGTACTGTGTACTGCAACGATTGAAGAGGGCGTTCCTCGTTTCCTGAAAGGTCAGGGGCAGGGATGGGTGACGGCTGAATACGGCATGCTGCCTCGCGCCACCCACAGCCGTAACGCCCGCGAAGCGGCGAAAGGTAAACAGGGCGGTCGCACGCTGGAGATCCAGCGTCTGATTGCTCGCTCCCTGCGCGCCGCGCTGGATCTGAAAGCACTGGGCGAATTTACCATCACCCTGGACTGCGACGTATTACAGGCCGACGGCGGTACGCGCACCGCATCCATCACCGGTGCATGCGTGGCATTGGCCGATGCACTGAATCACCTTGTTGCGATCGGCAAGCTGAAGGCCAATCCAATGAAAGGCATGGTTGCTGCCATTTCCGTTGGCATCGTAAACGGCGAAGCGCTGTGCGATCTGGAATATGTTGAAGATTCCGCTGCCGAAACGGATATGAACGTGGTGATGACCGAAGACGGTCGTATGATTGAAGTGCAGGGGACAGCAGAGGGCGAACCCTTCAGCCACGATGAGTTGCTCAAACTGCTTGAGCTGGCCCGGGGCGGCATTGACACACTGGTACAAGCGCAGAAAGCAGCGCTGAGTATCTGATTTTTCCAGGCGACCCAAGAGTCGCCTTTTTTTTGCCTGAATATTGAGGAATGACAACATGAAAGCCTGGCAGCGCCAATTTATCGAATTCGCCATCAACAAGCAGGTGCTGAAGTTTGGTGAGTTCACGCTGAAGTCAGGGCGTAAAAGCCCGTACTTCTTTAACGCAGGTCTGTTCAACACCGGTCGCGATCTGGCCCTGTTGGGCCGTTTCTATGCGCAGGCTCTGGTAGATTCAGGCATTGATTTCGATCTGCTGTTCGGCCCGGCCTACAAAGGTATCCCGATTGCTACCACCACTGCCGTTGCACTGGCCGATCATCACGATCGCGATGTGCCGTACTGCTTTAACCGAAAAGAGGCCAAAACTCACGGTGAAGGCGGCACGCTGGTTGGCAGCCCGCTGCAGGGTAAAGTGATGCTGGTGGATGATGTGATTACCGCTGGTACGGCGATCCGTGAGTCTATGGAGATCATTGCGGCGAACGAGGCGAGCCTGGCTGGTGTACTGATTTCCCTCGATCGTCAGGAACGCGGGCGCGGCGCCATTTCGGCTATCCAGGAAGTGGAGCGGGATTACGGCTGTAAGGTGATTTCGATTATCACGCTAAAAGAGTTAATCAGCTATCTGGAAGAGAAACCTGAGCTTGCCGACCACCTGGCGGCAGTTCGCGCCTACCGTAGCGAATACGGTATCTGAACCATCAGCTGACCTGAAAAGTCGATATGGGCTGGCCTCATTGCTGGGCCAGTCCACGTCGGTTTACACCAGCTGCATTGCGAACAGCGGCCAGCGAACTTCAAATTCCGCTGTCGGACGATAGCGAAACTCTGAGCGAACAAAACGCGAAAGCAGCCCTTCGCAAAAAGCCAGCAGCTGGCTGGCCAACAGCGTTTCATCCGTTGCGAACCCTTCGCCTTCACGCATTTTCTTTTCGCGCATTACCTGGCGAATTTGTACTTCAATACGCTCAAACAGCTGGTTGATACGCCCCTGCAGACGATCCTGTTCAAACATCAGCGCATGGCCGGTCAAAATTCGCGTTAAACCCGGATTACGCTCACCAAAGCCCAGAATCAACTGCGTGATAAGACGCAAACGCGGCAGCGTTTCTTTTTCGTCTTTCAAAATCAGATTGATGCGCGTAATCAGGCTGTCTTCGATAAATTCGATCAGGCTGTCAAACATCTTGGTCTTGCTGGGAAAATGACGGTAGAGCGCAGCTTCAGATACGCCAACGCTTGCCGCCAGTTTTGCGGTCGTTATCCGCTGGCTGCCATCACTTGATTCCAGCATCTGCGCCAGTGCCTGCAGGATTTCCTCGCGACGATTCCTTTTCGCACTCTTTTTTTCAACCATGTCTTAAAAGACCCCTGAAAAGATCACCATAAATGGGCACGAGCCCACGCAACGTCCGTGAGCCTGATGGCTCACGGCGAAAAAACGGGTTTCGTTTTACGGGAGCGGTGGTGAGTTACTGGCGACCAGAATGGCCGAAACCGCCTTCACCACGCACGCTGGTGTCAAAATCGTTGACCAGATTGAACTCAGCTTGCACCACAGGAACAAAGACCATCTGAGCAATACGCTCGCCGGGTTCGATAGTAAATGCGTCCTGGCCGCGGTTCCAGACGGAAACCATCAGCTGTCCCTGGTAGTCAGAATCAATCAGGCCAACCAGGTTGCCCAGCACCACGCCATGCTTATGCCCCAGGCCGGAACGCGGCAAAATCACTGCAGCCAGCGTCGGGTCGGCAATATGGATAGCTAACCCCGTTGGCACCAGCGTAGTCTGGCCCGGCTGCAGATCAATTGCGCCGTCAAGGCATGCGCGCAGATCAAGCCCGGCAGATCCAGAGGTCGCGTAGGTCGGCAGAGGGAATTCGTTGCCGACACGCGGATCTAAAATCTTAACGTCGATTTTTTTCATCATAATGGATGACTATCTCGTCTAGTAACTGTTGGCCAAGGAGAGACTTATCGCTGAGCGGTAAGATTTTATCTCCTTCCTGCCAAAAAAGGTGAAGAGCATTGGAATCGCTATTGAAACCCTGCCCGGCTTTGGCAACATTATTGGCGCAGATCAAGTCCAGATTCTTGCGCGCCCGTTTTTGTTGTGCGTATTCTTCCACATTCTGGGTTTCAGCAGCAAATCCTACCACGTAGGGGCGACCCTCGGCTAAAGCCGCCACGCCGGCGACAATATCAGGGTTTTTCACCATTTTCAGAGTAATTTCATCACCCTGTTTTTTGATTTTTTCTTCGGCAACCGCCGCGGCGCGATAATCAGCCACCGCTGCACAGCCGATGAAAATATGCTGCTTCGCCACCTGTTCCATCACGGCGTGCTGCATCTCAAGTGCCGTCGTGACGTCGATGCGTTTGACCCATGGTGGGGTAGGTAATTCAACAGGACCCGCCACCAGCGTAACGCTGGCTCCGCGTTTGGCTGCGGCTGCGGCGATGGCAAACCCCATTTTACCGGAGCTGTGATTGCTGATGAAGCGCACCGGGTCCAGTGCTTCGCGAGTTGGGCCCGCGGTGATCATAATATGAAGATGTTGCAGGTCATTGACAGGTGTGGCCCAGCTAACTGCCAGATCAACAATCGCTAATGGGTCAAGCATGCGTCCCGGTCCAACGTCACCGCAGGCCTGGCTGCCGCTGTCAGGGCCCCAGATCATCACACCACGCTGTGCCAGCTGCTGGATGTTATGCTGAGTGGGTAGCGCGCGATACATCTGCTGGTTCATGGCTGGCACAATCGCAACGGGAGCCGCCGTTGCCAGACAAATAGTGGTGACGAGGTCGTTAGCCATTCCGGCAGTAACGCGTGCGATAAGATCGGCAGTCGCCGGTGCCAGAATCACCAGATCTGCCCATTTCCCCAGTTCGATATGGCCCATCGCCGCTTCGGCAGCCGGATCGAGCAAATCATCCGATACCGGGAAACCGGAAACGGCCTGTAAGCTAAGTGGGGTGATAAAAGCTTTCGCAGCATCCGTCATCACCACGCGGACTTCTGCTCCGCGATCGCGGAGCCTGCGGACCAGCTCTGGCGTTTTATAGGCGGCAATACCGCCGCTGACGCCCAGAACAATCCGCTTTCCCGATAATCCCATCATCTGCCTTTCGCCTTCTGTTGAGCCTGCCCGGTAACTTTGTACCGCAATGCTGGATATTTTATCACATTCGATCGGGCTGGTTATTTTTCACCTGGGTCCCTTTGCGATCTGCCTCGTAAAGCCAGCGGTTAGTGATAGAAAACCACTGTATATAATGACATGCTTTTGCGTATTCAGGCAAGGAGACGCAGAAGATGGAAAATAAGTGGCAGGGGCTACCCCCGCGTGAAAAGTTGATCAAATTTGGAGCTTCAACATTGAGTGACTGTGAGCTGCTGGCCATTTTTTTGCGGACCGGCACGCGCGGAGTGCATGTGATGGAATTGTCGCAGCGCTTAATCGATCATTTTGGGTCGCTGTATCGACTGATGAATGCCAGGAAGGAGGAATTTCAGGCGGTAGGGGGGATAGGTCTCGCTAAATATGCGCAGATTCATGCCGTCGCTCAGCTGGCGAGGCGCTGTTTTACCTGTCAGGAAGCGCTGAAGAGCCATGCCGTGACAAGCTCTGAGCAAATGCTGGATTTTTTACACAGTTCGCTTGCTCATCGGGAGCGCGAGATCTTTCAGGTGATCTTTTTTGATAACCAGCACCGGGTTATCCATACCTGCGAGATGTTCAGCGGTACCATCAACAGCGTGGAAGTCCATCCGCGGGAAATTGTCCGCGAAGCCTTAAAGCGCAATGCGGCGGCACTGATTTTGGCTCACAATCATCCCTCCGGGCTGGCAAAACCAAGCCGTGCCGATCGTGATATTACCCAGCAAATCGTCCGTGCCTGCTCGTTGCTTAACATTCGTGTGCTTGACCATATCGTGATTGGGCGAGGTGAATATGTTTCTTTTGCCGAACTGGGGTGGATGTGAAAAATCGCCTTTTACTGCCCTCAATCACGAATGTCGGGCCGTTCAGCGTACAAAAACAGGCTGTTTCACATGCAATTAAGACGGTTACAGGCGATCCAGAGGGATCTTTATCTGTTCGGGACTTGAGCACTCGCGCTACAGGGCGTATACTACGCCACCTTTGAGAATCTCGGGTTTGGCGTTTGGGCCTGCTCAGCGGGTTCACATAGAACTCGCCTGGATAGGCTATTAGTCTGACGAGGCGGCCAAAACCTTATTTTTAAAGCTCGAGCTGATTTGATTTTTGGAGAATAGACATGTCACGAGTCTGCCAAGTAACTGGCAAGCGTCCGGTGACGGGTAACAACCGTTCCCACGCAATGAACGCGACGAAACGCCGTTTCCTGCCGAACCTGCACTCTCACCGTTTTTGGGTTGAGGGCGAAAAGCGCTTCGTTACACTACGCGTATCTGCCAAAGGCATGCGTGTAATTGATAAAAAGGGTATTGAGACGGTTCTGGCCGATCTGCGTACCCGCGGTGAGAAGTACTAAGGTAAGGAACTGAAACATGGCTAAAGGTATTCGTGAGAAGATCAAGCTGGTTTCTTCTGCTGGTACAGGTCACTTCTATACCACCACGAAGAACAAACGTACTAAGCCGGAAAAACTGGAACTGAAGAAATTCGATCCGGTTGTCCGCCAGCACGTGATCTACAAAGAAGCTAAGATTAAGTAATTAATCTCAGTTGAAAAACCCGGCTCCGGCCGGGTTTTTTTGTTTCTGAGTTTTGTATTAGAGTACTGCGTCATTATGTTGATAAGCCAACGGGAGCGGGAAGATGCCAGAATTACCAGAAGTAGAAACCAGCCGACGCGGAATTGAGCCACATCTGGTCGGCGCAACGATTCTGCACGCCGTGGTGCGTAATTCCCGCCTGCGCTGGCCCGTCTCACACGAAATACATGCTCTCAGCGATCAGCCTGTGCTCAGCGTGCAACGGCGTGCCAAATATCTGCTGCTGGAGCTGCCGACCGGATGGATTATCATCCACCTGGGCATGTCCGGCAGCCTGCGAATGCTTCCCCACGAACTGCCGCCGGCGAAGCATGACCACGTTGATCTGGTGATGAGTAACGGCAAAGTGCTGCGCTATACCGATCCGCGTCGCTTTGGTGCCTGGCTATGGTGTACCGATCTTACAGCCAGTTCGGTTCTCTCCCATCTCGGTCCTGAACCGCTGGAAGACAGTTTTAACGGTGCATATCTGTTTGCGAAATCGCGCGGTAAACGTACGGCGATCAAACCCTGGCTGATGGACAACAAGCTGGTGGTGGGGGTGGGCAATATCTACGCCAGTGAATCTCTGTTCGTTGCCGGGATCCATCCCGATCGTCCTGCCATGGCGCTCAATGAGCCTGAAGCAGAGCTGCTGGTAGCCACCATCAAGGCCGTGCTGCTGCGTTCAATCGAACAGGGTGGTACTACGCTGCGGGATTTTCTGCAGAGCGACGGGAAGCCCGGCTACTTTGCTCAGGAGCTACAGGTGTATGGGCGGGCGGGAGAACCGTGCCGCGCGTGCGGCACGCCGATAGAAAGCAGTAAACACGCTCAGAGAAGCACCTTCTTCTGTCCGCGCTGCCAGAAATAGATTCAGAGCTTCGCCTGCAGGGCCAGATACACCGGTGCCGGCAGGAAGGCTTTTACCTCACCGCCGTGGCGTGCGACTTCCTTCATCAAAGATGATGAGATAAACGAGTACTCTTCCGAAGGCATCAGGAAGACACTTTCCAGCGTTGGCAGCAGATGGCGGTTCATATGCGCCAGCTGCAGCTCATATTCGAAGTCAGATACCGCCCGCAGTCCTCGTACCAGCACGTTGGCCTGCTGCGCTTTGGCGAAGTTTGCCATTAAATCGCTGAAGCCGATCACTTCCACATTACCCAGATGCGCCGTTACTTCTGTGGCCAGCGCCACGCGCTCTTCCAGCGTGAACATGGGTTTTTTACTGGGGCTGGCCGCTACCGCCAGAATGATATGGTCAAACATCAGTGCGGCGCGCGTCACGATATCCAGATGACCGTTGGTCATTGGGTCGAAGGTGCCGGGGTAGATGGCTTTGGTGCTCATAGTCTGCCGTTCCTGGATGCGTGATTGAGAGCCCACAGGGCCGTATATTTATTGAACGTGTACTGTGCATTAACCACGGCCAGTAGCCATCCCTGCTTGCCGTCCAGAAAACCGGCGCGCAACACCAGTGTTTTCAGGAAAGCACCTGCGGTGTGGCCGAAAATTGCCGTAATACCGCAGCGTTTACCCTGCTGGTGGCGCTGTTTTGCCCAGGCTTCTGCATAGGCGAACTGTTTCCACTGAAAATCGGAAAAATCACGGCAGGTCAGATGCAGGAGGTCTCCTTGAAGAGGCCGGACTTTTGCCTGTTCGGTTTCCAGTGATTCATGAACCTGATTATCGTTGTAGCGATAGCCGCGCGGATAAAGCCGCGTGACACGATCGGGATACCAGCCGCTATGACGCATAAAGCGACCAAGGAACAGATTACGCCGGGCAATACTGTACACCGTCTCTGAGGCGGGTTGTTCAAGCACCAGCTCAATGCTGCGGCGCAGTTCTGGCGTCACGCGTTCGTCAGTATCGATCATCAAGATCATTGCATGGCTGGCATAGCTCTGCGCCAGCTGGCGCTGTTTGCCATAGCCGTGCCATTCAGTGGAGTGGAAGACGCGCGCCCCGTGACGTTCAGCGATTTCTGCTGTGCCGTCGCGGCTGCCGGAGTCGAGCAGAATAATTTCATCCGCCCAACTGACCGAAGTCAGACATTCCGGCAGGAGTTCCGCCGCATCTTTCGCAATCAGGACAACCGACAGCTGCTGGCGAGTGTTCATTTAGTGATTCCGCTGTGGCAGGTGAGGCTCCAGGAGATGGAGCAGACGCTGGAGTGCGCCCTGATTCTGATGCAGAACATCAACCGCATGACGACCGTAATAGAGACGATAGTCCTCGTCGGTCAGCAGCGTACCAATCTCTTTATCCAGTGAATCGGCATCGGTCACGGTGATCAGACCGTCAGCCTGCTGCAGGCGGGAGCAAATATCTTTAAAGTTAAAGGTATGTGGCCCCATCAGAACCGGAATGGCATGAGCCGCAGGCTCCAGCGGATTATGACCGCCGCGCTCAACCAGGCTGCCGCCCACAAACGCCAGATCGGCAATTCCGTACAGCAGCATCAGTTCTCCCATGGTATCGCCGATGACTACCTGCGTGCTGCCGGAGGGGATTTCTCCGCTGCTGCGCAGCGTATAGCTCATTCCTGCCTTCTGCGTCAGGTTACGCGCGGTGTCAAAGCGCTCCGGGTGGCGCGGTACCAGAATCAGCAACAGCGTCGGGAAACGGGCAAGCAGTTTGCGGTGCGCCTCCAGAATAATGCTTTCTTCACCTTCATGGGTGCTGGTGGCTATCCATACCGGGCGGTGCGGTGCCCACTGGCGTCGCAGCGTCACGGCGCGAGCAGCCAGCTCAGGGGTCACGGAAATATCAAACTTCAGGCTGCCGGTCACCGCCAGATGCGAACGTTTCAGCCCAAGGCCGATAAAGCGCTCACCGTCTTCCTGGTTTTGCGCGGCGATCAGGGTAATTTTTTGCAGCAGCTGCTTCATAAACTTGGCGATCTTCTGATAGCCCTTTGCCGAACGTTCGGACAGACGGGCGTTGGCGATCACCAGTGGAATTTTACGCGCGTGCAGCAGCGAGATCATGTTCGGCCAGAGCTCGGTTTCCATAATGATAACCAGTCGGGGATTGACGGTATCAAGGAAGCGGTTCATTGCGCCGGGTAAATCATAGGGCAGATAGACATGATGAACGTCTTTACCAAACGCTGAGCTGGCGCGTTCGGAACCCGTTGGCGTCATAGTCGTTACGACGATCGGCAGATCGGGATAGCGATGGCGTAGCGCACGAACAAGCGGTATGGCGGCCAGGGTTTCACCGACAGAAACCGAATGCAGCAAGATCCCATCAGGTTTTACTTTACCTTTGCAGAAACCATAGCGTTCAGCCCATCGCAGACGATAGGCAGGCGCTTTCCGCCCGCGTAGCCAGAGACGGAGCCAGATGAAGGGCTGAATGAGATACAGTAAAACGGTATAAATGGTAATCATCACATTGTTTTTTCAGGTGAAAAGAGACTTATGCCCAGAGATTGCCAAAAAAAGGAATAATAGGGCATGTTATCAGATAAGTGATGCTGTCTCACAGTACTTCATTATCGGGCTACTGTACCTGATGATGGCGGCGGTAAATACCGCAGTGTGTCTTATTAACTCACTCGGTGGGAGTGATAGAGATAAAACAGGCGCATCTGCCATACCAGCAGTTTATACCACTGAGTAATACCGCGTGCGTTCCGCATCATACGCTGAGGTGTTCGGGTTCGCATAAGGTCGTGGATCATTGTGCGGCGGGCCTCGGCATCCGTTTCGCGGCGAATAGCATGACAGACGCTGAGCGCCTCGCGGGTAATTTGTGCATGAAAGGAACGATAGACGGGTATCCGATGCTGATAGCGGCGATTCATATCGTCCAGCAAAGCGCAGATGCGGAGATAATGGCGCTGGTATCGGACATTTTGCCGACCCTGGCGGCGGCGGTGGCTAATCGATTCGGTATGAATTCTGTAACGGTAGAGTGGGGCATCGCTATAGCGCACTCTTCGCGCGTTAAACATGAATTCGGTCGTCCACGGTATGTCCTGATGATGAAGGCCGGGGATAAAGCGCAGCCTGCATTCATGAATCAGCGAAAGACGATAAACCCCCAGCCAGACAACATGCAGATAGCGGCGGGTTTTCAGCGCCTGGTTGAGCCAGTCTGCACCGGACATGATGGACGTTGACTGTAATCGGTCAAAAGGAATCAGCGGGCTGCTGTGATCATTGTGAGCATTAATACGCAGAGCATTACACTGCGCGGCGTCAAGGTCATCCGCTAATACCATTTCCATCAGGGTCTGATACATCTGCGGTTCCAGAATATCGTCCGCATCGGGAAAGGTAACATACTGCCCACGGGCCTCCCGCAGACCGGCATTCCTGGCCCGGGATACGCCGCTGTTTGCCTGATGGATCACGCAAATATGTGCCACACGGCCGGCATATTCATCGGCCGATTCCCCGGAGCCGTCGGTTGAGCCATCATCAACAATGATTATTTCCAGCTGTTGGAAAGTTTGTGCCAGCAGCGATTCCATAAAGGGCTTAAAAAAACGACCGGCGTTGTACAGTGGAACGATCACCGTGAGCAGTGGGGGGAGTTGCATAGAAGAGTCCATTCTCTAAGTATTTTCTTATTACTATAATTTTCATGGTGTTAGTCGTTATTATGGCAAGGCAGGAATTCTTTTTTTGACGATACATGTGTAATTTAATATTACGTGTTGTCTGAGCTGTTAGCGGGCGAACGATCGGATACCGCAAGTGTGTTTCAACAGACGCACTTTTTTATGCTCTCGACGGATTGAGATGTTTTGGAAACTGGTTGAAGAGGGGCTGGGATCTACTCTTTGGCATCGGTGAAAAGATCGGGCGAGAACCGTCGCCTGAAAAGTACAATGAAAAACATTTTGATTATCCGCCGTGACAATATTGGCGATCTGGTGTGTACCACGCCGCTGATTGAAGGGGTCAAATCTGCCTGGCCCGATGCCAATGTCTATTTACTGATCAACACCGTCAGCCAGGACGTGGTCAAAAATAATCCGCACATTGAAAACACCTTTATTTACCGTAAAGCCAAGCACCGTAAGAAAAATGAGAGCAAGTTTGGCGTGTATCTCGATCGTCTGAAAATTTTCATGCGGCTGCGCCGCATCCGCTTTGATGCAGCGATCCTGGCGAACCCGAATCCCTGCGTATACAGCCTTCGGTTGGCGAAAATGGCGGGTGTAAAGCATATCATCGGTGCCGATACCGGCGAGCGGGCGATAAGCGTTCCTTTCCGAGCTGCAGATTTTATTGGTGAGCACCAGGTGGAGCGTACCTTTAGCTATCTCTCGGCTATCAGCGACAAAAAGCTGGCCATCCCCCCGGTGCGGATCTGGCTGAGCGAGCAGGAACGCCAGCAGGCCGCCCATCGTTTTGCCGGGCGAAGCTATAGCGACGGTCCGGTTCTGGCGGTGCATATCAGTAGCCGCAGCCCTAAACGCCGCTGGCCGCTGGAGCGCTACGTTGAGATCATCCAGCGCCACCTGGCGACCGGTAACGGTAGTGCGGTCATCTTCTGGTCCCCGCAGGGCACGCTGGCGCCTGATGATGTTGGCGATGAACATCGTGCTGAGCAGGTTCTGGCTGCCTGCGACAGTGAGCGGGTTTCTCTTTATCCCACTGCTTCGGTACGCGAGCTGGTGGCGGCTTTTGAACACTGCGAGCGCCTGCTGTGCAGCGACGGAGGCCAGATGCATCTGGCCTCGGCAATGAATAAAAAGCAGGTGGTACTGTTTGGTGACACGGACAGCAAGGTCTGGCATCCGTGGTCAGGCGAATACCGGATTATGCAGACGCCATCCGGTGAGTGCGCTGATGTCAGCGTCGATGAGGTCTGGCAACAGCTGCAAAGCTTAGCGGATTGATTTCTCCTGAAGCGCCAGATACTGCCGGCAAACGGGTTCTAAATCATATTCAGCGAGCTTTTGGCTATCGATGAACGGTGGCGACTGCCAGGTCGCCGCTATCTTCGCGGCCAGTGAATCGGCAGTTAACTCTGCCAGCGCATCCTTCATGCCCATACGTTCGAGAATTTCCGCCGGGCCACCCGGGCAGCGCGTGCTGACCACCGGGGTGCCGCACAGCAGGGCTTCCACCAGCACATTACCAAAACCTTCACTGTCTGAACTCAGTACCAGCATTCGGGCATGCTTAATCAGCGGGTAAGGATTAGCCTGGAAACCGGCAAAAACCACCCGGTCATCAATACCCAAACGAATGGCCAGATCCTTCGTCTTCGCGAGCTGGTCTTCGCTGCCGGTTCCTGCCAGCACCAGTTTGGCCGGAATACCCGATGCCGCAAAGGCTTCCAGCAGGCGGTCATGGCGCTTGTGCGGATGAAAACGCCCGACGTGAACGATATAAGGCACGCCCGCGACGGATAAAGGTTCTGCTGCCTGCTGCAGAATACTTTCAATATCAAAAGGATTATTGATAACCGCCAGCCGCGATGGCGAGATCGCCAGCTGTTGGGTCAAATCCTCTCCCACCGCGCGGGAGACCGCGACGATATTTTTGCCCTGATAAACACGGGCGATCTTACGCAGTTTCAGCCAGCGGCTGAACCCGCTGCGATGACCCAGGTAAGAGGTAGAGAGAATACCGTGAATGCAGTACCACAGCTTCTGCGGCGGAATGGCTTTACAGCGCGATACAATCCGGTCGGTTTTATGCAGATTGGAGAAGATTAAATCATAGCTGCCGAGATGCGATTCGCTGACTGCAATGGCATCATCCAGCGCGGCGGCGCGGCGCGACAGCTCGGTCAGCTTGCGCCAGGGAGCTTTGCTCGGGCGTTCTACGATCTGATAATCAATCCCGTCCGGGATAGCGTAATTGCACACGTTACGCAGCGAGAACAGGCTGACATCGTGGCCCATCTTCTGCATCCCTTCGCACAGCGTCAGTACCACTTTTTCTGCACCGCCGCCCGGCAGGCCGTCAATAATCATCAAAATACGCATTGGTTAGTCCAGAATCTGTTGATAAAGCGATACAAGCTGCTGTGACAGCCGCTGTGGCGTGGAAGCCATCACTTGTTCACGGGCCGCCAGCGCCATGCTGCTGTCGGTCGCACAAGCGGGAAGGGCCATCACCGCATCGCGCAGCGCAGTGATATCCAGCGCATCGCATACATAGCCATTGTGTCCCTGCTGAATGAACTCCGCGCCGCCGCAGGTGGTCGAGGTGATCACCGGCAGACCGCAGGCCATTGCCTCGAGGATAACGTTAGGGAACGGATCGTACAGCGTGGGCAGCAACAGCCCATCGGCGGCCTGATACCACGGCAGCGTATCCGATTGCATCCCAACGAAGCGGATACGATCGGCACAGCCCAGCGTAGTCGCCAGTGCTCTGTACTGTTTCTCTGCTTTATCTTTGCCGACGACCAGCAGGTAGCGATCGGTACTGGCTACTGCGCGTATTGCCGCCGCCAGCCCTTTACGCTCGAAGCCGGAGCCAACATAAATCAGCACGCTGGCATCCAGCGGCAGCGCGATTTTCTGTCGGATAGCCGCCCGTGTCGCCATTTCCGCCGGTACGAACTGGGCAGTGTTAATCGCGTTGTAGATGACGTGGATTTTGTCACCGGCAACGCCAAACCGCTGGATGATTTCCTGCTTTACCATCTCCGCATTGCAGATGACGGCTTTCAGCTCCGGAGCTTCATACATTGCTTTTTCGGCCGCCATCACGTAGCGGTGATAACGGTTCGCCAGCAGTAGTTTATGTCGCCAGCCCGGCATCAGCCGGCCGCGCAGCTCAAGCCAGCGCTGATGAACACCGTCGCCGGCGCGGTAGATATCGCATCCGGCAATGCGCTCGTGGCTCTGAACGATATCGAAGTTTTCACGCTGCCACAGCGCCCGGGCGGCGTCGGCAAACCCTCGCTCGCGGCTGATGCGGCCCCATTTTGTCGGATTACAGATATGCAGGTGCCAGTTGGGCTGGCGCTGACCCTGCCATTCACGGGTAATCACGTTGAGGTCCAGCGACTGCTGGTCCAGCGCTTCCAGCGCGCGGGCGATAAAACGCTCTGCGCCGCCATCGGGGCGGTATTTCTGCCGTACGATCGCCAGTCTGATGGGTTTCATGCTAAAAGCCTCCGTGCTGCTGCCAGGACATCGTCAACGGGAATGGCATCCAGATAGCGCTCGCTGGTGCGGGTATCAACGCTGTCCGGGTCCGGCAGGGGAGCGTAGTCTCCAGCCCAGATGATTTCGCCTTTAACCTGCCACGGGCGCCAGAAGACCAGCTTTGAGGGGCCAAACAGCGCGACGGTTGGCGTTTGAAGTGCCGCAGCCATGTGCATCGGAACCGAATCTACGCCGATAAACAGCTGCGCACCGTCAATCAGCGCGGCAAGCTGGGTCAGCGTCAGCTTCCCGGCCAGAGAGAGAACGCCTTTCCGCGAACTCAGTCGATCGATAATTCCTTCAACCATCGCTTTTTCTTTGCCGTCAGGACCGGAGGTCAGTACGACTTTTCGGCCATCATCCAGCAGCCCCTGAAGCGTGGCAGCAAATTTCTCCTCGCTCCAGCATTTGAAGAACCAGCGGGAGGTCGGTTGAACCACGATATAATCTTCCGGACCGGCAAGCTCGCGAACGATCTGACGATCTGCGTCGGAGTAGTGCATGGCGACGTTATCCCGCCGCTGTGGAAGCCTCAAAGGGGCCAGCAGCGACAGATTCTGCTCAACGGTATGCAGCGAATTATGGTCAGCAGTGGAAACTAACTGCGTATGGCACTGACGCCACAGCCTCCCCTGACGCTTCGGGAAATCAAACCCCAGACGCACACGTGCGCCGGTAAAGCGGGTAATAATCGCACTGCGCCACTGATCGGCCAGATTCAGCACCATATCGTAATGCTGCTTTCTCAGCGTGCTCATCAGCCGCCATTCCTGGCTAATCTGGAAACGCACACCCTGTTTTTTCCAGCTGCGATCGATGGCATAAATCTGGTGGATATCAGGATGGCAGCTGAGCATGGTTCGGGTTTCCTCGAAAAGCAGCACGTCTATCTGAGCATCAGGAAAGGCGGCTTTTAATGAGTGAATGACCGGCGTAGTCAGCAGCATATCGCCATGGTGGCGAAATTTGATCACCAGGATACGTGATACCGGGTGAGGGATGTGGGACAGATCCAGAGATTCCATGCTTTATCGCTGTTCAATAAACCAGTCGTTGATTCTAAAGCAGTCACCAGGGCGTGGCTAGCCTCGCCTCCCGCTAACGCCGGGATGAGCGGAATTACCTTTGCGCTTTGCTGGCCCGCTACGTAACATAGCCGCAGGTAATTGTGCTGACAGGAAATAATATGGGTAAGCCCGCGTTTATCATCACCATCGATACCGAAGGCGATAATCTTTGGCAGAATCACAATCGGATCACTACCGAAAACACCCGGTTTTTGCCCCGTTTCCAGCAGCTTTGTGAGAAGTACGCTTTTAAACCGACATGGCTGACGAATTATGAAATGGCGGTCGATCCGGCCTACGTTGAATTTGCCCGCGACGTGATTGCCCGCGATACCGGGGAAATCGGCATGCACCTGCACGCGTGGAATAACCCCCCCATACAGGACCTCACCGGCGACGACTGGCGGCACAAACCCTATCTGATTGAATACCCTGAAGCGCTCATCCGCGAGAAAGTCGGCTACATCACCCGGCTGCTGGAAGACACTCTGCAGACTAAAATGCGCAGCCACCGCGCCGGACGCTGGGCGTTTAACGAATTTTATGCCCGTTTGCTGATTGAGCTGGGCTATCAGGTGGATTGCTCGGTCACGCCGCGAGTGAACTGGCAGTTTTCGCCGGGCGCACCTCAGGGCAACGGCGGCACCAATTACCAGCATTTCCCCGATCGTGCTTATTTTATCGATCCGCAGGATATTTCCCGGGCGGGTGATTCCCCGCTGCTGGAAGTGCCGATGAGTATTCAGTACAAGCATTCAGCGTTGATGAACGGCGTTAAGCAGGGCTGGGATCGGCTGCGCGGCAAGCGTCGCAGCCCGTCTGTCCACTGGCTGCGGCCGATGCGCGGTAATCTTCAACAGATGATCGGCGTGGCGGAAAAGACGCTGGCCGCTGGCAGCGACTACGTGGAGTTTATGCTGCATTCGTCGGAGTTTATGCCCGGCGGCAGCCCGACGTTCAAAACCGCCGCGGATATCGACGCGTTGTATGACGATTTGGAGCAGCTGTTCAGCTGGTTGCAGTCGCGTACGACGGGGTTAACTTTATCAGAATATTACCAGAGTAAAGTGGGTTGAGATGTCGAAGAAATGGAAGATTAAGCTCGCGAACTTTTTCCTTGACCGCTATACCGCCAGATACGGCCGTCTGCAGGATAAATCCACTTTCGACTGTGGGATTCATTTCGACAATATCGTTATCTATTCGACAACGGCACTCGGCGATTTTATGTTCAATACGCCCGCTATTCGTGCCGTACGCGAGCGTTATCCCGATGCGCATATTACGCTGGTCGTGCATGAGAAGAACCGGGAACTGGTGGAGGGCGGGCGAGACTTTAACCGCGTCGTTTACTGGAACAGTAAAATCAAAACGCTGGGCCCGCTGCTGAAATCCTTACGTGAGCATCAGCCCGATCTGGCTCTGATTATGCATTCGCATCTGCCCTATGATGTGATCAGCGCCGTGATGGCCGGGGCCAAATATATTATTCGCGATAACTACAGCTCCGGAATTAGCGGGCTGGAGAAATGGCTGACCAACTATGTGTTCCATTACTACGGACATTTTGTTCGTCGTAAGCTTGAGCTGGTTTCGATTCTGGGATGCCGCAGTGACGATCCCACGATGGAGATCCCCGCCCCTTTTGAGCGAGCGGAAAAAAATCCTGACCAGATAACCATTGGTTTTCAACTGGGCGCATCAACGGAGTCACGCTGTTGGCCCGTTTCTCATTACGTTAGTCTGGCTGAAATGCTGGTGGCTGCCTGGCCGAAAGTGAAAATTGTGCTAATTGGCGGCGGTACCGACAGGGAAAGAGCACAGCGCTTTCTGCAAAGCGTCAGCGCAACGACCGCAGAGCATGTTGATGACCGCATTGGGAAAACCGGGTTACAGCAAATGATTACGCTGCTGGATGGTTTCGATTTGCTGGTGACCGGTGATACGGGGCCACTGCACGTAGCGATCGCTCTGAAGGTAAAAACCATCAGCCTGTTTGTTACCGCCGACCCGCGCTCTACCGGCCCTATTCAGGATTTAGAGCTGCACCGCGTTATTCATCTTTCCCGCACTGGCTATACGATGCCGCTGGAAGCAGAAAGTCCGATGGGAGTGATCCAACCACAGCGGGTTTATGATGAGGTTGTGGAACACCTGCGGCTGAATGAGAAGTAATCTTTCACTTCGTCATTTTCCAGCGGAGTTGTGACAGCCAGGTATCGATGTAGGCGTATCGCATCTGCCGGACCTTTTTCTTCGGTACGGCAGTGCCATCACACAGCGTGGCGGCTTGCGTTAATACTTCCCGGACTTTCTCGGGGTAAAAGTAGTAGCCGTAAAGTTTCTTCGACATGGCTTTTACTTCGTTAAAGCAGTTGAGCACCATCAGGGCAGCGAGCTGTTTAATTGCCTTATCATGTTGATGCTGCGCTGCAAAACTCAGCATTTTCTGCATCGCAAACAGCATGTCTTCAATGTCTTTTTCTTTAACGTTGCGGGTGATGCCCTGGCTGTTATCGCGATAAAAATAGAGTGGGTGATCGATATGGCCAATTTTTTGCGTCTTGAAGTAGACGAATGGCGTAAAGATCACATCCTCATAGCGTCGGCCTGCTTCGAATGATTCACCAACGAGTAGAGAACGATGGAACACTCTGTTCCACAGATGCCACATGGACCGACTGAAAAGCGGCATCAGGCAGCTCATTCCCTGCGTAAAATCACTGGTGGAAAATGCTGATTCTGCGGGGCGGTTGTCTTCCTGCGTTGCATTGGCAAATATATGATATTTAAAATCTATTAACTCATACTTCCCGGATAACAGCAGTGGGCGAAGCGTGATCAGATAGTGACGACTGAGCAAATCATCCCCATCAAGGAAAGTCACATACTGTCCGCTGGCATGCCGAAGCCCAACATTGCGTGCGTGCGCGATGCCCCCGTTTTGCTGAGAAATAAAGACAACGTGCGGATGGGCGTAGCGATCCAGGACACTCTGTGCTGCAATGACTGAACCATCTGTTGAGCCGTCATTAACTAGTACGATCTCAATATCATCATCAACTTGTCGCAATAATGACTCCAGGCCGTCGCCCAAAAATTCTTCATTATTGTAGAACGGAATAATAACGCTGAGCAGACGACTATTTTCAATGTCACTCATCTGCCTGCTCCCGAGTTTTCTTTAGCGACAGCACACTGAAGATAATTGCCAGTGAAAAGGTGATGGTTGCCTCCGAGCTAAAGAACAGAACGTCGCTCAGGCCATAGAGGATCAGTGCAGCACTGACACCCAGCAGCATGGCATTTCGTTCAGGTCTGAAGGACTGAATCAACAGGGCCAGGTAGATGGCGAGCAGTATGGCAACGCCCCATATACCTTTTAGCGAGTAGGTTTCGAGCACTTCATTATGCATATGCACGTCGAGATAGCGTTTGGCATTATATAATTTTGGTTCTTCGGCAATAATTTTCAGCGCTTCTTTCGCTCGACTTTCAGCAGACTGCCCAAAAGGCGCATCATTGCCGGTTCTGATTGCGATAATTTGCATCCACACTCGGGAGAAAATAGAGTTATCCGCTTTTGCCGTATTTAGCATGACGAAATTTCTCTGTGCATCCTCAATACGTTTAGCAATTTTATCCTTAAAGATAAAACCACAGACGGTAAGCAGCAGCGGAAGAAGCAATATAATCACGATCTTATGCCGATGAGATATCACATTTTTTGTCGCAAGCACTGACAAACCAATTAGCACAGGGTAAAGCAGCATAGCGGCACGTGTGCCCGTGAACACGATAGCGGCATAGCTGAGCATGAAAGCCAATGCATAAAGTACCAGCCGATACCTGACTTTTAGCATCAGAAAAGATTGCATCATCAGTAAGCTAACGGCGGTAAGAATATAGGCTACTATCGTCGCGCGATCGAAGGCCAGTTCAATACGAATGTATCTCAACGCTATGCTCTGATAGAAAGCATAGAGGTTAATCACGACTCCAGCAGTGATGCAAAAATAGATAATTTTACGCTGCAAGACCAGGCGTTCATTGAGAGCAAGTAGTAGAACAAAAGCGGTGGCTATAAACAGTCTCGACATGTTCATATACGAACGATAGATATTGATATAGTCGCCGGGGGCTTTATAAACGACCAGCCAAAATATGGTGGAAAAGGATAATGTCAGAAATAATCCTGGCAGGATCAGATTTTTTTTATTAACGGTATAATATCTAAAATTGAATAAAACGCAGAAAAAGGCGAAGTAGCCGCTAAGATAAAACAAATCACGCCCGGCACTCGGAAGAAAAGGCAGTATTAAAAGACTAATGGCGCAGCACGAGTAGGAAAAATAACTCCACAGTGGCGACGGAGTTGGGTTATTAAAAATGCCTTTGGCTAAATCTCTCACATTATTTCTCATTTTTGTAATATTCAAGGGTGTTATTAAATTCATCCTGAAATACTGCAAAACTAAAGTTCTCTAATGGGAATTTCTGCGCATTTCTGCTGTAGGATTCGTAATTTTTTTCCGCTATCAATTTTTCGACAGCATCCGCGCAGTCAGTATGTGAAATTAATTTCGCAGAAACCAGCGCGTCCGCTAGAGGATCGTAGACCTGATGAGGGAAATCCACCTCAATACCGGTGAGAGTTTGGTGTTGTTCAATGCTGACGGAAGGAACGATACCGATGCCGCAGACGCCTTCTTTAACGGCCTCTGGCTGACCGTCTACCATTGGAAATATCACCGGAACGCCAAAATATAACGATTCCATACAGGATAATCCGAAAGGTTCGGTGATAGGTGTGCTGAGGTAAATATCAGTACGGTTAAAAAAATCCGCAACGTTATGCTGAAAACCACTGAAAGTGACCCGATCGCCAAGCTGTAATCTTTCTGCCAGTGCCTCAAACTCCGCGCGGTCCGGACCTTTTCCGGCAATCTCCAGCACCACGTCGTGTCCTCGTGCCAGCAGCTCTTTCAATGTCAGTAATCCAACGCTGATACCCTTCAGGGTGACCAGTCGCGAAGCCGTACCCAGACGTATTGGCGACCTCAGATGGCGAGGAGTGGTACTGATCCCGTCGGGAGTTTTGATGCGGTTAATCACCACCTTATGCGGGCAGGGTAAATTGAAACGCAGCTCCATCACCCGCTTAGAAGCATAAGAGGCTGAAATAACGCCATCAAGCATTGAGAGAAAACGCAGCGTCTTGGTGTTTTTGGCATAGCGCCACGAGCAGCCGTGATCGTAGTAAAGCAGCTTGCCGCGTTGCGGTTTAGCGGCCAGCCCTGGGATTAAATCCCAGACGATAATCACGTCAGCATTGGCACGGTTTACTTTCCACTGCAAAAGGTACTTTCGCAGAAACTGTGGGCAGCGTAGCGGGAGCTTATCGATAAGTCGCGTAGCGAAGGTCACTTTCTGCTGTGGCATCTGACGCGCAATTTCAGGGCCTATCTCGCGGCTCACACAGATGATTTCATTGCTGTCATCGCCCGCGTCATTAAGATACTGCAAAAAAAGGCGCTCTACGCCGCCCATTTTTCCCAGGTTAATGATGTGTAGTTTCTTCATGAAATGACCTTACTCAATGCCTCGTGCACTTGCTCTGCGCTCAACGAGTCCATGTTTTTATCCGGAGAAATCAGGGCAAACTGATTCTTGCCGTAGCCGCCAATCAGCCCCGGATCGGTTGGGCCATACAGCGTGATGTTCGGGCGGTCGAGCGCGGCGGTTAGGTGGCTCAAACCGGTATCGACGGATACCACCGCACGCGCGCCCGCCAGCGTGCGGGCGACCTGCTCCAGCGTCAGCTTCGGCAGCACATCTACGAAATCAAAGCCTTCAGCCAGGCGAATCGCACGCTGATGCTCGTGTTCCGCACCCCAGGGAAGCTTTATCCGCAATCCCGATGGCTGTATTAAACCAATAAGTTCACGCCAGTGGCTTTCCGACCAGTGCTTATTATCGCGGGTGGTGGCATGCAGAAACACCAGATAGCGGTTCGCATCTTCCGGCAGCTCGTGAATAAAATGTTGGGCGATAGCGTAGTCACCCGTGGTTTCCGGCAGCGCATAGCCGAGGCTTTTGGCGAACAGTTCTCGCGTGCGCTGTACGGCATGCTGCTGTTTGTCGATCGGATGACGGCGGTCATACCACCAGCTGGCAAACGGTTCACGCGCGCTGCGGCTATCGGCCCCATGCTTAACGCCTTTTGCCAGACGCGTGACCAGCGCCGCGCTTTTAATCAGCCCCTGCGCATCCAGCACCACATCATACTCTCGCGACTGTAGCTCGCGCTTAAACGCCACGCGCTCTTCGCGGTTCTGGCTGCCAAACCAGTGTTTGCGCCAGCGGCGAATCGCCACCGGCAGGACATTATCCACGGCGGGATGCCAGGAAGGGATCTGAGCAAAGCCCTCTTCAACGACCCAGTCAAAACGAATTCCGGGAATGGCCTGCATGGCGTCCGTTAATGCTGGTAGCGAGTGCAATACATCTCCCATTGAGGAGGTTTTAATAATCAGAACCCGCATTCAAACTCCTGGAGTAGGGCAAAGCGTTTCCAGCTCGGCGATAACGCGCGCTGGAGTAATATCAATCAAACTCTGGTGATAGCCTTCGGCAGCATCACCCTTACGCACTTTGTGGTAGCCGTCGATCAGACGTATCACCCGTGCCTTATCGGACAGCGGCGGCGTGAAATCAGGGCTGCTTGGACCGTAAAGCGCAACCAGCGGGCGGTCGAGCGCTGCGGCAATATGCATCAGTCCTGAGTCGTTGCTTACTACAGCGTGGCAGCAGGCCAGCAGGATCACCGCCTGTTCCAGCTGGGTTTCGCCAGCGAGATTGCGGCAGTGCTGTCGATTGTTTTCGCTCAACGCGGCAAGGATCTGATCGCCCGTCTCATGGTCTTTCGCTGAACCGAACAGCGCTATCTGGTATCCCTGGTCGATCAGATGCTGCGCCAGCGCTGCATAGTGATAGTGCGGCCAGCGTTTTGCCGGGCCAAACTCCGCGCCGGGACAGAAGCCGATCAGCGGTCGGTCAGCATCGAGATTAAATGCGGCGGCGGTGGTTTGCTTCTCGGATTCCTGTACTACCAGTTTCGGCCACAGCAGCGGCTGGGGCAGATCGCTGGCGCTGGCGATGCGAGATTTGTCGTATGCCAGCGCGACGTAGCGCTGCACCATCAGAGGAAACGCGGCTTTATCCAGCGTGCGGATATCGTTCAACAGGCCGTAGCGCATTTCACCGCGCCAGCCGGTACGGCGTGGGACGGCAGCAAAAAACGGCACCAGCGCGGATTTAAACGAGTTGGGCAGCACAAACGCGCGATCGTAGCCTTTATCGCGCAGCGCCTTGCCCAACCGACGGCGTTCACCGATCTCCAGTGCGCCGTGGCCCAGCGGCATCGCCAGCGCCTCGTTCACTTCCGGCATGCGCGACAGCAGGGGCCGGCACCAGGCTGGCGCCATCACATCGATCGTCGCCTCGGGATGTTCCGCCTTCAGCGTACGATACAGGCTCTGCGACATCATCATGTCGCCGACCCACGATGGGCCAATAACCAGAATTTTCATTGCCTGCCCCGCTCCGTTAACCGTTACGGTTCAGCCACGCCATGTATTCAGCCACGCCTTCGGCGACGGTTTTGAACGGCTTATCGTAGCCCGCAGCACGCAGTTTGGTCTGGTCGGCAAGGGTAAACGCCTGATAACGGCCTTTCAGTTTTTCCGGGAACGGAATGTATTCGATTTCACCTTTCTGGTGATAATTCAGCGCGGCGTCCGCCACTTCCTGGAAAGATTCGGCACGGCCGGTACCGCAGTTAAAGATGCCGGACACGCTGTTTTCCCAGAACCACAGGTTGACCGCAGCAACGTCTTCCACATAGATAAAGTCGCGCTTAAATCCGTCGCTGCCTTCAAACAGTTTTGGGTTCTCACCGTTCTTCAGCTGGGTATTGAGATGGAATGCCACGCTGGCCATGCTGCCTTTGTGTCCTTCGCGCGGTCCATAAACGTTGAAGTAGCGGAAACCGCAAACCTGAGACTGCGCTTCAGGCAGGATGCTGCGTACATAGTGGTCGAACAGCATTTTGGAGTAGCCGTACACGTTCAGCGGCTCTTCAAACTGGCGCTCTTCAATAAAGTCGGCGTTACGGCCACCGTAAGTCGCCGCGGAAGAGGCGTACAGGAACGGAATATCGTGCTCAAGGCAGTAATGCAGCAGCTCTTTAGAGTACTGATAGTTGTTATCCATCATGTACTTTCCGTCCCACTCGGTGGTGGATGAACAGGCACCTTCGTGGAACACGGCTTCAACATCGCCAAAATCTTCATCGGCCAGAATGGCAATCAGGAAGTCTTCTTTATCCATGTAGTCGGCGACGTCTAAATCCACCAGATTGGCGAATTTGGTTCCGTCTTTAAGATTGTCGACCACAAGAATGTCAGTATGGCCCTTATCATTCAGCGCCTTGATGATATTGCTTCCAATAAATCCAGCGCCGCCGGTGACGATAATCATGAGCATTAACCTTTACTGTGGGGTGGAACAGGAGGCTCCACGCGCTAATAGTCTTATCATAACATCTCAACGCGCCACACACAGCCAGACGAGTCTGTAACCTGGGGTGCTGAACAAATTATTCCGTGAGATATGCTGCAATATTTGCATCTTCCATCATGTCTGTCCGCTATTGTGCTGTACTTTCAGTGCACAGTTTCGCTGAAAAGAGCTGGAGGGGGATAAACATGAAGGATGTTTTTTATCAGCAGGTTAAACAGCAGTTGCTGAATGCGGATCGTGAGGGGCTGTTTAAGCACGAGCGGCAGATTGCAGGTGCGCAGCAGGCGGTAATTGAATTAGCTGACGGTAGCGAGCTACTGAATTTTTGCGCCAATAACTATCTCGGGCTGGCTAACCATCCGTCGCTGATTGCTGCAGCAAAATCCGGGCTGGATACGCACGGTTTTGGCATGGCCTCGGTGCGGTTTATCTGTGGGACGCAGGACCAGCATCGCCAGCTTGAACATCGACTGGCGGAATTTCTGGGCATGGAAGACAGCATCCTTTACTCCTCCTGCTTTGACGCCAACGGCGGGCTGTTTGAAACCCTGCTGGGTGCGGAGGATGCGGTAATCTCCGACGCGTTGAATCACGCCTCAATTATAGACGGCATCCGCCTGTGTAAAGCTCAGCGCTATCGCTATGCCAACAATGATATGGCCGAGCTGGAATCCTGCCTGCAACGGGCGCGGGAAGCGGGCGCACGTCATATTCTTATCGCTACCGACGGCGTGTTTTCGATGGATGGCGTGATTGCTAATCTGGCGGGGATCTGCGATCTCGCCGATCGCTACCAGGCGCTGGTGATGGTGGATGATTCTCACGCTGTAGGTTTTGTCGGTGAGGCGGGGCGCGGCAGCCATGAATACTGCGGCGTGATGGGCCGAGTGGACATCATTACCGGCACACTGGGCAAAGCGCTTGGTGGGGCGTCCGGCGGCTACATCGCTGCCAAAAAAGAGGTGGTGGAGTGGCTGCGTCAGCGATCGCGCCCTTATCTGTTCTCCAATTCCCTGGCCCCCTCAATTGTCGCGGCATCCTTACAGGTGCTTTCTATGCTGGCAGAAGGCGATGGGCTGCGGCAGCGGCTGTGGGATAACGTGAACTATTTCCGTTCTGCGATGCAGGCCGCAGGATTTACCCTGGCCGGTGCTGACCACGCCATTATTCCCGTGATGCTGGGCGATGCGCGGCTGGCCCAGACCTTTGCCAGCCTGTTACAGCAGGAGGGGATCTATGTCACCGGTTTCTTCTACCCGGTAGTGCCGGAAGGAAAAGCGCGTATCCGTACCCAGATTTCTGCCTCCCACACGCAGCCGCAGCTGGAACGTGCGGTTGATGCATTCACCCGCGTTGGCCGTCAGCTGGGCGTCATTGCCGGATAAGGAGGAGTGATGAAAGCGTTAGCCAAACTGCACGCCCGCCAGGGGATCTGGATGATCAACGACGCCGCAATACCCGAGCCGGGCCACAATGATGTGTTGATAAAAATCCGCAAAACGGCGATCTGCGGTACCGACGTTCATATCTATAACTGGGATGCCTGGTCACAGAAAACCATCCCGGTGCCGATGATTACGGGCCACGAATACGTCGGCGAGGTGGTGGCGGTGGGGCAGGAAGTGGTCGGTTTTCAGCCCGGCGACCGGGTCTCCGGCGAGGGGCATATCACCTGCGGCCACTGCCGTAACTGCCGGGGAGGGCGAACTCATCTGTGTCGCAATGCGATTGGCGTTGGCGTGAATCGTCAGGGCTGCTTTGCCGAATACCTGTCAATTCCGGCGGTTAACGCGTTTAAAATTCCCGATAATATTCCTGACGAGCTGGCGGCCATCTTCGATCCCTTCGGCAACGCGGTGCATACGGCGCTGTCATTCGATCTGGTCGGTGAGGATGTGTTGATAACCGGCGCGGGGCCGATTGGCATCATGGCGGCGGCCATCTGTCGCCACGTGGGGGCGCGGCATGTGGTTATCACCGACGTTAATGAATACCGGCTGAAGCTGGCACAGAAAATGGGCGTCACCCGGGCGGTTAACGTCAGCCGGGACGACCTGAGATCGGTGATGGGTGAGTTGGGAATGACGGAAGGCTTTGATATCGGACTGGAGATGTCTGGCGTACCCGCAGCATTTCGTTCCATGCTGAGCGTAATGAATCACGGCGGGCGCATTGCTATGCTGGGTATTCCTTCCGAGGAAATGGCCATCGACTGGAATCAGGTGATCTTCAAGGGGTTGTTTATCAAAGGCATTTATGGTCGGGAAATGTTTGAAACCTGGTACAAAATGGTGGCGTTGCTGCAGTCCGGACTGGATTTAACGCCGATTATTACTCATCGCTTTGATATTGATGATTTCCAGCAGGGGTTTGATGAAATGCGTTCCGGCCACTCGGGCAAGGTGATCCTTAACTGGCCGTCTTAACACGCTGCCGCCAGCTGGCGCTGGCGGCAAACGAATTAGCGAGAAAAATCAGGCTTTAATCCTGAAAACTGCTGCGACAGCGTTTTCAGCAGTGGGCTGCTGGCGACGCTTTCAGCGACAATCCCAAGAGCCAGCGTTGCCGGAACCGGCACGGTTTTCACCGGGCAGTTTTTGCCCACGCGGAACGGATTGCGCGGCTTGTTCGGTTGCGGCCGGGTCTCAGGCAGCGGCGTGTTGCTGCCATGCTGTGGTTCGTTGAGAAGCTGGCTTGGGCGCACCAGCGTGATATCGGCGGGCAGCGTTGGCAACATCTGCTGCAAAACGCGAACCGTCGTCGGATGCGGGTGACCAATGGCAATTGCCGAGCCGTCGCGTTGGGCAAGCCGGACCGCCCGGGTAAACTGCTGGCGGATATCCGCCTCATTTTGCGTATCGTCCAGGAACACGCGGCGCTTGATGACTTTAACGCTGGTGCCGGCGGCGGCGCGCGTTGACTGGCTGTTGCCGATGGTCATGCTGTCGAGAAAATAAAAATTATAGCGGTCAAGAACCTGCATCACTTTCTGCATGCCGGGCAGGCTGGAGGTCATTGCGCTACCCATATGGTTATTTAACCCAACGGCGTAGGGGACATCGGCGGCGGCTTCACGCACGATGCGCGCAATTTCATCCACGGACATGTCCGGGCGCAGAGTGTCTTTTTCCAGCGGCTGCTTGCTGAGGGGGGCCATCGGCAAATGGATCAGCACTTCGTGGCCGCGCTGATGGGCTTTGGTTGCCATCTCCCGGGCGTGTGGTGCATTAGGCAACACCGCCACGGAAATGGCCGCAGGCATCTGTAATACCTGATTTTCCTGCGCCGGACGGTAGCCAAAATCATCAATCACTATTGAAAGCTTTCCGGCGAACGCCGGGCTGACCAAAACAAGCGCTACCAGCAGGCCGCTGAGTTTTCGTAACTGAAACAAACTTATCTTCCTAACCACGGCAATGGATTGACGGCCTGTCCCTGGCGGCGGATTTCGAAATAGAGTGAAGGCGTGCCGCGGCCACCGCTGTTGCCAACCAGCGCAATGGGCTGTCCTGCCCGGACCTGAGTTCCCACGCTCACCAGCGCACTCTGATTATAGCCGTACAGGCTCATATCGCCTTTCCCGTGCTCCACGACCACTACCAGCCCGTAACCCTGCAGCCAGTCGGCCATCAGCACTCGACCGTCGGCGATGGCTTTAACTTCGGTTCCTTCCGGCGCGGCGATAACTAAGCCTTTCCAGCGTAGCTCGCCCTGCAGCTGTTCACCAAAACGGTGCTCGATGCTGCCGCGAACCGGCCACAGCGCCTGCCCTGCCGCCCGGCCAAGGCCGCCGGTACGGGAAACCAGCGCACGCTCGCTCTCGGTGGGTTTATAGGTGGTGCCTTTCCGCTTCGCCTGCGCTTCGCGTTCGCGCACTTTCTGCGCCTCACGGGCTTCGCGTTCGGCACGCGCTTTCGCCTCCCGCTCGGCCTTCGCTATTTTGTCGCGCAGGCGGCTTTCGTTCTGCCGCAGTTCCACCAGCTGCGCCTGGTCTTTCTCCAGCGATGATTCGAGCGTGGTCAGGGTTTGCTTACGCGCCTGGCGGGCACCCTCAAGCTTTTTCTGCTGCGTTTGCTGTTGCTCCAGCAGGGATTTTTGCTGCGCCTGCTTGCCTACCAGGCTGGTTTTTTGCGCTGAGAGGTCGCTGCGGGTTTGCTTCAGCTCATCGATGGATTTTTGCCGGGCATCGTTCAGATAGCCGAAATAGGCCAGCATGCGCTCGCTGCGCTGGCTCTCTTCGCCGCTGAGGATCAGCTGTAAACCACTATGCTGGCCCTGGCGGAAAGCGGCATCAAGCTGCTGCGCCAGCATCGATTCCTGCTGCTGCTGCTGTTTCTGAAGCTTATTGATGGAGGCGGTGAGAGAGCTGATATCTTTACTCAGTGAACCCAGACCCGACTGCGTTTCGCGCAGCTGGCGGCTGGCCTGAGCGATAACTTTTTCCTGAGCCTGTAACTGATCGAGAAGTTTGCTGCGCTGCTGTTTTTGCAGCTGAACGCTTTTCTCTTTTTCAGCGATATCCTGCTGGATACTCTGTAGCTGTGACTTATTGTCGTCGGCGGCGGAAGCAGAAAAAGACCATAGCAACGCGCCGGTGCAAAGAACACTGACGGTCAGGATGGACAAGCTTGCACGTAATGACGGCGTGGATGCCTGCTTGTTACGTGGGGTCCATGAATGTATCACTGTTGCTTTTTCCCTCATAGCTTCGGATTATTCCACGATGAACAGCGGCTTACCAGCCATCTCTACCGGGTTTTCAGTTACTGACAGTAACAGTAATCGCTCTCCAGCACGGGATTTTTGCTCGGTCGTTAATCCTTTCAGAATCACGATGAGCGACAGCCGTAATGGCTCGCTGCACAACAAATAACCGCTTAAGAACGATACACCGTTATCTCAGGATAGTATTTTTCACTTAAGGCAACTTTTTTTTGTAATCTGCCGCAGAAAACATAACTCTGAGCAGCTTATCGACTGTACATGGCAGCCTTGGCAGGTATACTCAGAAGCCTTATTTTTAGCTTATTAACCCTTCCGGGAGTTGTTACCCCTCATGCAAGATATTATGCAGTTTGCAGGCAATCACACAATTTTAAGTCTGGCGTGGGTTGTTTTGCTGGTTTTGGTGATCGTGACTACGGTTAAGGGTCTGTTCTCCAAAGTAAAAACGATTAGCCGTGGTGAAGCCACCCGTTTAATCAACAAAGAAGATGCCGTGGTTGTAGATGTGCGTGGGCGCGATGACTTCCGTAAAGGCCATATTTCAAATTCAGTTAACGTACTGGCTGCTGATATCAAAAAAGGCAGCTTCAGCGAACTGGAAAAACACAAAGCGCAGCCGCTGATTGTCGTTTGTGCGACCGGTACTTCAGCAGGTGAATCCGCGTCGCAGCTGTACGCTGCCGGATTTGCACAGGTGTATGTGCTGAAAGACGGTATTTCTGGCTGGAGCGGCGAGAACCTGCCGCTGGTCCGCGGTAAGTAAACTTCAGGAGTGTCGGCATGGCTAACATTGAGATCTATACCAAAGCAACCTGCCCTTTCTGCCATCGTGCCAAAGCGCTGTTGGATCAGAAAGGCGTGAGCTATCAGGAAATCCCGATTGATGGGGATGCCGATACGCGTGAAGTGATGATCAAACGCAGCGGCCGGACTACCGTTCCTCAAATTTTTATTGATGCACAGCACATTGGCGGCTGTGACGATCTCTTTGCGCTCGACGGCCGCGGCGGTCTTGACCCGCTGTTAAAATAGTAACGAGCTGAGTACGCACTGAGCGCTCACAGGATGACGAACACTGCGGCACAATAACGGATTATTAACCCATAGGATTACGTATCATGTCAGAACAAAACAACACCGAGATGGCTTTCCAGATCCAGCGTATCTATACCAAAGACATCTCTTTTGAAGCGCCAAATGCACCGCAGGTTTTCCAGAAAGAGTGGGAACCGGAAGTTAAGCTGGATCTTGATACCGCCTCTACTCAGCTGGCTGACGACGTATATGAAGTTGTACTGCGCGTAACCGTAACCGCAACGGTAAACGACGAAGCGGCGTTCCTGTGCGAAGTTCAGCAGGCGGGTATTTTCTCCGTCAGCGGCATTGAAGGCACGCAGATGGCACACTGCCTGGGTGCATACTGCCCGAACATCCTGTTCCCGTATGCTCGTGAATGCATCACCAGCCTGGTTTCTCGCGGTACTTTCCCGCAGCTGAATCTTGCACCGGTTAACTTCGACGCGCTGTTTATGAACTATCTGCAGCAGTCAGAAGGTGCAGCGCAGCAGCAGGATGCTTAATGCGTAGCTCTCATGCTTCCATGAGCGTCATCGGTGCCGGCTCGTACGGCACCGCCCTGGCGATTACGCTTGCCCGTAATGGCCACGACGTGGTGCTGTGGGGGCATAATCCACAGCACCAGGCGCAGCTTCAGTCCGATCGCTGCAATACCGCTTTCCTCCCCGATGTGCCTTTCCCCGATACTTTGCAGATAGAAACTGACCTGGCTAAAGCGATTGCTGCCAGCCGTGATCTGCTGGTGGTAGTCCCCAGCCATGTATTTGGTGACGTTTTGCAGCAGATTAAACCACATCTGCGTGCGGACTCCCGTCTGGTATGGGCGACGAAGGGCCTGGAGAAAGAGACCGGTCGTCTGCTACAGGACGTGGCGCGAGAAATTCTGGGCGACGCGATCCCGCTGGCGGTGATTTCCGGTCCGACATTTGCCAAAGAGCTGGCTGCCGGTATGCCAACGGCGATAGCGCTTGCGGCCACCGATAGCACTTTCGCAGATGAGATCCAGCAATTACTGCACTGTGGTAAAAGTTTCCGGGTATACAATAATCCTGATTTTATCGGCGTTCAGCTCGGTGGTGCGGTGAAAAACGTTATCGCTATCGGAGCAGGAATGTCGGATGGCATTGGCTTTGGTGCGAATGCCCGTACGGCGCTGATTACCCGTGGCCTGGCTGAAATGAGCCGCCTGGGTGCAGCGTTGGGTGCCGACCCTACGACGTTTATGGGTATGGCCGGCCTCGGTGACCTGGTGCTGACCTGTACCGACAATCAGTCGCGCAATCGTCGTTTCGGCATGATGTTAGGCCAGGGGGCTGATGTTGAAGGCGCGCAGCAAACCATCGGCCAGGTAGTGGAAGGCTTCCGCAATACCAAAGAAGTGAAAGCACTGGCCGCGCGATTTGGTGTTGAAATGCCAATCACCGAGCAGATTTATCAGGTACTGTACTGTGGTAAAAATGCACGTGAGGCAGCGTTGAGTCTGCTTGGGCGTACCAGAAAAGATGAGAACAGCGGTAGCTGAGATGGTGTAACCGTGTCGTTGTCTGTTGGCGTCCTGGTGACGCCATTTTTAGTGGGGAGTGAGTTATGTCGTGTGCAGAACCTGAACTGATCTGGGATAACATCAAAACGGAAGCGCGAGCGCTGGCCGATTGTGAACCTATGCTGGCCAGTTTTTACCACGCTACCCTGCTCAAGCACGATGACCTCGGAAGTGCGCTGAGTTATATGCTGGCCAACAAACTGGCAAATCCGATTATGCCGGCGATTGCTATCCGTGAAGTTATCCAGGATGCGTATTCGCAGGACCCGTCGATGATCGTTTCCGCCGCCTGCGATATTCAGGCGGTGCGCCAGCGTGACCCGGCGGTCGATAAGTACTCGACGCCGCTACTCTATCTGAAAGGGTTCCACGCACTTCAGGCGCATCGCATTGGCCACTGGCTGTGGCATCAGGGCCGTCGTGCGCTGGCGGTGTACCTGCAAAACGAAGTGTCCGTGTCGTTTGCCGTCGATATTCACCCGGCGGCGAAAATCGGCCGCGGTATCATGCTGGACCACGCCACAGGGATCGTTGTGGGTGAAACGGCTGTTATCGAAGACGATGTCTCTATTCTGCAATCCGTTACCCTTGGCGGTACTGGTAAAACTAGCGGCGATCGCCACCCGAAGATCCGTCAGGGAGTGATGATCGGCGCGGGCGCTAAGATCCTCGGCAATATCGAAGTGGGTCAGGGGGCGAAGATCGGCGCGGGTTCCGTTGTATTGCAGCCGGTTCCACCGCATACCACCGCCGCTGGTGTTCCTGCGCGCATTGTCGGCAAGCCCAACAGCGACATGCCGTCAATGGATATGGACCAGCACTTTAACGGTATGGTGCCGGGCTTTGAATTCGGCGATGGGATCTGAGCCTGGCTCAGATTTCAGCTTCTTAGCAGCGCACCCGCATAGCCCAACTGCCGCCACGCTTCATATACCACCACCGATACTGCATTTGACAGGTTCATGCTGCGGCTGTCCGCCATCATTGGAATACGGATTTTTTGCTGTGCGGGCAGGGCATCAAGAATGCTGGCCGGCAGGCCGCGCGTTTCCGGGCCAAACAGCAGATAATCGCCATCCTGATAGCTTACTGCGCTATGGGCAGGGGTTCCCTTGGTGGTCAGCGCAAACAGGCGCTCAGGCGCTTCTGCGGCGACAAACGCCTCATAGTTTGCATGATGCTTAATGGCGGTGAATTCGTGGTAGTCCAGCCCGGCGCGGCGCAGTCGTTTATCATCCCAGGCAAAACCCAGCGGTTCGATAAGATGCAGCTGAAAGCCGGTATTGGCGCACAGGCGAATGATATTGCCGGTATTCGGCGGAATTTCAGGTTCGAATAAAACGATATGTAGCATGAAACGGCCCTCTGATACGAGGGCCGCAGGATAGCAAATTATTCGTGCTGAGTGGTATACAGCGGTAGCCAGATGGTCAGCCGCAGCCCGCCCAATGGACTGTCATCGGCTTTCACCCAGCCGTGATGCTGCTGAATGGCATTTTCCACAATCGCCAGCCCCAGCCCGGTACCGCCGGATTCGCGATCGCGCGCCTCATCGGTGCGGTAGAACGGTCGGAAAATCTGTTCCCGATCTTCCGGGCTGACGCCAGGGCCGTCATCATCCACATGGACGGTGACGCCTTTTTTATCCACCGAGAAACTGACCGAAATTTTGCTGTGCGAGTAGCGCAGGGCGTTACGCACGATGTTCTCCAACGCGCTGTCGAGCGTGCTGGGGTTACCGTACAGCGGCCACGGACCCGGTGGATAAGGCACCTCCAGCGATTTACCCATCTGTTCCGCTTCGAACTTCGCATCTTCCAGTACATCCGACCACAGGTGATTGGCCTTGATCGCCTCGCTGACCAGCGCATTTTTGTGCTGAGTACGCGAGAGCACCAGCAGGTCATTGATCATGCCATCCAGGCGCTGCGCTTCCATCTCGATACGCTCCAGCTCTTTGGCCTCACCGTGGCGGCGGCGCATCAGCGCGGTGGCCAGCTGCAGGCGAGTCAGCGGGGTGCGCAGTTCATGCGAGATATCGGATAGCAGCCGCTGCTGCGAAGTCATCATCCGTTCCAGCGCGCTGACCATCTGGTTGAAGCTGGCACCCGCCGCAAGGAATTCCTGCGGACCGGCTTCCAGTTCCGGTCGCTGGCGCAGGTTACCGGCGGCTACATCATCCGCGGCATGTTTCAATTTGCGAGCCGGTTTTGCGAGGCTCCATGCCAGCCAGAGCAACAGCGGTGAGCTGATCAGCATGGTGACGATCAGCAGCAGCAGCGGCCGGTCAAACAGCAGATTGATAAAATCGAGCTGTGAGTTACTGGCGGGACGGATCAGATACAGCTGATAGCTGTCTTCCCCATCGCGCACGGAGAACGGGCCGGCCATTTCCAGGCGGCCATATTTTTTCTTCTGCGGCTGATCTGCGTTATCAGACTGGCCGATAAAATTACGGATCACCTGCATTTCATTGTGCTGCGCGCCAATCACCCGGCCTTCGCTGGTCACCAGCAGCAAACGCTGGCCGGGTGGAGCCCACTTGTCAATTGCGCGAAACAGCCTGCGCCACCACATCAGGTCGTTGGGCGGGTCCTGTGCCAGCTCCGCCTCAACGTGCTGCTCAATCATGACTCCCTGCCGTTCTTCACTGTCCAGCAGTGGCGTCATTTGGCGGGAGTCGAGCTTCGGCAGCATTAACACCAGCATCAGCACCAGTGCCAGCGTCAGCCAGAATATGGCAAAGATGCGGGTGGTCAGGCTGGATATCATGTTGCGGACACCATCAGATAGCCACGTCCGCGCAGCGTTTTGAACCACGGATGTTCGTCTTTACGCTCCGGCAGCTTGCGCCGCAGGTTTGAGATATGCATATCGATAGCGCGATCGAACGGGGTAAGCCGCTTACCAAGGACTTCCTGGCTCAGATGTTCACGTGATACAACCTGGCCTAAATGCTGTGCCAGCAGGTAGAGCAAAGTGAATTCTGTTCCGGTCAGATCCAGCGTCACGCCGTCGAAGCTGGCTTCCTGGCGGCCCGGGTTCAGGCGCAGTAAATCCACCTCCAGCGTTGGCGAGCTGTTATCGTGCTGTTGCTGCTGCTCACTCCAGTTGGAGCGGCGCAGAATGGCACGGATACGCGCAACCAGTTCCCGGTCGTTGAACGGTTTTGGCAGGTAATCGTCCGCGCCCAGTTCCAGGCCGAGTACACGGTCCAGCTCGCTGCCGCGAGCGGTGAGCATAATCACCGGGGTCTGATGCTGCTGACGCAGTTCTTTCAGGGTATCAATGCCGTTTTTCTTCGGCATCATCACATCAAGTAATAGCAGATCGACACTGTTATCCAGTAGCGCCAGCGCCTGTTCACCGTCACCGGCAACCAGCACATTGAAGCCTTCCATTTCCAGCAATTCTTTCAGCAGCGAAGTCAATTCGCGGTCATCGTCAACCAACAGGATTTTATTCATCTTTTATTGCCCTCCGCAGGCAAAATACCGTGAACGAACGCGCTCAATCTATGACTTTACGTAGTTTTACACCCCCTGACGCTTGTTTGCAGCAGGCCCCGTAGACTGAATCTCGTTGAATCGAAATACGGAAACAAACTTGGGAGTAAACGATGCGCAGAGTTACCGCCGTCGTTGCGGTTCAGGCGCTGGTGCTTAGCCTCTCCACCGCATGGGCTGCTGACGTTACGACGAATGACGAGATGCATCACACTGATGGAGCAAGCAGCACATTCAGGCTGGGCCCGCAAAATCACATGTTTGATGGCATCAATTTAACGGAGCAGCAGCGTCAGCAACTACGGGACCTGATGCAGCAGGCACGGCACGATCGTTCTCCTATAAGTATTAACGATTTAGAGCAACTGCACGAACTGATTATTGCAGATAAATTTGATCAGGCAGCTTACGAAGCTCAGGTGGAAAAAATAGCGCAGGCGGAGGTTGAACGCCAGGTCGAGATGGCCCGGGTACGCAACCAGATGTATCACCTGTTAACACCTCAGCAGCAGGCTGTCTTAGAGCAGAAACATCAGCAGCGCATCGATGAATTGCGCCAGCTAACGAACTCGCAGCAGGCTTCGCCTCTGCAGGCAGTACGTAACACCAGCAGTAACCCGTAAAGTACCAGTACATACTATCCCTGTTTTTCCTTGCCATAGACACCATCCCTGTCTTCCCCCTCATGATGAGGGGGTTTTTTTTGCCCATCAGATTTCAATGTTTCTCCGCATGCACCGGCTCGCAATAACCGGGGATTTTTTGCGCTTAAATCCAGTATACTGACGGTACTTTTCCTGCCGGAGTGCGTCATGAATCAACGCTATGCTCGGCTGGTCAACTCGGCAGCACTGGCCGCTACGGTTCTTGCTTCGCTGCTGTTGATCATCAAAATTTTCGCCTGGTGGCATACCGGATCGGTCAGCGTATTGGCCGCGCTGGTTGACTCACTGGTGGATATCGCCGCTTCTCTGACTAATCTGCTGGTTGTCCGCTATTCGCTTCAGCCTGCTGATGCGGAACATACCTTTGGTCACGGTAAGGCCGAATCGCTCGCCGCCCTGGCGCAAAGCATGTTTATTTCTGGATCGGCTCTGTTTCTGTTCCTGACGGGTCTTCAGCATTTGGCCACTCCCGCACCGATGCATGCACCGTTGGTAGGGATGATCGTCACCGTCATTGCACTGTTCTCTACGTTAATTCTGGTGACTTTCCAGCGCTGGGTTGTACGGCGCACCCACAGCCTGGCGATACGTGCCGATATGCTGCACTATCAGTCAGACGTGATTATGAACGGGGCGATTTTGCTGGCACTTGCTCTGAGCTGGTACGGTTTTCACCGCGCGGATGCGCTGTTTGCCTTAGGCATTGGCGTCTGGATTCTGTATAGCGCGTTACGGATGGGTTATGAAGCTGTTCAGGCGCTTCTGGACCGCGCATTACCCGATGAAGATCGCCAGGCCATCGAAAATATTATTGCCGCGCAGTCCGGTATTCAGGGAGCGCATGATATTCGCACCCGCCAGTCTGGCCCGACTCGATTTATTCAGCTCCATTTGGAAATGGATGACCACTTACCACTGGTTAAGGCTCATCAGATAGCGGATGAGCTGGAACAGGCGTTGCTGATGCGTTTTCCGGGGTCTGATGTGATTATCCATCAGGATCCCTGTTCCGTAGTGCCAGTGGAGCCAAAAAATAATTTTTAGTGGTAAATTGCCGTTAAATGAATCAGTTAGCCCTGCATCATTTAAAACGTGAGTTGCCGCAAAAAAAATAGGCAAATCTGGCCTGACCTGAATCAATTCAGCTAACAAGATTTGATATACTATCAGCTTAACTTAGTCGGTTAGCTCTTGTGCGCGCGTCCTGCCGCCCCGGCGTTCAGAATTCAACATTTGCATCAACAAGTTCAGAGGTTGTCATGATCAAGAAAATCGGTGTACTGACAAGCGGCGGCGACGCCCCAGGTATGAACGCTGCAATCCGCGGTGTCGTACGCGCGGCGCTGAGTGAAGGACTGGAAGTTTTTGGTATTTATGACGGCTATCTGGGCCTGTATGAAGATCGCATGGTGAATCTGGATCGCTACAGCGTATCAGACATGATTAACCGCGGCGGTACCTTCCTTGGTTCCGCGCGATTCCCTGATTTCCGCAAAGACGAAGTGCGTGCGGTAGCGCTGGATAATATGAGAAAGCGTGGTATCGATGCGTTGGTGGTTATCGGTGGTGACGGCTCCTACATGGGTGCTAAGCGCCTGACCGAAATGGGCTTCCCATGCATCGGCCTGCCGGGCACGATCGATAATGACGTTGCCGGTACGGATTACACCATTGGTTACTTCACCGCGCTGGAAACGGTCGTTGAAGCGATTGACCGCCTGCGCGATACCTCCTCTTCGCATCAGCGTATTTCTATCGTCGAAGTGATGGGCCGCTACTGTGGCGATCTGACCCTGGCAGCGGCGATTGCCGGTGGCTGTGAGTTTATCGTTCTGCCGGAAACGCCATACACCCGCGAAGAGCTGCTGGCGGAGATTAAAGCCGGTATTGCCAAGGGTAAAAAGCACGCAATTGTGGCGATTACCGAGCATATCTGCGATGTGGATGAGCTGGCGAAATATATCGAAGCTGAAACTAAGCGTGAAACCCGTGCAACCGTACTGGGCCATATCCAGCGCGGTGGGGCACCGGTTGCCTATGACCGTATTCTTGCTTCTCGTATGGGTGCTTATTCCATTGAACTGCTGTTGCAGGGCTACGGCGGCCGCTGCGTGGGTATTCAGAACGAGAAAATGGTTCACCACGACATCATTGATGCGATCGAAAATATGAAACGCCCGTTCAAAGGCGACTGGCTGGAAACCGCCAAAAAGCTTTACTGATAAAAAACAAGGCGCTGCGCTCCAGCGCCTTTTTTATGCAAAGTTTTATTCCATATGGTTATTACAGCTTCTTTTTAATTCTTTAATTCGCAGTCTGCTTTATGTCACGCTCCTTCTCAGATTAAACCTTTGGGAGTGCGTGCAATGAAGAAGTGGAGTGTGGGAATTACCCTGTTACTGGCCTCAACCAGCGTGCTGGCGAAGGATATTCAGCTGCTGAATGTCTCTTACGATCCAACACGTGAACTGTATGAGCAATACAATAAAGCGTTCAGCGCTCACTATAAGCAGGAAACCGGCGATAACGTGGTGATTCGCCAGTCGCACGGCGGTTCAGGCAAACAGGCGACGTCGGTGATCAACGGGATTAAAGCGGATGTCGTGACCCTGGCGCTGGCCTCGGACGTTGACGCCATTGCAGAACGTGGCCGCATCGATAAAAACTGGATCAAACGCCTGCCGGATAACTCCGCACCGTACACTTCCACCATTGTCTTCCTGGTGCGTAAAGGGAACCCAAAACAAATTCATGACTGGCCAGATTTGATTAAGCCGGGCGTCTCTGTGATTACTCCGAACCCGAAAACCTCCGGCGGCGCACGCTGGAACTATCTGGCAGCCTGGGGATGGGCACTGGATCAGAACAACGGCGATCAGGCTAAAGCGCAGGAATACGTGAAGTCGCTGTTTAAGAATGTTGAAGTACAGGACTCCGGCGCACGTGGCGCCACCAACACCTTCGTTGAACGCGGCATTGGTGACGTGCTGATTGCCTGGGAAAACGAAGCGTATCTGGCGGTGAACAAACTGGGTAAAGATCAGTTTGAAATTATCACCCCGAGCGAATCCATCCTGGCCGAACCGACCGTTTCCGTGGTGGATAAAGTGGTCGACGAGCGCGATACCCGTAAAGTTGCCGACGAGTACCTGAAGTATCTCTACTCGCCGGAAGGCCAGACTATCGCGGCGCAGAACTTCTACCGTCCGCGTGATGAGGCCGTTGCCAAGAAATTTGCCAGCACCTTCCAGCCGGTGAAACTGTTCACTATCGACGGTAAGTTCGGTGGCTGGACGGCGGCACAGAAAACTCACTTCGCTGAAGGTGGAACTTACGATCAGGTGATGAAGCGCTAAATACCGATCGGGAGTCATGCAATCAGGGCCGACACTGTCGGCCCTTTTTGTTTTCTCTGTTGGACTGAAACGTATTCATCGCAACGTTCCTCGCCGTGGAAGCGCGCTCGCCGATGATTTCACATGATCTTACCGCCCGCTTCGATTACATTGTGAACGATTATTGGCTGAGGTAATGATTGATGCATGGAAGAAAGCGCTTAGCGATTTTGCTGGTGGGGGTAATAGCGGCATCGGCTGGCGCTATGGCCCTGTATTTTAATAATAATGCCGATGCCTTATGGAAGATTGTCAGCCAGCAGTGCGTCGTGGGCGAGCAGCAGAAACACGATCCGGCCCCGTGCAGCCTGGTCAGTGAAGCCGATGGTTATGTGGTACTAAAAGACCGCAATGGTGCGCTACAGTTTCTGCTACTGCCGATCGCAAAAATAACCGGCGTTGAAAGCCGAAAATTACTCAGCCCGGCCACGCCGAATTTTTTATCCGAGGCCTGGCGCGCCCGGCATTTTATGGAAGAACGACGGGGGGCGGCGATTAACGATCGGGTCTATTCGCTGGCGGTGAATTCTGAGTGGGGACGGACGCAGAACCAGCTGCACGTTCATATCTCCTGCCTGCGGGCCGATATTCGCCAGCAGCTGGATGCCCTCGATAGCACGCTGAATGACCAGTGGCAGACCTATAAACTGGGTAAACATGATTACGTTATACGGGCAATTACCCGCGATGAGTTTAAGCGCACCAGCCCGTTTATCCGTATTGCCAGCGAACTGCCCGGCGCACGTGAGAATATGGGGCGTTACGGTGTGGCCATCGCTGCGTTGAAGGACGGGCGGCGGGCGCTGATGGTGGTCGAGCGCAACTGGCTGCTTTTGAACAGGGGATCTGCCGAAGAGTTGCAGGACCACAGCTGTGCGCTGCTGAAATAGCCAGCCGCACAGCATTGCTTCTGAGGGTTATTTCCCGATAGGTTCCGGGTCATCTTTATACTGTGCGGTGGCGATCCACGCCGCGCAGAACAGCGTCAGACGGGCAAAGAAGTAGAAGAACGCCATTAGCCCCAGCACGGAGCCGAAAGCGGCACCGGACGGTGAAGAAGCCAGCTTCGGCAGCGTCAGGGTCATAATAAATTTAATCACCTCAAAACCAATCGCCGCCAGCAGCGTACCGCGCAGCAGGGCCTTTTTACGCGGCTTGTGGCGCGGCAGTATCCAGAAAATCCACAGGAACAGGAGATAGTTGGCAAAAATGGAGATCGACAGAGCAATCGTCGTCATCGCCGGGCGCAGCCATTCGATATCTTCCAGCCCGAGAGCCCTTACGATCGTCGCCTGCGCCGCACCGGCAATTGAGGTCAGCGACAGGGTAATAATCAGCGCCAGCACCAGCCCGGTCAGCGAAATAAAGTCGCGAGAATATTTGAACCAGACTTTTTCCTGATCCTGCGGCGTCCGTTCCCAGACGTCGCGGGACTGAGCGCGTATCGCTTCACGCAGATTACCCATCCAGCTGATGCCTGAATACAGCGCCACCAGCAGACCGGTTATCCCGACCGTCGTTCGCTGCTGGATCGCCGTATTGACCGTATTCTTCAACGTCGTTGCCAAAGAGGGATCGCTGATGCTGCTAACGATCTTATCGATCAGCTCGGTCAGCAGATCCTGATTTGAGGCAAGCAGAAATCCGACGGCGGCAAAAGACACCATCAGGATCGGGATCAGCGAAAGAAATGAAAAATAGGTAATCGCTGCGCCAAACTGGCTGCCAAGCCGATCGTTAAATCGCTCACCCGCACGAATAAAATGCGCTACCGCCGGAATGGCACGGAACCAGCTGACCAGCCGGGATACCCGGGTGATGGATTTATCGACCGTATGATTCCCGGTTTTGATGTTGATCAGCGGTTTTTCCGCCGTATCTGCTGCCTGGGGATCGCGCCGTTGAGTATCCGCCATGAATCCTTCTCTATCCTTTTGATTAATGTTTAATTGCAAATTATAGCCTGTCAGTCAGGCAACGTAGCGCTTCAGTGCCTGGCTCAGCCATTCAATGAACACCTGAACCCGCCGTGCCTGATTACGACGATGCGGCCAGAGCAGCGACAGCTGCATCGGGCACGCGGGGAAGTGTGGCAAAATCTCCACCAGTTTTTTTTCTTTCAGCGCGCTCTGCACGCCAACGCGCGGTACCTGAATAATGCCCAGACCGGCCAGGCAGGCCGAGCGGTAGGTTTCCGTGCTGTTCACGGTGACGGCACCGCCGGTTTTGATCAGCGTGGTCGTTTTACCATCAAAATATTCAAAGCCGCCCGACTGCACGCCGAGCTGCTGGCTGTAGTGAACCATCGCATGCTGGGACAAGTCCTTCAGGGATTCCGGCGTGCCGAAGCGTGCAAGATAGTCAGGACTGGCGCAGTTAATCAGAGGAAGATGGCCCAGCGGCCGTGCGACCAGCCCGGAATCTTCTAAAACCCCCACGCGAACGACACAGTCGAAGCCCTCCCGTACCACATCTACCCGGCGATCGCTGCTGCTCAGTTCCAGTTCAATTCCGGGGTAGTGCTGAAGAAACTCGGGGAGCAGCGGGATGAGATAGCCGCTGGCGAGGCTGACCGGCATGTCTACCCGTAGCCGACCGCTGAGCGTGGCCGGATCGTGCTGGAACATCGAATCCATCTCTTCCAGCGTGGCCAGCACATCACGGCAGCGTTCGAAGTAAATCTGACCATCCTGTGTCAGCTGTACCCGCCGCGTCGTTCGGTGCAAAAGGCGTGAACCAAGGCTGTTTTCCAGCGCCTGGATCTGGCGCGACAGGCTGCCTTTAGGCAGTCCGAGGCTCTCTGCCGCGCGGGTAAAACTCTGCATTTCCGCCACGCGTACAAACACTTTCATTGTGTGTATTTTATCCATTTTTTCTCTTATTGTTGTTGTTAATGGAACAGTGAAGCGTAGTTAACGCTATTTATAGTTCATCAGAGCAGTAATATCCTGTTTTTTGTCCACAGCCCACTCCCTGGAGAAACAAATGAGCGAGAAAATTGCACTGATCACCGGCGGCAGCCGCGGTTTAGGCCAGAATGCAGCGTTAAAACTGGCGGAAAAGGGGATTGATATCATTCTGACCTGGCACAGTAAAGAGCAGGAAGCGCAGGCAGTCGTCACGAAAATCCAGGCTCTGGGTGCGCGCGCAGTGGCGCTACAGCTGGATGTAGGCGATAGCAGCAGCTTTGATGCCTTTGCCGGACGCGTGCGGGAAACGCTGCAAAAAGTATGGCAGCGCGACAGCTTTGATTACTTATTCAACAATGCAGGGACCGGCCTCTATACGCCGTTCGCCGACACGACCGAAGCACAGTTTGACCAACTGGTGAATGTTCATTTTAAGGGACCTTTCTTCCTCACTCAGAAGCTGCTGCCGCTGATTACCGACGGCGGGCGCATTCTGAATGTGTCCAGTGGACTGGCTCGCTTTACGCTGCCGGGGTCCGGCGCTTACGCGGCGGTCAAAGGTGCGATGGAGGTACTGACACGTTATCAGGCCAAAGAGCTGGGGGCTCGCGGTATTGCGGTCAACATTCTTGCTCCCGGTGCGATTGAGACAGATTTCGGCGGGGGGCGGGTGCGTGATGATGCGGCAATGAATGCGGCGATTGCTGCGCAAACCGCGCTGGGTCGCGTCGGCCTGCCGGATGATATCGGCAACGCCGTTGCTGCTCTGTTGAGCGAAGAGTGCCGCTGGGTTAACGGCCAGCGCATCGAAGCGTCAGGCGGTATGTTCCTGTAATTCGCCTGATTGCGATTCACTATCGCGGTGGGGAGCGCAGTATCTATGGCCAGCCAGCCAGCCGGGGCGCTCCACTGTGATAGCGAATCGAATCGCCTGCGAATGCCTTACAGTCTGATAGCACCATCCAGCACCGTGACCGTCTGGCCACCAATCCACACGCCGTCGCTGGCGTAGGTCACGGTCACTCTTCCCGCACGCTGGATGGCGGTTCCCTGATGAACCAGATAGTCCAGTTCCACGCCGCGTGCCTGGAAATAGCGTGCCAGGCAGGCGTTCGCGCTGCCGGTCACCGGATCTTCCGTCAGGGAACCTTGTTCAATCAGCAGGCCACGTACCTCATAGCCATCAGCGACGCCTTTGAGTGGCCCAAACGGCATTACCCCGTTCACGTTGGATTTCTTAATCAGCCGGGCAAACTCGACGGCGTCCGGTTTGATCTCCAGCACCGCTTCCGCCGACTTCATCGGCACCAGCAGCCAGCGAATACCCATATCGGCCACCATCACCGGCAGCTGCTCTTCCAGCTTATCGCTGTTCAGCGCGCTGGAAATGGGCGCATCGCTAAACGGCGTCAGCACTGCCTCCGGTGAAGCGAACGCCAGCGCACCGTCATCGGCGATGCGGATCTTCACCAGACCGACGCCGCACTGCTGCACGATCTGCTGCGGCTGATTCAGCGAAATACCGGACTCCAGCAATGCGTGCGCCGTGCCCAGCGTAGGATGCCCGGCAAACGGCAGCTCCATGTCCGGGGTGAAAATACGCACGCGGTAATCTGCCGCCGGTTCGGTTGCCGGTAAAACAAAGGTGGTTTCGGAAAGATTGGTCCAGCGCGCGATGGTCTGCATCTGTTCATCGCTCAGGCCGTCGGCATCCATAATGACCGCCAGTGGATTACCGTTAAACGGTGTGGAAGTAAAAACATCAACCTGTTTAAAAGGGCGTAGCTGCGTCATAACAATACCTGTAACCGGAAGATTTCCATGGGGACTGACCACGTAGTGCGATGATTTATCACAGGGGTTGTCAGCCTCGTTGATTATGGCTATTACTAGATAATATCAGATAAAAAATGGAACATATTATGCTGAAAATACTGGGAAGAGCGTCTTCTATCAATGTCAGAAAAGTGCTGTGGATCTGTGATGAATTAGGCATCCCCTTTGAACGTGAAGAGTGGGGCGAGGGTTTTCAGTCGCCGAAGGAAGAGGCGTTTAAAGCGCTGAATCCGAACGCGCTCATTCCGGTTATTCTGGACGATGATTTTATCCTGTGGGAATCCAACACCATTATCCGCTACCTGGCGAATGCCTATGGGGGCGAATGGCTCTACCCGCAAAATCCCCGACAGCGCGCGCGGGTAGACCAGTGGATTGACTGGCAGGCTACCGAACTTAACACCGCCTGGCGCTATGCGTTTATGTCGCTGGTTCGCCATTCCCCTGCACATCAGGACCCAACCTTACTGGCGGCGGCCTGCAAGGGTTGGGAATACACCATGGGGATACTCAACCAGCAGCTGGAGAAAACCGGAGCTTACGTATCCGGGGACAACTTCTCGCTGGCAGACATCCCGGTTGGCCTGTCGGTGAACCGCTGGTATGAAACCCCGCTTGAACACGCGGAGTTTCCTGCCGTCCGGGCCTACTACGAGCGTCTGACCGCGCGTAAGGGCTATGCGGCCTGGGGTCGAAACGGTACGCCATAAATTTACGCCACGCCAGCCGCAATGCCGCTCATTTCACAGGCCACGGCACCGGTGCGCTGCAGCGCCCAGATGTAGCGCTCATTAAACGGGTAGCAGCAGGAGAGCCGCAGAGCGTTATTACAGCGCTCGCTCAGGGTGTAAAGCGCGCCGGGCGTCAGGCAGATTTTCTCCTGCAGCAGCCTGTGGAACAGCTCAACGCTGTCGATATTGCCAGGCAGCTCAACCCAAAAGACAAACCCTCCGCTGGGGCGGGTGGCGCGCGTTCCGTGCGGGAAATGGCGGGCGATGATACCGCGCGCCTCCTCCAGCTGAGCGGCATAGCGGCGGCGCAGCGAGCGCAGATGGTGATCGTAGCCGCCGGATTCCAGAAAAATCCCCAGCGTTTCCGACAGCAGGCGCGATTCTGCCAGCGAGGAAACGGATTTAAGCCGTGCCAGCTCCTGGCTGAAACGGCCGGCGGCAATCCAGCCGAGATGGAAGTCGGGTGCCACCGTTTTGGTAAAGCTGCTGCAGTACAGCACCCAGCCGTTTTCATCAAAGGCTTTCACCGCAGGCGTCAGCGGCCAGCAGAACTGCAGTTCGGCATACAGGCCATCTTCCAGCAGCGGCACTTCGTACTGATTCACCAGCCGCGCCAGCCGCTTTTTACCTTCCAGCGTCATGCTGCTGCCCAGTGGGTTCTGCGCGTTCGGCATGGCGATAATCGCCTGAATGCGCCGCTCCTGCAGCATCAGCTCCAGCGCATCCAGCGACAGCCCGAGCTGCGGATCGGTGGGGATCTCCAGCACCTTAAGCCCTAAGCTGGCGAGCAGTGGAAAGAGGTAAAAGTAGGTCGGCGTTTCCAGCCCGACGCAGTCGCCGGGCTGGGTGACCGCGCGCAGCGCCAGCTGGAGTGCTTCCATACAGCCGTGGGTGAGCGTTACGTCGTCCGTGCTGATGCGAATACCCAAATCCATTGAGCGGCGGGCGATTTCCCGACGCAGGCGCAGACTGCCCGGCGGCAGGGCGTAGCGGCCAATCAGGTCGGGTTCACGGCGCAGCAGTGAGGCCATGATGCGGCTGATTTTCGCCGTGGGGAAGAAGTCGCTGTTCTGCGGGCAGGCTAGTGAGATATTGGTGTAGTCGGCATGGTTCTGCGCGGCAAAAACCGCATCGATCAGGTCGAGTTTTTTACTCCCCGGCGAGCGTACGCTGCTGCGCGGCGGAGACTGGTAGGTCAGCGAAGGGAGCGCATCGCGCACGTAGTAACCGGACTGCGGGCGCGCTTCAATCAGGCCGCGATCTTCCAGAATGCCGTAGGCGGTCAGCACGGTATTAACGCTGACCTGATGGCTGGCCGCGCAGCGGCGGATGGCGGGCAGTCGGCTACCGGGCATAAACGTCCCCTGCTGGATAGCGGCGGCCAGAGTTTCGGCCAGATTATGGTACAGCGTCGCCTGCGGTTCGGTAATGGACACAGATCGCTCCTCAACGGATGGGTACAGTGATAACTTAAATCACTTTGTACCCATAACAATACTGTTTTTCTGCATCTGTTACCATCATGACAGAGTGAATACACTGGCTGCATTCACCCGGAATGTAGGAACTCTCTTATGCTCGATCTCTCTTTTGTCAGCTATGTCACCGTTATGTCGATTACCCCAGGCCCTAACAACCTGATGCTGGCGACCTCCGGGGTCAATTTTGGTATGCGCCGTACTCTGCCGATGGTCACCGGGATTATGCTGGGCTGCGGCATACAGACCGCACTGGCCGGTGCGCTGCTGGAAGTCCTGCTGACGTGGATGGGAGCAATCCGCCTGCCGCTGACGCTGCTGGGCTGCGGCTATCTGCTGTGGCTGTCGTGGAAAATCTTCCGTTCCGGTGCGCCGGAGATGCGTGAAAAAGCGCGTCCGATGACGATGATTGGCGGCGCGCTGTTTCAGGCGGTGAATCCAAAAGCCTGGCTGATGGCAACCAACGTGGCACTGATGTATACCGTCAACAGCAGTATTCTGGCGGTGATGGTCGGCTTTATGGTGCTGAACCTGCCCTGCATTCTGGTGTGGGCGATGATGGGCGATCGGCTGGGTAAGCATCTGCAGGTGCCGTGGAAGCTACAGCTGTTTAACACCGTTATGGCACTGTCGCTGCTGGCAACGACGCTGTGGATGCTGGTAGAAGCTATCCAGCTGGCTTAATTCCTCGGATTCAGCGCAAGAAAAAAGGCGGATATCCGCCTTTTTTCGTTTTCAAATCGCCCGTGGGCGCATGGGTTTCCCCATCCTGCGATTACTTACCGACGACTTCCGCTGCCTGCTCGCTGTTTTCATCGTTGGCAGAGGTCATTGGCGCGTAGTCCAGTTGCAGAATGCGGCTGGTGTCCGCCAGCTCCTTCTCCGTCGCGGCCACGTTGCCGTTCAGCTTCTGGCCATAGAACGGGATAATCGCCTTCAGTTTGCTCTGCCAGTCTGACGATGCCATCTGCTCTTTGAACACTTTGCTCATCAGGTCCAGCATGATCGGTGCCGCCGTTGAGGCACCCGGCGATGCGCCCAGCAGCGCGGAAATGGTGCCATCCTGCGAGGTGACCACTTCGGTGCCCAGCTTCAGCACGCCGCCTTTTTTGGCATCTTTCTCAATGATCTGTACGCGCTGACCGGCTTTCACCAGCCGCCAGTCCTCTTTACGCGCGTCCGGGAAGTATTCGCACAGCGCCTTGTGGCGATCGTCAGGGCTGAGCAGCACCTGACCGACCAGATATTTCACCAGATCGAAGTTATCCATCCCCACGCGCATCATCGGCATCAGGTTCGATGGCGTAATAGAGCCAAACATATCCCACAGGGAACCCTGCTTGAGGAACTTGGTGGAGAAGGTAGCAAATGGACCGAACAGCAGCACCGGCTTGCCGTCCAGCGTGCGGGCATCCAGGTGCGGAACGGACATCGGCGGTGCACCAACGGACGCTTTGCCGTACACCTTCGCCAGATGGCGCTTCACCACTTCCGGGTTTTCGCTAACGAGGAACTCGCCACCTACCGGGAAGCCTGCATAGTTTTTCATTTCAGGAATTGCGGATTCCTGTAACAGCGTCAGCGCCGCACCACCGGCACCGATAAAGACATATTTGGCGCGAATGGTGTCCTGCTTGCCGTCGTTGTTCAGATCGGCCACGGTCACGTTCCAGCTGCCGTCGCTGTTGCGGTGAACCTTGCGCACTTCGTGGCGATTTTTCAGGCTGAAGTTCGGGTTCTTCTTCAGCGAGGTGACCAGCTGGCGGGTGACTTCACCGAAGTTGACGTCGGTGCCGATAGGAATACGGGTAGCGGCAACTTTCTGCCCCTGCTCGCGGCCTTCCATCACCAGCGGCACCCACTGTTTAATTTGTTCAGCGTCTTCTGAGTACTCCATACCGCGGAACAGGGTACAGTTTTGCAGCGCCGCGTAGCGACGTTTCAGGAAGCTGACGTTATCGTCACCCCAGACAAAGCTGATATGCGGCACGCTGGTAATGAAACTGCGCGGATCGCGCAATACGCCACGTTCAACCTGGTGTGCCCAGAAACGGCGGGAAATCTGGAACGCTTCGTTAATTTCTACCGCTTTCTTAATGTCGATCGATCCATCGGCATTTTCCGGAGTGTAATTCAGTTCCATCAGCGCTGAGTGTCCCGTCCCGGCATTATTCCAGCCGTTGGAACTCTCTTCGGCGACTGCATCGAGACGCTCTACCATACTGATGCGCCAGTTCGGCTCCAGCTCTTGCAGGTAGGTACCAAGGGTGGCGCTCATCACTCCACCACCGATCAGTAAGACATCAACGTGCTTCTCGTCTTCTACAGCGGCTTTACTGGTCAAACCCAGACCCGCCAGAAGTACTGCCATTTTACGCATGAGGATACATCTCCGTATGCTGAATTAATTCAACATGTTAAGCAGGTAAAACAGACCCGATATATCTCTGAACCAGTGAAGTTATTGCGCTAATTCAGGAATGCTAAAAGATTCCACCCGCATTTTTTGCTGCAAGTTTAATCACTTTTAGGAAGTATCAGAAATATACCATTGTTACGGGCTAATTAAAAAAGTGTTTAAAGATTAAAAATGAGAATGATTCATGAGCGGAAATTAGTAACATTTATACGGGCCGTTGAGCGGCCCGCAATACCAGCAGAAGATGAGGGGTAAATGGCTGAGAAGGATGGATTAATTACGAGGAGCGCTGTCTGGAAGCTTGCGGTGGCTTATGGCCAGACGGTTATAAGCATTCATTAAACCGATAGCAATTGTCATATCGGTAATCGCTTTTTCGCTAAATTCTTTTTGTATCAGGGCATACACCTCGTCCGGTGCGTTGGTCTGCGCAATCAGGGTCAGGGATTCGGCCCAGGCCAGTGCCGCCTGCTCATTGCTGGAAAACCAGTTGCCTGCTTCACGCCAGACCTGGGTGAGCACAATTTTGTCCCACGGCATCCCCTCTTTGTGTAACGCTTTAGTGTGCATGTCGATGCAGTATGCGCAGCCGTTAATTTGTGAGACGCGCAGGAAAATCAGTTCGATAATGCTCATCGGCACGCCGCACTGCGCGACATAACCATAGACGCCGCCCAGCGCCTTCATTCCGACTGGGGAAGTGGCGTTAAAATCAATACGTTCGCTCATATTTGTGTCTCCAAAGACAGGGGGATTGGCGTGAATGATCGACAGCATTTGCTGCTGATGGCTATTTTCATCGGTTTGATGGGGCAATAAAAGTGCCAGGAATTGACAAAAACAGTGGTCCATCTGCCGTGCAGACGGCGGAACATATTGGCCTGCAGCGCTACGCCGATCGTTCGCTGACGGAGCAGATCCGTACCGGGATGGCGCAGGCGATTGCGGAAGGTCGCCTCCCGGCGGGATCGCGCGTGCCCTCGTGCCGCGATCTGGCGGTTGCGCTGGGCGTTGCGCGCGGTACGGTGCGTGCGGCCTACGATATGCTGGTAGACAGCCAGCTGCTGGTGGCTCGTGGCGCAGCGGGCACCTGGGTCAGTGCCGTGCTGCCCGCCGCCCGTGCGATACCGCCGAAAGCACCGGTGCTGGCCCCGCTGGCGGATGTGGTCCATGCCTTTGACGTGGTGCCAATGACTTTCCAGATGGGTGCTCCTGCCAGCGATGCTTTTCCGGCCAAAGTCTGGTCGCGTATTCTGGCCCGCCACGTTCGGGAGATTGCCGGAGGCGCAACGGGGTATGCCGATCCGCGCGGCAGCCTGGCGCTGCGTCAGGAGCTGGTGAGCTATCTGTCACTGGCGCGCGGTATCCGCTGCCAGGCCTCGCAGGTCATTATCACCAATGGCTATACCGGTGCGCTGGGCATTATCTGCCTGGCGTTGGGGCTGCACGGTTCGCGTGCCTGGAGTGAAGATCCGGGTTATTTGCTGGCTCGTCGTGCACTGAACCTGGCCGGAATCGAGGCGATACCGGTGCCGGTAGATGAGCAGGGAATTTCCGTTGCGGACGGTATACGGCTGGCGGACGACGCCCGCGTGGCATTGGTAACGCCGGGGCAGCAGTCACCGCTCGGCGTGACATTATCGCTTGCGCGCCGCGGCGAGCTGCTGGCCTGGGCGCGGCGGCAGGATAGCTGGGTTATCGAAGATGATTATCTTGGCGAACTGCAATTGCAGGGGCGGGCGGCTCCTGCCCTCGCTGCGCTGGATGCAGAGCGCGTGCTGCATATTGGCACGTTCAGTAAAACGCTCAGCCCGGCGCTGCGTATGGGATATCTGGTGGTGCCGGACGCGCTGGCCGGGCATTTTGCGGAAACGGTGGCGCTGCTGGCGCCGGCATCGTCATCCGTTCTGCATAACGCGGTGGCGGAATTTCTGCACGATGGGCACTACATGCGCCATCTGCGTCGGATGAAACGCCTGTATGCCGCCCGACTCAGCGAGCTGCTACAGGCGCTTGAGCCGCATTTTACACAGCTGTCGCGTGCGGCACTGGCGGTGATTATTCCTCTGCCGCAGGGCACGCGCGATGTACAGATTGCAAAGGCGGCGCTGGCGTACGGCATGGCACCGTCACCGCTGTCGGTGTGGTATCAGGATAAGGCGGCTTATTGCGGGCTGGTGTTGGGGGTGACTAATTTGCCGGAAGGCGGTTTTGCCGCGAGTGCGGCCAGGCTGAAGGCGCTGGTGGAGGAGTTTGGCTAAAACTATCCCTGCCCCGAAGGGCAGGGATGAGGATCAGGCTTTTTTCGCTGCGGCAGCGGCTTTCACGATAACCGCGAACGCGTCAGCTTTCAGCGATGCACCGCCAACCAGCGCGCCGTCGATGTCCGGCTGGCCGAACAGCTCTGCTGCGTTTTTATCGTTAACGGAACCGCCGTACTGGATAATAACCTGTGCAGCCACGGTCGCATCCTGCTTCGCGATGTGGTCACGGATGAACTTGTGTACCGCCTGTGCCTGCTCAGGGGTAGCTGATTTGCCGGTACCGATGGCCCATACTGGCTCATAGGCGATAACCGCGCCGTTGAAGGCTTCAGCGCCCTGAGTTTTCAGCACGGCATCGATCTGACGAGCGCAAACTTCTTCAGTTTTGCCCGCTTCGTTTTCAGCGTCGGTTTCACCGATGCACAGAACCGGCACCAGACCTGCCGCTTTCACGATAGCGAACTTTTTAGCAATGAATTCGTCGCTCTCTGCGTGATAGGTACGACGCTCAGAGTGACCGATAATGATGTAGTGCGCACCGATATCTTTCAGCATGTCGGCAGAGGTTTCGCCGGTAAACGCGCCTGACAGATTCACGTCAACGTTCTGCGCACCCAGTACGATATGGCTACCAGAAATGGCATGTTTTGCCTGATCCAGATAGATCGCCGGTGGGGCAATTGCCACGCCACAACCGTCAACACCGCTCAGTTCGTTACGCAGACCGGCGATCAGCTCATTGACCATGTGCTTGCTACCGTTCAGTTTCCAGTTACCCATCACTAATGGATGTCGCATTGTATCCTCCACGCTTAGAGAGTATTAAAGCTGCCGGCAGGCAGCGTTGTCTGCCGACAGTATAGAGATCAAATATGCGAAAGGCTTTGCTTTTCGTCATCGTTTGCATGAATCGATTCAGGGGGTAGCGAGAGCCAGTTTTAGCGGTTCGATCGCGAAAGTAAGCCCCTTTTCGCCGTTATCCGCCACAATGTAGCGCAACGCCCCCTCCGACTGCTGGTAATATCGCGAATTCTTGCCTTTCGCCAGCAGATCGTTCACCCGTTTCTGGCTTTGTTCATCGCTGAGCATCGGTTCAAAGAACCGCACAAAGGCCGTCATATAGGCCAGCGCCTTTTCCCGCGCGGCTTTCTGTTCTGGCCCGGGGATGGGAAGCCAGGTGATCTGCAGCGTTTTGATCTTCCCGCTGCCGTGTTCAAGCGCCGTGGACGCGTAAAGATTTTCGTTGATCTTACTGGCGGCACGGGTCAGATTGCTTTTATCATCGGGTGTGTCAATTGCGCGATATTCACCTAACGGTAACGTTGCGTTGGCAGCATTATATTTTTCACGAAACTGGCCAATGGTCATATCAAAGGTTGGGGCCCCCATTTGCAGATAGGGTGCCGCAGGCATATGTTCTGCCCGGTCCTGAGGATCGGGATCGGCTTTTGCTGTAGCGATGTTCAGTGTGGTCAGCAGGATAATCGCTGCCCAGATCGCTTGATTCATTTTCATGGCCCTAACCAGTAAACTCTGCTCAAGATTAAAACGGACAATGACTGGAAAAGTCAAAGGGCACCCTGACACTGGGAAAAATAATGACTCTACAACAATGGTGTTTCTCATTTCGTGGCCGTCTCAGGCGGCGGGATTTCTGGATCTGGCAGGTGGTCTGGATACTGCTATTGACGCTGTTGTTTAGTCTTGCCGGTAACGGTTTGATGGATATGCAACTGGCGGCATTTTGCGTGGTGGCGCTGCTGTGGCCGGTCAGCGCAGTGCTGGTGAAACGATTACACGACCGCAACAAGGGCGGCCAGTGGGCGCTGCTGCTGATCCTCGCGTGGATGCTGATGGCCGGTAGCTGGTCGATGCTGCCAGGGGATGCGCAGTGGCTGCTGGGGCGTTTTATCCCCACGTTGATTCTGGTCAGCATGATGGTTGAACTTGGCTTCTTCCGCGGTACGGATGGCGATAACCGTTACGGTAAGACGGCGCAGTATGTGGTGTTCCTGCGCCGTGGAACAGCCTGATTACCAGTAGTGTTCGCTGGTCATGTGGCCCGGTTTACGCTTGAAGTGCTTGCGCATTCCGCGCGTATCTTTCAGCAGCTGCTGGGTGTCTTTTACCATCTCCGGGTTACCGCACAGCATGACGTGGCTCGACTCAGCATCGATTTTCAGGCCAGTTGCGGCCTCCAGCTGGCCGCTGGCAATCAGTGCCGGCACCCTGCCGGTCAGCGAGCCTTCGGCTTCTTCACGACTCACTACCGTTTGAATCTGCAGCTGGCCGTTATAGCGCTGCTGTAGTTGCTGCATCTGCGGCAGATAGCTCAAATCCCGGGCGTAGCGCGCGGCATGAAGCAGTACGATATTCTTAAAGCGATCCAGTCCTTTCCCTTCTTCTAAAATCGACAGATAAGGGCCAATGGCGGTCCCGGTTGCCAGCATCCACAGCGTATCGCATTGCGGAATTTCTTCGATAACAAAAAAGCCCTGAGCGTCCTGGGTAATCATTACCTCATCACCCGGCTTCAGCGCATACAGTAGCGGGCTGAGCTTACCCTCAGGAACCAGCACCAGATAGAACTCAAGATTTTTATTACTCGGTGCATTCACAAAGGAATAGGCGCGAACCACGCGTTCACCGTTAACTTCCAGCGACAGCTTGGCGTACTGGCCAGCGGTAAAGGGGTCGATGGGGGCGGTCACAATGATACTGAACAGGCTTTCCGTCCAGTTCGTCACTTTTTCTACTCGGGCGTTGACCCAGGCGGCCATAACAAACTCCTTAACTCAGTTGCGGCAGGATTGGCTTCTCTGCGGCTATCTTCGTCAGCTGTGAGTGGTTTTTCCAGTTTCCGGCGGCGGTAAAGCTCGTATAAACAAAGTATGCGCACGAATTTACCTTAGCGTAAAAATTGTTTTACAGTCGCGCCCGTTTTTAGTGACAGCCGCAGGTGGCTTATTTTGGGTTCAGTCCTCGCTTTGTCATCCATTCCTGATATTTTCTCCGGCGCTGAGCGTATCCATTTGCCTGATCCTCTGGATACGAAAAATTTTACCGTTATTTATACTGATGTGGCGCGATGAAAAAGATTGAAAATGGACATCTGTTAGTGATGCTGATTGCCCTGCTGGCGGTCGGACAAATGGCGCAGACTATTTATGTTCCGGCGATGTCCACCATTGCGGCGGCATTTAACGTTGGCGATGGTGCCGTTCAGCGGGTAATGGCGGCCTATCTGATGACCTATGGTGCCTCTCAGCTGTTTTATGGCCCGCTTTCGGACAGTATTGGCCGCCGGCCGGTCGTTTTGCTCGGTATGGGGATATTTATCCTCGGTTCGCTGACGGCTTTGCTGGCGCACAGCCTGAACGGGCTGGTGCTGGGGGCGGCGATCCAGGGGCTGGGGACGGG
>NZ_JACVTX010000017.1:0-109429 GCF_016624745.1 Erwinia sp. S43 | reverse complement strand
TGGTGCCCGGGCGGTTGCCTCGGTAATTGAACGACACAAAGAAGAGATGGTGTGGCTCGACAACTTATTGAAACGCAAACATTACAACGTTGCCGTGGTGGCGCAGGCAAGTAAAACGGCGCGAATACTGTGGTCAATGCTGGTCCATGAAACAGACTACAGAACCCCGCCGGTGGTCTGAGCACAGCTCATTCCCCGGCAGGGCTCACAAAGAGTAAAATGCATTCCGGAATTGCAAGTGTAATCAGAAAGATGGCAAAACAGGTAAGACCGCAGGTGAGATAAACCGGGGCTGCGCCGGGCAATCTGGCCCGAAACGGATGATTGGTCCTCACCTGGCGGATTTCATCATGGTTCGGGGCGCCGAAGCCCCATCAGAAACCGGATATATGCCTGCAATTACCGATTTTACGTCTTACTGAAAACATCTTGTTCAACCGGGTGCGTCCATATATGCGGCAGCCAAGCCTCCAGGGAGGATTCACGGCGACCCGGCGATCTGCTCGTAACGGTCAGCCGCAGCACCGAGTTCACAGCCTTGTCATCCAACAGCAACAGCATTGCCTGAAAGGCCGAACGTTACGGGACAGGTTAGCCGGGTGTCTGCCGCAGGGACGCGGCAGCCAAGCCTACAAGGACGTATTCACGGCGACCCGGCGATCTGCCCGTAACGGTCAGCAGCGGCACCGAGTTCACAGCCTTGTCATCCAACAGCAACACCACTGTATGAAAGGCCGACCGTTACGGGACAGGTTAGCCGGGTGTCTGCCGCAGGGATGCGGCAGCCAAGCCTACGGGGACGTATTTACGGCGTCTCGGCGATCTGCCCGTAACGGTCAGCCAGGGCACCCGATTCACAGCAAAACAATCCCGTGTATCGAACGCTCAAGCCAAACAAACCCAGGCACCCAACATTATTATACCGCCCTCGCCTCCCGAATCCGCCACGACAGCGCAAACGACACCAGCACCAGAGCAAACGCCAGAATATAAACCGCATGATGACCAAAGTTTTCCGCCACCGTCCCCTGGAATATCCCGGCCAGAATCACCCCGGTCGAAATACTGTTAGTAAACAGCGTGGTCGCCGCACCCGGCCGCCCGGGCATTAAATCCTGGAACCAGATCATGCCAATCCCGGCGATAATGCCGATAAACACCGCGTTAAACAGCTGCAAAACCATCAGCGCCGCGCGATTCTGTAACAGCACCAGCCCAAGGTAGAACAGCGCGCCGCAGCCCACCGCCAGCAGCATCATATTGCGCTTGCCGGTACGCCTGACGTAGCGCCCGGCCAGCAGCATCACCGGAATTTCCAGCCCGGCGGCAGTACCCATCAGTAGCCCCGCCAGCGAGTCCGGCAGCCCCAACGTGCTGCTGATATACAGCGGCATATCAATAATGTACATACTGTTGCAGGACCACATCAGCACCGAAGCGATAAACAGCAGCCGCACATCGGTGTTCTTCAATCCGCTAACCTCAGCCACCGGCATCGCCGTAGTCGGCAGCGCTCGGGGCACCGACGGCAGGGTAAACCAGATCATCGCCATGCAGACTACAAACAGCAGCGCGGCGATGCCGAACATCAGAGTGAAACCGAAATTCAGAACCAGCGAGAAGGAGAGCGGCGGCCCGATGACCCACGCCAGCGACATCTGCGCACGCATCACCGAACTGAACATCACCGCCTCGCGTGCCGAACTGTCGGCATACTCCCGCGCCAGAGCAAAAATCTGCGGCATCGCCACGCTGGCAATGGCGGACAGCATCACGCCCAGCGTAATCAGCGTCAGATAATGGCGATTAAACGCAAACAGCACGGCGTTTGCCACGGCAATGGCGCAGCAAAACAAAATCAGCATACGGCGATCGCCGCGATTATCGGAACGCTTCGCCAGCAGCAGGCTGACCACAATCCCCGCCACTGCATTCACCGTGTAGAACAGCCCCACCCAGAACGGCCGCACGTCGACTTCACGGCTGAGGAACAGGCTGAGCGTCGGTGCCTGTAGCGCACCGGCAATGCCGACCATAAACGTAATCGCCATAAACGCCAGATAGACCGGATTAAAACGATGACGCGCCAACAGCGATTTCATAGCAATGCCTCACTGGCATAAAAAAGGGAGAAATAATGCAAAAGCTTAGAAGAGAAACGACGAAAAAAGCCAGCGACATTTTTGCCCGCTGGCTGGTGAACAGCACCATACTCAGAAATCAGTGACCTCAGCCACTAAAGATGGCCAAGCGCCACTCCGTAGAGTGCCTCCCGCTCTTCCATCTGCTGCCATTATCGCCGTAATATACGGCAGGAAAAACTGACCGCTTTCACTACGGAGTTCCTCTTTTATGTCCTCACCGCGCTTGCAGCAGCAATTTATCCGGCTCTGGCAATACTGCGACGGCCAGCCGCAGGAAACCACGCTTAACGATCTGGCAGTACGGCTCAGCTGCTCGCGGCGCCATATGCGCAATCTGCTGAATGCCATGCAGGAGGCGGGCTGGCTGGAGTGGCAGGCGGAAGCCGGGCGCGGCAAGCGTTCACGGCTCAGCTTTCTCTACACCGGATTGGCCCTACAGCAGCAGCGTGCTGAGGATCTGCTGGAACAGGACCGTATCGACCAGCTGGTGCAGTTAGTGGGGGATAAAAACCGCGTGCGGCAGATGCTGCTTTCCCATCTCGGACGCAGTTTCCGCCAGGGCAAACATATCCTCCGCGTACTTTACTATCGCCCACTGCTTAACCTGCTGCCAGGCACGCCGCTGCGGCGATCGGAAACCCATCTGGCCCGCCAGATTTTCAGCGGTCTGGCGCGAATAAATGAGGAAAACGGGGAAGCTGAACCGGATATCGCCCACCACTGGCAACAGCTGAGCCCACTGCACTGGCGATTCTTTCTGCGCCCGGCCATTCGCTTCCACCACGGTCGCGAACTGGATATGGCAGACGTTATCACCAGCCTGCAGCGCTTAAAGGAGCAACCGTTATTCAGCCACTTCGAACGTATTGAATCCAATGCGCCGTGGACGCTGGACATTCACCTCAAACATACCGACAGCTGGCTTCCGTGGCTGCTGGCCAGCGTCAGCGCGATGATCCTGCCAAAAGAGTGGCCGTTTATTCGCAATTTCGCCCGCCAGCCAACGGGAACCGGCCCCTATGCCGTCGAGCACAATCAACAAAGCCAGCTGCGTATCAGCGCCTTCGACGACTATTTTGGCTACCGCGCATTGATTGATGAGGTCAATATCTGGGTGCTACCGGAAATCAGCGATGAGCTGGTTTACTCGGGCGTGAAGCTGCAAAGCGACGATACCGACGAGCAGCCGCAGGAGAGCCGTCTCGAAGAAGGCTGCTATTTCCTGCTGTTTGACCAGCGCTCCGAACTGGGCCGTAACGAGGCCGTTCGCCGCTGGCTGAGTTCAATCTTCAACCCGATTACCCTGCTCAACCACAGCGGGATTGCCTATCAGCGTTACTGGTTCCCGGCATGGGGCCTGCTGCCGCGCTGGCACCATCGCCACGATATGGAGATGACCGATAAACCCGAAGGGTTGGATTCGCTGACCATTACCTGGTACAGCGATCAGATTGAACACCAGGGCATCGCCAACGCTCTGGGCCCCATTCTTGCCGCGCACGGCGTGGAGCTGATAACCCAGGAACTGGACTACGAGAGCTGGCATCAGGGAAACGCCGACAGTGATATCTGGCTGGGCAGCGCCAACTTTACGTTACCGCTGGATTTCTCGCTGTTCTCGCTGCTGTATGAAGTTCCACTGATGCATCACTGCATTCCCATCGACTGGCAGCAGGATGCGCAGCAGTGGCGGGAGCAGAAGCTGCCGCTGGCCGAGTGGAGCAAGCAGCTGATCGACAATCATTATCTGCACCCGCTGTTCCACCACTGGCTGCAACTGCACGGCCAGCGCAGCATGCGCGGCGTAAGAATGAACACCCTGGGCTGGTTCGATTTCAAATCCGCCTGGTTTGCGCCACCGGATGAGGCATGAGTGCTTTCGTTAGCGGAGTGAACTCTCTAGAATAAGCCGTTCTCAACGGGGTGCGGATAACCCGGTTGCCCGGCAGCAGAGTGATACCGCTGAGAGAAAACCCGTCGAACCTGATCCGGCTCATACCGGCGTAGGGATTTGAGAGTGCTGTCTGCTCAGATCCTTTGCGCATCTTCTTTTCAAGGAACGCAAAGTGCTAAAAAAAATCTTACCTCTGCTGGTGCTGTTCTCGCTGCCCGCCGCTGCCGCGAAAGACGTACTGACCGTCTATACCTACGATTCGTTCTCCGCCGACTGGGGCCCCGGTCCGGCGGTCAAAAAAGCCTTTGAGGCACAGTGCAACTGCGAGCTGAAGTTCGTCGCGCTGGCGGATGGCGTTTCGCTGCTCAACCGTCTGCGGATGGAGGGTAAGAACAGCCAGGCCGACGTGGTGCTGGGTCTGGACAACAACCTGCTGGATGCGGCCGAAAAAACCGGTCTGTTCGCCGCCAGCCAGGTCAATACCGACAGCAGCAGCGTTCCCGGCGGCTGGAAAAACAGCACCTTTGTGCCCTTTGACTACGGCTGGTTTGCCTTCGTTTACGACAAAACCCGCCTGCAAAACCCGCCGAAAAGTCTGAAGGAGCTGGTTGAGAGCGATCGTCCGCTCAAAGTGATTTATGAAGATCCGCGCACCAGCACGCCGGGCCTGGGTCTGCTGCTGTGGATGCAGAAGGTGTATGGCGAACAGGCTCCGGCAGCCTGGCAGAAACTGGCACAGAAAACCGTCACCGTCACCAAGGGCTGGAGCGAAGCCTACGGCCTGTTCCTGAAAGGCGAAAGCGATATGGTGCTGAGCTACACCACCTCCCCCGCCTACCACCTGATTGAAGAGAAGAAAGACCAGTACGCCGCCGCCAACTTCAGCGAAGGCCACTATCTGCAGGTGGAAGTAGCCGGTCAGCTCAAGGCCAGCAAACAGCCGAAGCTGGCGCAGGAGTTTATGCAATTCCTGCTGACACCGGCTTTCCAGAACACCATTGCTACCGGCAACTGGATGTATCCGGCGATCAAAACTACCCTGCCTGCCGGTTTTGACACGCTCACCGTTCCGGCGACGACGCTGCAGTACAGCCCGCAGGACGTTGCCAGCCAGCGCAGTCAGTGGATCGGTGAATGGCAACGCGCCGTCAGCCGCTGATCCCCGGCTGGCTGATCCCGGGCGGTCTGACGGCGATAATGCTGGCCGGGATCGCCCTGCTGGCATTCCTGTCGCTGTGGTTTAACGCGCCGGAGAGCGACTGGCGCAGCCTCATCTCGGACAGCTATCTCTGGCACGTGCTGCGCTTTTCGTTCTGGCAGGCGCTGCTTTCTGCCCTGCTGTCGGTGCTGCCCGCCATCCCGCTGGCGCGCGCGCTCTATCGCCGTCGCTTTCCCGGCCGCAGCACCCTGTTACGCCTGTGCGCCATGACGCTGGTACTGCCGGTGCTGGTTGCCGTCTTCGGCATCCTCAGCGTGTATGGCCGCAGCGGCTGGCTGGCGGAATTTTGTTCACTGATCGGCATCAGCTATACTTTTACCCCCTACGGTCTACAGGGCATTCTGCTGGCCCATATCTTCTTTAACCTGCCGCTGGCCAGTCGACTGCTGCTACAGGCGCTACAGCAAATCCCCGGCGAGCAGCGCCAGCTTGCGGCACAGCTTGGTCTGCGAGGCTGGACGCACTTTCGTATTGTGGAGTGGACGTGGCTGCGTCGCCAGATTCTGCCCGCCGGTGCACTGATTTTCATGCTCTGCTTCGCCAGCTTTGCCACCGTACTGTCGCTGGGCGGCGGGCCACGCGCCACCACTATCGAACTGGCCATTTTCCAGGCGCTAAGCTTTGATTACGATCCCGGCAGAGCGGCGCTCCTGGCGCTGCTGCAAATGTGCTGCTGTCTGGGCCTGGTACTGCTCAGCCAGCGTCTCAACAAAGCCATGCCCGCGGGAAGCGACAGCCTTGGCGGCTGGCGAAACCCGGAAGACAGCCGTTGCGCCCGACTGCTGGACGGTCTGACGATTACGCTGGCGCTGCTGCTGATCCTGCCGCCGCTGCTGGCGGTCGTTGTTGACGGGCTGCGCCAGGGGCTGAGCGGCGTATTGATTCAGCCCGCGCTCTGGCAGGCCACCTTTACCTCACTGCGCATTGCGCTGGGTGCAGGGGTGCTGAGCGTGATACTGACGGTGATGCTACTGTGGAGCAGCCGCGAGCTGCGTCTGCGCCAGCATCCCCGCTGGGGGCAGACGCTGGAACTGAGCGGAATGCTGATCCTCGCCATGCCGGGTATCGTACTGGCGACCGGTTTTTTCCTGTTGCTCAACGCCACGGTCGGCCTGCCGCAGTCGGCGGACGGCATTGTGATTTTTACTAACGCACTGATGGCCATTCCCTACGCGATGAAGGTGCTGGAAAACCCGCTGCGCGACATTGCCGAACGCTATAACCGCCTGTGCCTTTCGTTGGATATTCGCGGCTGGAACCGCCTGAAGCTGATAGAGCTGCGCGCGCTGAAGCGGCCGCTGGCCCAGGCGCTGGCGTTTGCCTGCGTGCTGTCGATTGGTGATTTTGGCGTGGTGGCGCTGTTCGGTAATGAAAGTTTCCGCACGCTGCCGTTTTATCTTCATCAGCAGATTGGCTCATACCGCAGCAGCGAAGGGGCGGTCACCGCGCTGCTACTGCTGCTGCTCTGCTTCCTGTTATTCACCCTGATTGAAAAACTGCCGGGGCGCCATGCTAAGCCTGACTAACCTGACCTACCTCTATAACCATCTGCCAATGCGCTTTGCCTTCAGCGCACAGGCGGGTGAGCGACTGGCGATCCTTGGCCCCAGCGGTGCGGGTAAAAGCACGCTGCTGAGCCTGATTGCCGGTTTTCTGCCTGCCAGCAGCGGCAGCCTGCTGCTGGATGGTCAGGATCATCGTGATTCTCCCCCGGCCAGACGCCCGGTATCGATGCTGTTTCAGGAGAACAATCTCTTCCCACATTTAACGGTAGCGCAAAACATCGGGCTGGGGCTGCATCCGGGCCTGAAGCTGAGCCACCAGCAAAAACAGGCTCTTCAGGAGATTATCCGCCGCGTCGGGCTGGAAGAACAGCTGCAAAGATTGCCGCATCAGCTCTCCGGCGGCCAGCGCCAGCGTGCGGCTCTCGCCCGCTGCCTGGTCAGGCAACAGCCGATCCTGCTGCTGGACGAGCCCTTTTCCGCGCTCGACCCGGCGCTGCGTAAGGAGATGCTGGAACTGGTGGATGAAGTATGCAACGAGCGCAATATCACGCTGCTGATGGTGTCACACAGTATTGAAGATGCGGCGCGCATCGCGCCGCGCAGCCTGCTGATTGTGGACGGCAGAGTTTACTGGGATGGCAGCACCGTACAGTTACAGCAGGGCGAAGTCGATGAAGCGGAGATTTTGGGGATCAAACGCCGTTAACCCCCGTAACACTCAGAAGAAAACCTGCCACAGCAGATGGCGGAACACAGGCATCAGCGGATGGAACTGAATGGCAACAAAGCTGCCGATTGCCAGAACCAGCATCAGCGGAGCCAGCCAGCGCAGGCGGGATGAAGGCAGATACGGCGTTGCCCAGTCATGTTGCTTCTTCACCCGCAGCCAGCGCCAGCTCAGCCAGAAGCCCAGCCACACAACGATAGCCACCAGCAACAGCAGCCATTTAAACAGGCCGCTGCTGGCATCTTTCGGCACGTCAATCGCCACCCCGGCAAGAATACCCGGCAGCAGATAAAGCGGTGGCCACAGCAGGCAGCCGATGATGTTCGGCGGTAAAAACTTGCGCACCGGCAGCTCAAGCATGCCAGCAACCAGCGGGATTAGCGGTCGCGTCGGTCCGATAAATCGCCCGACGATAATGGTAAACATGCTGTGCTCGTGCAGGGCATGCTCGGTTTTATCCATCAGTTTCTGGTGCCGTTTGATAAACGACCAGCGATGCAGCGGCCCCTTGAACTGCCAGCCGATAAAGTACGAGATCCAGTCCCCCAGCAGGCAGCCAATAATCCCCGCCAGCCAGGCGGGATACAGCGCCACCTGTCCGCTGCCAATCAGCGCGCCAAAGGAAGCCATCAGCACGGTGCCGGGAAGCAGCAGCCCCACCAGCGCCAGAGATTCTAAAAAGGTCACCAGCCCAACGGCCAGCAGCGACCACGCCAGCGATTGAGTAATGATGTGTTGCAGCCAGGCTTCCATAATGTTCCAAAACGATTTTCAGGACCTCGGATTGTCCTGAGAGAGTTAAAAAGCGTCAAGGCGAGATTTGTATACGAATGCATAGTGACGAGAATTCAGGCAGCAGCCCGATGAACACTGTATAAATAAACATGCTATCATTGTCTAATGAACAGCATAACGAGGTCAGGGTGAATAACGCACAAGCAGCAGGATTTCTGTTAACCCGCCACTGGCGAGATACGCCCTCAGGCAGCGAAGTTACCCTGTGGCTGGCAACCGACAGCGGCCCGCAGTGCGTGGTGCTGCCGCCGCAGGAGTCGGTGGCCTTTCTCCCCGCTGAACAGCAGGCTGCCGCCAGTGCGCTGCTGACCGGCGAACGCGACTGGCGCTTTGCCCCCCTGAGCCTGAAAGATTTCCGCCAGCGTCCGGTGGTCGGTCTGTACTGCAAACAGTATCGCCAGCTGCAGAAGCTGGAAAAACTGCTGCGTGAAAACGGCATTGTCCTGTTCGAGGCCGATGTCCGCCCGCCGGAACGTTTTTTGATGGAACGGTTTATCACTGCCGCCGTCTGGTTCAGCGGCCAGCCCGCCGGAACCAGGCTGGTGAACACCCGCTTAAAACCTCACCCCGACTATCGCCCGCCGCTGAAATGGGTCTCGCTGGATATCGAAACCACCCAGCACGGCGAGCTTTACTGCATCGGCCTGGAGGGCTGCGGCCAGCGCGATGTGTATATGCTCGGCCCGGCGAACGGCGATGCCAGCAGTATCGATTTTAATCTGGAATACGTTTCCAGCCGTCCACAGCTGCTGGAGAAACTCAACGACTGGTTTGCCCGCCACGATCCCGACGTGCTGATCGGCTGGAACGTGGTGCAGTTTGACCTGCGGGTGCTGCAAAAGCATGCCGATCGCTACGGCATTCCGCTGCGTCTGGGGCGCGGCAGCAGCAACGTGCTGGAGTGGCGCGAACACGGCTTCAAACCGGGCATTTTCTTTGCGCAGGCCAGCGGTCGGCTGATTATCGACGGTATTGAGGCGCTGAAATCGGCCTTCTGGAACTTCGACTCCTTCAGTCTGGAGGCCGTTTCCCGCGAGCTGCTCGGCGAGGGCAAGGCGATTAACAATCCCTGGCAGCGCATGGAGGAGATCAACCAGCGCTTTGCCGAAGATAAACCGGCGCTGGCACACTACAACCTGAAGGACTGCGAGCTAGTCACCCGCATTTTCCAGCATACCGAGCTGATGCCATTTTTGCTGGAGCGCGCCTCGGTTAACGGCCTGGCGGTGGATCGCCACGGCGGCTCGGTGGCCGCCTTCGGCCATCTTTATCTGCCGCGCATGCACCGCGCGGGCTTCGTTGCGCCCAACCTCGGTGAGATAGCTCCGGAGGCCAGCCCGGGCGGCTACGTGATGGACTCGCGCCCCGGCCTGTACGATTCGGTGCTGGTTCTGGACTATAAAAGTCTGTACCCCTCAATTATCCGTACCTTTCTGATCGACCCGGTAGGCCTGGTTGAGGGCATGGCACATCCCGATGAGGCCGATTCCGTTCCCGGCTTTCGCGGCGCGCGCTTTTCTCGCACGAACCACTGTCTGCCGGGCATCGTCAGCCAGATTTGGGCCGGGCGAGAGGCGGCAAAAAAGCAGGGTAACAAGCCGCTGTCGCAGGCGCTGAAAATCATTATGAATGCGTTTTACGGCGTGCTGGGCACCAGCGCCTGTCGCTTCTTCGATCCGCGCCTCGCCTCCTCCATTACCCTGCGCGGCCACGAGATCATGCGCCAGACCCGGGAGCTGATTGAAGCCGAAGGCTATGACGTGATTTACGGCGATACCGACTCGACCTTCGTCTGGCTCAAGTCCCCCCACGATGAAGAACAGGCCAGCGCTATCGGTCAGCGGCTGGTGAAAATGGTCAATCAGCGGTGGCAACAGCATCTGAGTTCAGAATACGGCGTGACCAGCGCGCTGGAGCTGGAGTATGAAACCCACTTCAGCCGTTTTCTGATGCCCACCATTCGTGGTGCGGAACAGGGCAGTAAAAAACGCTATGCCGGCCTGGTGAAAAACAGCGGCGGCGAAAAGATGATTTTTAAAGGCCTGGAAACGGTACGCACCGACTGGACGCCGCTGGCGCAAAAATTCCAGCAGGAGCTGTATCTGAAAATATTTAAACAGCAGCCCTATCAGGATTATATCCGTGAAACGGTCAGGCAGCTGCTGGACGGCGAACTGGATGAACAGCTGGTTTACAGCAAACGGCTGCGGCGACCGCTCGGTGACTATCAGCGAAACGTGCCGCCGCACGTACGCGCCGCACGCATTGCCGACGACGTGAATCAGAAGCTCGGGCACCCTTTGCAGTATCAGAACGGCGGGAAAATTCGCTACGTGATTGCTACGTCAGGCCCGGAGCCGCTTGAGGCGCGCACCACGCCGCTGGACTACGATCACTACCTTACCCGCCAGCTGCAGCCGGTCGCCGATGGCATTCTGCCGTTTCTGGAAGATGACTTCGACACACTGGTTACCGGACAGTTGGGGCTTTTTTGACAGGTGACGAACGGGCCACCTTCCAGTACCATAGCGCCCTTCCTCAAATAACTCGTTCTGACATGCACGCCGGGCAGATTCTGCCGGGGCGTTATACTATTGCCTGAAACTGACTACACGAAAATCGAGCCGAATATTTATGCCTTTTACACTTGGTCAACGCTGGATAAGCGATACGGAAAGCGAACTGGGATTAGGAACTGTTGTTGCCGTTGATACCCGCATGGTGACGCTGTTATTCCCCGCAACGGGCGAAAACCGCCTTTATGCTAAAAATGATTCGCCGATCACTCGCGTCGTTTTTAATCCGGGCGATACCATTACCAGCCACGAAGGCTGGCAGCTGGAAGTTGACGAAGTGCAAACCGATAACGGCGTGGTGAGTTATTTTGGTACCCGCCTCGACACCGGTGAAACCGGTGTACGCCTGCGTGAAGTGATGCTGGACAGCAAGCTGGTGTTCGGTAAACCTCAGGATCGCCTGTTCGCCGGTCAGCTGGACCGTATGGACCGCTTTGCGCTGCGCTTCCGCGCGCGTAAATATCAGAGCGAGCAGTATCGCCTGTCCACCAGCGGCCTGCGCGGCATGCGTACCAGCCTGATCCCGCACCAGCTGCATATTGCTCACGACGTCGGCCGCCGCCATGCGCCGCGCGTACTGCTGGCCGATGAGGTGGGGTTAGGTAAAACCATCGAAGCCGGGATGATCATCCACCAGCAGCTGCTGGCCGGACGCGCCGAACGCATCCTGATCGTTGTACCGGAAACCCTTCAGCACCAGTGGCTGGTCGAAATGCTGCGCCGCTTCAACCTGCGTTTCGCGCTGTTTGATGATGCCCGCTATGCCGAAGCCCAGCTCGACAGCGATAACCCGTTTGATACCGAGCAGATGATTATCTGCTCGCTGGACTTTGTGCGCCGCAACAAGCAGCGCCTTGAGAAGCTGGCCGAAGCCGAATGGGACCTGATGGTGGTCGATGAAGCCCATCACCTTGTATGGTCGGAAGACGCACCAAGCCGTGAATACCAGGTTATTGAGCAGCTGGCCGAGAATATTCCGGGCGTGCTGCTGCTGACCGCTACCCCGGAACAGCTGGGCATGGAGAGCCACTTCGCCCGTCTGCGTCTGCTCGATCCAAATCGCTTCCACGACTTCGCGCAGTTTGCCGAAGAGCAGAAGCACTTCCGCCCTATTGCCGATGCGGTTGCGATGCTGCTGGCGGATAAGAGCATCGGCAACGATGAGATGAACCTGATCAACGACCTGATGGGCGAACAGGATATCGAACCGCTGCTGCAGGTCGCTAACAGCGATCGCGAAGGCAAACAGGCCGCTCGCAAAGAGCTGATCAGCATGCTGATGGACCGCCACGGCACCAGCCGCGTACTGTTCCGTAACACGCGTAACGGCGTAAAAGGCTTCCCGAAACGCGAACTGCACCAGATCCGCCTACCGCTGCCAACCCAGTATCAGACGGCAATAAAAGTGTCCGGCATTATGGGCGCACGCAAATCCGCCGACGAACGTGCTCGCGATATGCTCTACCCGGAGCAGATTTATCAGGAATTTGAAGGCGACAGCGGCACCTGGTGGAACTTCGACCCGCGCGTTGAATGGCTGATGGGCTACCTCACCAGCAACCGCGACCAGAAAGTGCTGGTAATCTGCGCCAAAGCCGCCACCGCGCTACAGCTGGAGCAGGTGCTGCGCGAGCGCGAAGGTATTCGCGCGGCCGTATTCCACGAAGGTCTGTCGATTATCGAACGCGACCGCGCGGCGGCCTGGTTTGCCTCCGAAGAGGACGGCGCACAGGTTCTGCTGTGCTCCGAAATCGGTTCAGAAGGCCGTAACTTCCAGTTCGCCAGCAAGCTGGTGATGTTCGATCTGCCGTTTAACCCGGATCTGCTGGAGCAGCGTATTGGCCGTCTCGACCGTATCGGTCAGGCGCACGACATTGAAATCCACGTCCCGTACCTGGAAAAAACCGCGCAGTCGGTGCTGGTCCAGTGGTATCACGAAGGGCTGGATGCCTTTGAGCAAACCTGCCCGACCGGCCGTACAATCTATGACAGCGCCTATGAGCAGTTGATTGCCTATCTGGCCTCGCCGGAAAATCAGGAAGGCATGGATGACTTTATCCACGAGTGCCGCAAACAGCACGACGCGCTGAAAGCCCAGCTCGAACTGGGCCGTGACCGCCTGCTGGAGCTGAACTCCAACGGTGGCGAGCAGGCGCAGGCGCTGGCTGACCTGATCTCCGAGCAGGATAATGACGTTGAGCTGGTCAACTTCGCGCTGAACCTGTTCGACATCGTCGGCATCAATCAGGAAGATCGCAGCGACAATCTGATCGTGCTGACCCCAGGCGATCATATGCTGGTACCGGATTTCCCGGGTCTGCCGGAAGATGGCTGCACTATCACCTTCGACCGTAACCAGGCACTGTCGCGTGAAGATGCACAGTACGTCAGCTGGGAACATCCGATCATCCGCAACGGTCTGGACCTTATCCTCTCCGGTGATACCGGCAGCTGTGCGCTGTCGCTGCTGAAGAACAAGGCGCTGCCGGTGGGTACGCTGCTGCTGGAGCTGATCTACGTGGTGGAAGCCCAGGCGCCTAAGCATCTGCAGCTGACCCGCTTCCTGCCGCCAACGCCGGTGCGTATGCTGGTGGACAGCAAAGGCAACAATCTCGCCAGTAAGGTGGAGTTTGAAAGCTTTAACCGTCAGCTGAACGCGGTGAACCGCCATACCGGCAGCAAGCTGGTGAACGCGGTGCAGCAGAACGTGCACGAGATCATCAAGCTGTCTGAAGAGCAGGCAGAAGTGGAAGCCCGCAAGCTGATCGACGCCGCCCGCGTGGAAGCCAATGAGAAGCTGAGCGCCGAGCTGTCGCGTCTGGAAGCGCTGAGCGCGGTCAACCCGAACATCCGTCAGGATGAGATTGATGCGTTGGAAAGCAATCGTGAGCAGGTACTGGCTAACCTGGATCAGGCCGGCTGGCGTCTGGACGCGCTGCGTCTGATCGTGGTCACCCACCAGTAAGTCATAATAGTGGGCCAGCCCGGCTGGCCCCAGGCAGAGAAATGATGATGGAACCCTACAACCCGCCGCTTGAACCCTGGCTGCATATTCTCTACCAGGATCAGCATATTATGGTGGTGAATAAGCCCAGCGGCCTGCTGTCGGTTCCCGGTCGCCAGGAAGAACACAAGGACAGCGTGATGACGCGCGTCCAGCGTGATTTTCCGACAGCCGAATCCGTGCATCGCCTGGATATGGCCACCAGCGGCGTGATCGTCGTGGCGCTGAATAAGGCCGCCGAACGTGAGCTGAAACGCCAGTTCCGCGAGCGCGAGCCGCAGAAAACCTACGTCGCCCGCGTCTGGGGGCATCCGCAGCCGGAAAGTGGCCTGGTCGATTTACCGCTGATTTGTGACTGGCCGAACCGGCCTAAGCAGAAGGTGTGTTTTGAAACCGGGAAATCGGCGCAGACCGAGTATCAGGTGCTGGACTATGCCGCTGACAACAGCGCACGCGTGCAGTTAAAACCGATCACCGGGCGCTCCCACCAGCTGCGCGTACACATGCTGGCGCTGGGGCACCCTATTCTCGGCGATCGCTTCTATGCACACGATGAAGCGCGGGCAATGGCACCGCGCCTGCAGCTGCATGCGGAGAGCCTGAGCATTACTCATCCGCTGTTCGGCACGCCGATGACCTTCCGCCAGCCCGCCGATTTTTGATTTGCAGCCTGCCTGGGAACTACTTAAATCCTTTCTCGCGTTTAATCAGGTCGTACGCGGCCTGAATTTCCTGCGCTTTCTGCTTGGCCATTTCCATCATCTGCGGTGGTAATCCTTTTGCCACCAGTTTGTCGGGATGATGTTCGCTCATCAGCTTACGATAGGCACGCTTGATAGTGGTGGCTTCATCGCTGCTTTTAACACCGAGCACGCTACAGGCATCTTCCAGCGTCGGGCCACGGCTGCCGGGGGTATAACCGCCCTGAGAAGAACCGCCGCTCTGGTAACCGCCGCCGCCGAACTGCTGGCCGCTCTCCATCATGCGTAAGAACTGATCGAACTGAACGCGGGAGATCCCCAGCTCTTCTGCAATCACGTACAGCACCTGGCGCTCGTTAGGATGCAGAGACCCGTCGGCAAACGCTGCCTGGATCTGAATTTCCAGAAACATCCTGATCAAATCAAAACGACCAAAACAGGCACTGCGCAGTTCGCGAAGTTTATCCCTTAACGGATAGTCACCCTCTTTGCCTTCGCGAAAAGCACGCTGTGCGGCGGTACGCGCCTCGCCGTGCAGCTGCATGCGATCCATCAGCAACGAGGCCATCTGAATATCCGCGTCGGTCACCCGCCCTTTTGACTTGGTCAAATGCCCCATTACCTGGAAGGTCGTACGGAAAAACAGCGCCTGGCGGGTCTGCTGATTGGCAAAGTAGCCCTGCTGTCGGGTCACACTTGCACGGTCAATCAAATGGCCAATCAACAGACCGATCACCAGTCCCCAAAAGCCCGCGCCGGATAACAAACCGAGCACAAGACCCAATACTTTTCCCCAATAGCGCATATACTCCTCAATTCGCCATGCTGAAGGCTAAAAATTGCATTATCATACCTGTCATTCATCCCATAGCCTATTGGCAACACGGTCAAACAACCAGAAGTATCCCTGTTTGGTTGATGCGGACAGACAAAGAGTCGACGGAAGCGAATAGTCCCCCTCCTGAAAGATGGTGGGTATGACTGGCGCAATCCAGTTGAGTACGTTAGTCTCTGACGGTTTGTCGGCATGATGCCAGTGACCACGGAATTTTCGATACCGCGTATGAAAAAAAGTCTACCTACATTGCTGGCAACCCTAATCGGTTCAGCGCTGTACAGCCAGCAAGGACTGGCCGATGACCTCGCATCTCAATGTATGCTGGGTGTACCTAGTTACGACCGTCCTCTGGTACAGGGAAAAAAAACCAACGAACTGCCGGTCACCATTGATGCGGACAAAGCACAGGGAAACTACCCCGATAACGCGGTATTTACCGGCAATGTTGATATTCAGCAGGGCAACAGCCGCCTGCAGTCCGACGAAGTTCAGCTGCACCAAAAAACCGTGCAGGGTCAGGCCACACCTACCCGTACCGTGGATGCACTCGGCAATGTGCGCTACGACGATAATCAGGTGATCCTGAAAGGCCCGAAAGCCTGGTCAAATCTGAATACCAAAGACACTAACGTCTGGAACGGTAACTACCAGATGGTGGGCCGCCAGGGGCGTGGTGATGCCGACCAGATGAAACTGCGCGGTGACAGCCGCTACACCATTCTGGAAAACGGGACTTTTACCTCCTGTCTTCCGGGCCAGAATAGCTGGAGCGTCGTGGGTTCAGAAGTGATCCACGATCGTGATGAGCAGCTGGCTGAGATCTGGAATGCCCGCTTTAAGATAGGCCCGGTGCCGGTGTTTTACAGCCCTTACCTGCAGCTGCCGGTGGGTGACAAACGCCGCTCAGGCTTCCTGATCCCGAATGCCAAATACGGCAGCAGCAGCGGCTTCGAGTTTATGCTGCCGTACTACTGGAATATCGCGCCACAGGCCGATGCCACGCTGACGCCGCACTACATCAGCCGCCGTGGCATGCAGTGGCAGAACGAGTTCCGCTATCTGACCGGTGTAGGCACCGGCCTGATGGAATTCGACTACATGAACTCCGATGACGTTTACAATCGTGAGCATGCGGACGATAAAGATTCGAACCGCTGGCTGTTCCACTGGCGTCACTCCGGCGTCTACGAGCAGAACTGGCGTTTCAACGCGGACTACACCAAAGTCAGCGATCCGTATTACTTTACCGACCTTGACTCCACCTACGGTTCAACCACCGATGGCTATGTCACGCAGAAATTCAGCGTGGGCTATGCGGAAAAGAACTGGGATGCCACGCTGTCGACCAAACAGTTCCAGATATTCGCCAATAACTCCACGCGTAATGTGTATCGCGCAGAGCCGCAGTTTGACTTCAACTACTATAAAAATGATATCGGCCCGTTCGATACGCATCTTTATGCTCAGGCAGTGAAGTTCACCAACGTGAACGGCGATCTTCCGGACGCCACGCGTTTGCATCTGGAACCCACCATCGACCTGCCGCTCTCTAACAGCTGGGGTAGCCTGAACACCGAAGCCAAACTGCTGGCAACCCACTATGAGCAAAATGATGTTGAATACTTCAACTCGCTGAGCCAGAACCAGGATAACCAGTTAAAGAACTCGGTTAACCGCGTTATGCCGCAGTTTAAAATTGACGGCAAGATGGTCTTTGACCGTGATATGAACTGGTCGCCAGGCTATACCCAGACTCTGGAACCGCGGATGCAGTACCTGTACATTCCGTATCGTAACCAGAGCAATATCAACGCCTATGACTCCACGCTGTTGCAGACCGACTATACCGGTCTGTTCCGCGACAAGACATACAGCGGCCTGGATCGCATCGCTTCGGCGAACCAGGTGACTACCGGTGTGACCACGCGAATATTTGATAACGATTTGGTTGAACGTTTTAACGCTTCCATTGGTCAAATCTACTCGTTTACCCCGGCACGCACCGGATTAAACTATACGGACGATGACGATCGAGGCAGCCTGGTGTGGGCGGGCGATACCTACTGGAAAATCAGCGACCGTTGGGCAGCACGTGGTGGACTGCAGTATGACACCCGTCTGGACAACGTTTCACAGGGTAATGCCGTGCTGGAATGGCGCCGTGATGCTGACCGCATGGTACAGCTGAACTACCGTTATACCAGCGAGGAGTATATTCAGCAGACGCTGACTCAGTATACTAACCCGCTGTATCAAAAAGGTATTTCTCAGGTTGGTGCCACAGCAAGCTGGCCTATTGCTGATGCCTGGTCCGTCGTCGGTGCGTGGTATTACGATACGAAAGCCAATCAGCCTGCCGATCAGCTGGTGGGTATCCAGTACAGCTCATGCTGTTATGCGATTCGCCTTGGCTATGAACGTAAAATCACCAGCTGGGAAGACGACAGCAGTAAGTATGACAATAAAGTCTCGTTCAACATTGAGCTGCGTGGCCTCAGCCCAAGTTATGGCTTAGGTACCGGTCAAATGCTGCGTCAGGGCATCCTGCCTTATCAACGCGCTTTCTGATGTTGTAATGTTTGATATGCCAACCCGCATTGCGGATAGGAAGAATGGAAAAAGTATGAAGAACTGGAGAATGCTGATCCTCGGTGCCGCGCTGACAGCCAGCACCGCGTTCGCAGCACCGCAGGTAGTTGATAAAGTCGCCGCTATTGTTAACAACGGCGTGGTGTTAGAAAGTGATGTGGACGGCATGATGCAGTCCGTTAAAGGTCAGGCACAGCAGGCAGGACAGCAGCTACCCGATGATAAAACGTTACGCCATCAGATTATTGAACGTCTGATTATGGACAACATTCTCCTGCAAATGGCGAAACAGGCCGGTATTCAGATCAGCGATGCCCAGTTGGATCAGGCCATTGGCAATATCGCCGCACAAAATAAAATGAGTACCGATCAGCTGCGTAGCCGCCTGGCTTACGACGGCATCAACTACGCCACCTACCGTGAGCAAATCCGTAAAGAGATGCTGACATCAGAAGTGCGCAATAACGAAGTTCGCCGCCGTGTCACTATTCTGCCGCAGGAAGTGGACTCCCTGGCAACGCAGATGGCCTCGCAGAACGACGCAGGCACCGAGCTGAACCTCAGCCACATTCTGCTGCCGCTGCCGGAAAACCCTTCACAGCAGCAGGTTGACGATCAGGAAGCGCTGGCGCGTAAACTGGTTGAAGAAGCTAAGGGCGGCGCTGACTTCGGTAAGATGGCCATCACCTACTCTGCCGATCCACAGGCGCTGAAGGGCGGTAACATGGGCTGGGGCCGTATTCAGGAGCTGCCGTCACTGTTCGGCCAGGCACTGATTACTGCCAAAAAAGGCGACATTATCGGTCCAATCCGTTCCGGTGTTGGCTTCCATATCCTGAAAGTGAACGACATGCGTGGCGACAGCCAGAGCATCTCCGTAACCGAAGTGCATGCCCGCCATATCCTGCTGAAGCCGTCACCAATTATGACCGATGACCAGGCACGCCAGAAGCTGCAGGAAGTCGCCAATGAGATCAACAGCGGCAAGCTGAGCTTTGCCAATGCGGCTAAGCAGCTGTCACAGGACCCTGGCTCTGCGAATCAGGGCGGCGACCTGGGCTGGGCTTCTCCGGAAACCTTCGACCCGGCCTTCCGTGATGCGCTGCTGCGTCTGCAAAAAGGCCAGATGAGCGCCCCGGTTCACTCTTCGTTCGGCTGGCATTTAATTCAGCTGCTGGACACGCGCCAGGTTGATAAGACCGACGCGGCGAAGAAAGAACGTGCTTACCGCCTGCTGTTCAACCGCAAGTTTGCGGAAGAAGCACAGACGTGGATGCAGGAAGAACGCGCCACTGCCTATGTGAAGATTCTGGATGCCAATGCGCAATAACTTTCGCGTCGTTATCACTCCCGGCGAACCCGCCGGGATTGGTCCCGATTTAATCGTTCAGTTGGCCCAGCAGGCCTGGCCGGTTGAACTGGTTATCTGTGCCGACTCCGAGCTGCTGCGCACCCGCGCGGCAGCTTTGCATTTACCCCTGACCCTGCGTGAATACCAGCCGGATATGCCCGCTCAGCCACAGAGCGCGGGTACGCTGACCGTATTGCCGCTGCCGCTGGCGCAGCCGGTGACCGCCGGTGAGCTGTGCGTGGATAACAGCCATTACGTGCTGGCCTCTCTCGCCCGCGCCTGTGACGGCTGTCTGAACGGCGAGTTTGCCGCGCTGATCACCGGTCCGGTCCACAAGGGTGTCATTAACGATGCCGGTATCCCATTCAGCGGCCATACCGAATTCTTTGCCGAACGCGCGGGCTGCGATCGCGTAGTCATGATGCTGGCAACGGAAGAGCTGCGCGTAGCGCTGGCAACCACACATCTGCCGCTGAAGGATGTTTCCGCCGCCATTACTCGTGAAAGCCTGCATGAAGTGATTACGATCCTGCATGCCGATCTGCAAAGTAAGTTTGGCAGCCGGGAGCCGCATATTCTGGTCTGCGGGCTGAATCCCCACGCCGGGGAAGGCGGCCATATGGGCCGCGAAGAAATTGATACCATTATCCCGGCGCTGGACGAACTGCGCCAGCGCGGGTTAAACCTGACCGGCCCGCTCCCTGCCGATACGCTGTTCCAGCCCAAGTATCTGCAAAATGCAGACGCTGTACTGGCGATGTATCACGATCAGGGACTTCCGGTGCTAAAATATCAGGGCTTTGGCCGCGCGGTGAACATCACCCTCGGTCTGCCATTTATCCGCACGTCTGTCGATCACGGTACGGCTCTTGAGCTGGCCGGAAGCGGGCAGGCCGATGCGGGCAGCTTTAAAACGGCGCTTAACCTCGCCATCACCATGATTAAGAGCAGTAATGAATAGTCGCGTCCATCAGGGCCATTTTGCCCGCAAACGTTTTGGCCAGAACTTCCTTAACGATCAGTATATTATCGACAGTATTGTCAACGCTATCCACCCCCAGCGCGGCGAGGCGATTGTCGAAATCGGCCCCGGCCTTGGCGCACTGACCGAACCGGTTGGCGAGCGTATTGATGAAATGACCGTGGTGGAACTTGACCGCGATCTGGCTGCACGCCTGCAAACCCATCCGTTCCTTGGCCCGAAACTGACGATCTTCCAGCAGGATGCGATGACCTTTGATTTTGCGGCGCTCGCCGCAGAAAAAGGCCAGCCGCTGCGCGTGTTCGGCAACCTGCCGTATAATATTTCCACGCCGCTGATGTTCCACCTGTTCAGCTACGTCGGTTCGATTCGCGACATGCACTTTATGCTGCAAAAGGAAGTGGTGAATCGTCTGGTTGCCGGCCCGGGCAGTAAGGCGTATGGTCGTCTGACAGTAATGGCGCAGTACTACTGCCAGGTGATCCCGGTGCTGGAAGTCCCGCCGGAGTCCTTCACCCCGGCGCCAAAAGTTGATTCCGCCGTAGTGCGTCTGGTGCCTTATGCCACGCTGCCTAACCCGGTAGAAAGCGTTCGAGTGCTGAGCCGCATCACGACAGAAGCCTTCGGCAAACGCCGTAAAACGCTGCGCAACAGCCTGGGCCATCTATTCACGCTGGAAGCGCTGGAAGAGATGAATATCGATCCCACCCTGCGCGCCGAGAACATTACGGTGGCGCAGTACTGCCAGCTGGCTAACTGGTTATCTGCGAATCCACAGCCGCAGGAGAGCTGAATATGAACGATACGCCCCGTGTTTGTGTACAGGTACAGAGTGTCTATATCGAGTCGCAGTCCGCACCTGATGAAGATCGCTATGTTTTTGCCTACACCATCACCATCCGCAATCTGGGGCGTGTTTCCGTTCAGCTTCTCGGCCGCTACTGGCTGATCACCAACGGTAACGGTCGTGAAACCGAAGTTCAAGGCGAAGGCGTTATCGGTGAACAGCCGCATATTGAACCCGGCGGCGAATACCAGTACACCAGCGGTGCAGTGCTGGAAACGCCAATGGGCACCATGCAGGGCCACTATCAGATGGTGGACAGCGAAGGTGAAAAACTACTGGTGGATATCCCGGTATTTCGTCTGGCCATCGCCAGCCATATTCATTAATCCGCTCTTTTCCCTTCAGCCTCTACTACCCTGCTTATCGCCGGGGATCGCCAGGGCTGCTTTCATATTTTCAGGACAGATGCATGAGTACTTATCTAATCGGGGATGTTCACGGCTGCTATGACGAGCTGCGGTCGTTGCTGGGTCAGGTTGCCTTCGATCCGCATCAGGACCAGCTATGGCTGACCGGTGATTTGGTCGCGCGCGGTCCGGACTCACTGGAAGTACTGCGTTTTGTGCGTTCGCTGGGAGACTGCGTCAGACTGGTGCTGGGCAACCACGATTTGCACCTGCTGGCGGTGTATGCCGGCATCAGCCGCAATAAGCCCAAGGATCGCATTTCGCCCCTGCTCCAGGCGGACGATGCCGATGAGCTGATCAACTGGCTGCGTCGCCAGCCGCTGCTGCAGGTCGATGAAGAGAAAAAGCTGGTCATGGCGCATGCCGGCATCACACCGCAGTGGGATATTGAAACTGCCAAAATGTGCGCACGAGAGGTGGAATCGGTACTGAGCAGCGATACCTATCCTTTGTTCCTTGATGCCATGTACGGCGATATGCCCAACAACTGGTCGCCGGAGCTGAGTGGCCTGGCACGGTTGCGGTTCAGCAGCAACGCCCTGACGCGGATGCGCTTCTGCTTCCCCAACGGTCAACTGGATATGATCAGTAAAGAATCGCCGGAAAGCGCCCCGCCACCGTTAAAACCGTGGTTCAACATTCCGGGCCCGGTCTCGCGTGAATACACCATCGTATTCGGCCACTGGGCGTCGCTGGAAGGTAAAGGGACTCCGGAAGGAATTATTGGCCTGGACACGGGCTGCTGCTGGGGCGGCACGCTGACCATGCTGCGCTGGGAAGATAAGCGGGTATTTACCCAGGTTTCCAGCCGCGAAAGTGAAATCCTGTAAGCACGGGCCTTGTTTAAAGCAAAAGGGCGGACAGCATTGTCCGCCCTTTTTAACTTCTCACGATTAACGACGATCGTTAACGACGGTCCAAAATCTCAAAGCAGAAGCTGTGGGAGTTTTTGTCGTCAGCATCGTGGAACTCGCTGAAGGTTGACTGCCACTCGTCCGGCTCATAGTCAGGGAAATGGGTATCCCCTTCCACTTCCGCATCAATGTGGGTCAGATACAGGCGATCGGCACGCGGCAACAGCTGCTCGTAAATACGACCACCGCCAATCACCATCAGTTCTTCAACATCACCAGCGGCTTTCAGCGCGTCTTCGATAGAAGTCACCCAGGTCACCCCTTCCGCATCGCCTTTTTTACTGCTAATCACGATATTCAGGCGTCCCGGCAGCGGGCGACCAATGGATTCCCAGGTACGACGCCCCATCACCACCGGCTTGTTCAGGGTGTGGCGCTTAAACCAGGCCAGATCCGCTGGCAGATGCCACGGCATGGCATTTTCCATCCCAATTACACGATCGGCCGCCAGGGCCGCAATCAGGCTAATCATCATATAAAACTCAACAGGGGTAAAATTGGCGCCATCATACGGAAAGGCGAAAGTTTCGTCGATAGCAAAGCGTAGCTTATTCAGTAAAGGTTTATCAGGTTATCGGTTGCGTCACTTTCCCCACCATTTTCGCCATGAAATTCCCCGACGGCGTGCTAAAATTCTGCTTTCGTTAAGATGCAGACCACCATCATGTTAGAAACCAGCTTATTTGTCGCGACCATTGCGGCACTGGGAATGCTCTCTCCCGGACCCGATTTTTTCCTGATTATCAAGAACGCCGCTCGCTATCGCCGCAGCGCGGCGCTGATGAGTGCGCTCGGCGTTAACTGCGCCGTCGCCACCCATATGGCCTACTGCGTCGCCGGACTGGCGGTGGTGATCACCACCACGCCGTGGCTGTTTATGCTGCTGAAATATGCCGGTGCGGGCTATCTGATTTACATCGGTATTCAGGCGCTGATTTCTCGCGGCGGCAGCAAAATGGATCTCAGCCAGGTTGCCCCGGAACAAACCTCGCTGAAGAAAGCCTTCCTGCAGGGCTATCTGTGCAATCTGCTGAACCCCAAGGCCACACTGTTCTTCCTGTCGATCTTTACCCAGGTACTGAGCGTGAATTCCGACATCAGCGAAAAGCTGCTGTATGCCGGTATCATCCTTGGCCTGTCGGCGCTGTGGTGGCCGCTGCTGGTTGTGTTAATCCAGAGCGCACCGGTGCGTCGCGGGCTGGCTAAAGCCCAGCGCATTGTTGATAAGCTGCTGGGGGGCGTTCTTATCGCGCTGGGCATCAAGGTCGCGCTTTCCTGATCGCTACAGGCGGATCTGGCTGTCCGCATCAAACAGCTGCACTCTGGTCACATCCAGCGCGATACCGATGGTATCCCCGGCCTGTGCACCAGAGCGCAGCGTGCTGTAAATCATCAGTGGAATGCCGTGCAGCGTACCGTGAATCAGTTCGGACAGACCGGTCGGCTCCACCAGCGACACCTGTAGCGGCAGAGCGCCTTCGTCGGCCAGATCGCACAGCGTAATATTTTCCGGACGAATGCCGTAAATCACCTCTTTACCTGCCGCGATGCCATCGCGTTCGCCCAGCGGCAGCACCAGTCGGTTATTAACTTCCACGCACGCGCCGCGATCGCCTCTCTGTACCCGCCCGTTAATAAAGTTCATCGGCGGGGAACCAATAAAGCTGGCGACAAATTTATTCGCTGGCGTGTCGTACAGCTCCAGCGGCGTGCCCACCTGCTGAATCACCCCGTGATTCAGCACCACGATACGATCGGCCAGCGTCATCGCCTCCACCTGATCGTGGGTGACGTAAACAATGGTATTACTCAGCTGCTGATGCAGTTTTTTTATCTCTACCCGCATCTGTCCGCGCAGCTGGGCATCAAGGTTAGAGAGCGGCTCATCAAACAGAAACACCTGCGGCTGGCGCACAATCGCCCGCCCCATCGCCACACGCTGGCGCTGGCCGCCGGACAGCTCTTTTGGCCGTCGATCCAGCAGGTGCGTCAGGCTGAGGATCTCTGCCGCGCGCTGTACTGCCGCATCAATTTCCGCCTTCGGACGTTTTTGCACTTCCAGACTGAAGCCCATGTTGCGCGCCACGGTCAGGTGCGGATAGAGCGCATAGCTCTGAAACACCATTGAGATATCGCGATCCTTTGGCGCAACCTGATTCATCAGGCGGCTGCCGATGCGGATATCTCCGCTGCTGGCCAGCTCCAGTCCGGCGATAGTGCGCAGCAGGGTGGATTTACCGCATCCTGACGGCCCTACCAGCACCACAAACTCGCCGTCGGCGATAGTCAGATCGATATTGCGCAGCACCTCAACGTTGCCGTAGCGCTTCTGGATTTGAGACAGAGAAATTTGAGCCATCGTGATTATCCTTTTACCGCGCCAGCCGTCAGCCCCTGGATCAGGTAGCGCTGAATGAAGGCGAAAAACAGACAGGCGGGGATCAGCGCCAGCACGGCGGCGGCCATCATATCTCCCCAGGAAACGGCGAATTTAGACACGAAGCTCAGCAGCCCGACCGGGAAGGTCATCACTTCGTTTTTATTAATCAGCATCAGCGAGAACAGCAGCTCGCTCCACGCGGCGGTAAAGACAAACCCCAGCGTGGCGGCCATGCCCGGCAGGGTCAGCGGCATCAGCACCCGATACAGCGCCTGAAAGCGGGTGCAGCCTTCCAGCATCGCGGACTCTTCCAGATCTTTCGGGATCGCATCGAAAAACGACTGCATCAGAAAGGTGGCAAACGGTACGTTGAACGCACTGTAAACCAGGATCAGACCGAACAGACTGTTGGTCAGCCCAAGCGGCGCCATCACCTTATAAATCGGCGCCAGGATCATCACCAGCGGGAACATCTGGGTAAATAGCAGCGCCGCAGCCATCACCGTTTTGCCGCGAAAGCCAAAGCGGGAAAACGCGTAGCCCGCAGCGGCCGCCACCACCGTCGACAGCGCGGCGGTGCCGAACGAGACGATCAGACTGTTGGTGAAGAAGGTCGGGAAGTCGCTCTCCACCAGCACCCGGCGGAAATGGTCAAGGGTCAGCGCCGCAGGCCACAGCCGGACGCCCTCGCTGAACAACAGGGGATCGGGGGTCAGCGAAATTTTGATCACCCAGTACAGCGGGAACAGCGCAAATAACAGATAACACAGGATACCGGCACGATGGCCAATCAAACGTAACAGTGCACTCATCGTCGCCTCCTTATTTCAACAGACGCTGGCGAATGCGCAGCAGCACCAGCGCGTAGCAGGTCATCAGCACCAGCAGGAATACCGCCATCGCCGAGGCGTAGCCGAAGTCCAGCTTGCGGTAGGCGGTGGTAAAGATGTAGCTGGAGAGGATCGAGGTGGAACCGGCGGGGCCGCCGTCGGTCATCACCACGATCAGATCGGCAAAGTTGGCGATCCAGATGGTTCGCAGCATCACAGTAATCGCGATCATCGGAGCCAGGAACGGCAACGTCACGCGCTTAAACTGCTGCCAGCCGCTGGCACCGTCCATCGACGCGGCTTCATAGAGATCCTTCGGGATCGACTGCAAGGCAGCAAGCAGGGTGATGGCAAAAAAAGGAATGCCAAACCAGACGTTGGCGATCACCGGCCCGTACAGCGCCAGCTGCGGATCGGAGAGGATATTGTACGGCTCGCTGAGCACGTGCAGATCCACCAGCCAGTGCGGCAAAATACCGATTACCGGGTTAAGCAGCCACGACCAGGTCAGGCCGGATAAAAATGCCGGTACTGCCCACGGCAGAAACACCAGCGCCTGCGCCCAGCGGCGCAGCGGGAACTCGCGATTCAGCAGCAGCGCCAGCCCCAGGCCCAGCGCGAACTGCAGCGCCAGCGAAGTCAGCGTCCAGTTCACGGTATGGCCCAGCGCCTTAAAGAAGCGCCGATCGTCAAACATCTGGCGGAAGTTATCCAGGCCAACCCAGCCGCTATCCATCGGATTCAACAGCTGAATATTCTGGAAGGCGTAGGAAATGCCGATCATCATCGGCACAAAAATAAACAGCCCGATCAGCACCAACGTCGGGCTGAGGTAAAGCCACGGCTCGGCCAGCATACGCAGGCGAGCAAAGCGCGGAGCGCTGGCGACGCGGCCAGCGGGGGTATCAAGCATCATAGGGCGTCTCCGTAAAGGCTCCCGCCTGAGCGGGAGTCACTGTTATTGCGTGGCCAGCCAGGCCTTCTGCTCTTTCGTCAGGTATTTCGCCCAGTCCTTGACCATGGATTCCGTATCGTTCTGATCCAGCAGGGTTTCCTGCGAACTTTCCTTCACAATCACCGAGTTAAAGTAGCCCCAGCCTTTCAGATGCGTCGGCATGGTCAGCGGCACATAGTTCGGGCTGTTCAGCTCGGCAAACCAGCCGGCAAACTGCGGCGAGTGGTAGTAAGGATCGTTTTCCGCCCCCTTGTAGATCGGCAGCGTACCCACGAACTTCGACCAGGTAAGGTTGTTTGACTCGCTGCTGAGGAACTGGATCAGCTGCCAGGATTGATCCTTCTGTTTTGCCTGTTTGAACACCGACCAGCCGGTATAGCCAATGGTCGGGAAGGCTTTGCCCGACGGGCCAACCGGCATCGGAGCTACGGCAAAGTCCTCGGCAGGCATGCTGTTTTTGATGGCGATCAGCGCATCCGGGTCCTGATCGAGCATCGCGCATTTACCGGAGTAGAAGCCGGAAACGATCTCGTTAAAGCCCCAGTTCACACTGTCCTTCGGCGCGCCGCCGCTCTGGTACATATCTACCAGCAGCTGCGCCCCCTTCAGCGCTCCGGGCTGGGTCAGCGTGCTGTTACCCTGCTTATCGAAGAAGTCCGGCGAGCCGTTCATCGCCGCCATAAACATCATCCAGGCGTTGGTGCCGCCCACGCCGCCGCGCATGCAGTAGCCGCTAATGCCGTTGCCCAGCGCGCTGATTTTCTTCGCATCGGCCACGAACTCATCCATGGTTTTCGGCGCTTCGCTCAGGCCCGCCTGCTGGAACAGCTTCTTGTTCCAGAACATCGCCCGCAGATAGAAGCCGTAAGGGATCATCGTCGCTTTACCGTTGGCGGCACGCGCCATCGCCAGCGCCTTGTCGGTGAGCTGCGGCGTGGCAGACCAGCTTTTCAGCTGCGGCTCCAGGTCTTCCAGCATATTGTTGCTGGCGTACAGCCCCTGCCAGGTATCCGGCATCTCCACTACGTCCGGCACCTGGCCGCTTTGCAGCATAGTGCCCAGCTTTTCAAACGCCTGGCCCCACGGCAGCGAGATCACCTCGATTTCCGTTCCCGGATGCTGTTTCTTGTAGTCCGTCAGCATCTCCTGCAAAACGGCGGTCCTTGCCGGGCTGGTGATCACCTCTACCAGCGTCAGTTTGGTGGCGGCCTGGCTAAAGACCGCGGCACCCATTCCCAGGGCGGCGACCACGCACTGGCATAACAAAGCGCGCATAGGATGTTGCATGATGATGACCTCTGGTTAGATGAAATGTCCCGCCGGGCGGGGTTTAGCGTGCGGCGGCAATCGCCTGCTGCAAGTCGAGCCACAACTCTTCCGTCTCTTCCAGACCGATAGAGACGCGCACCACGCGGGGCGACACGCCAAAATCGCGAGCGGAATTAAACTCTCCTGCCTGGTTGAGCACCGAAATCGCCGGCATCACCAGGCTTTCAAAACCGCCCCAGCTCACGCCCATATGGAACAGGCCAAGCGCATTACAGAAGCGGGGAATATCCACCGACTCATCCAGTTCGAAGGCAAACAGCCCGCTGTAGCCGCTGAGGGCGGAGGAAGGCAGCGGTTCAAGACCGGGGTGATAAACGCGGGTGACCTGCGGGTGCGCCAGCAGCTGCCGGGCAATGCTCAATGCGCTCTCCTGATGCTGACGCATACGCAGCGGCAGCGTACGCAGGCCGCGGATCAGCAGCCAGGCTTCGTTGGCCGACAGCTTGCCGCCGAGGAACGGGCTGACACCGCTGGTGATAGCGGCAATGCGTTCGCGGCTGGCAATCACCAGCCCGGCCACCACATCGCTGTGGCCGCTGATGTATTTCGAGGCGGAATGCACCACGATATCGATGCCCAGCGTCAGCGGTTTTTGATACAGCGGCGATGCCCAGCTGTTGTCGATAATGGTGGTGACGCCCATCGACTGCGCCAGTTCGGCCAGCGAACGCAGGTCCTGTTCGCCCATCACCCAGCTGCTCGGGCTTTCCAGATACAGCAGTTTCGCGCCGGACAGCGCCGCTTTAACCGACTCGAGCGACTCACCGTCGACGAATTCGCTGCGAATACGGAAGCGCTGGCAGAAGCCACGCAGGAAACGATAGGTATCCGGGTAAACGTGATTGATACACACCACTTTGTCACCGGGCGATACCACGCTGAGAATGGCGTTGCTGATCGCCGCCATGCCGCTACTGAATGCCAGGCAGGCTTCCCCCTGCTCCAGCTTCGCCACTTTTTCCTGCAGCTCTTTCACCGTCGGGTTATCCACGCGGGAATAGAGCGGCTGGTCGCTGTCGCCACGGAAGCGGGCAATCATGCTGTCGTAGTCGCTGAAGCTGAACAGCGAAGACTGGTAAATCGGCGGCGATACGGCCCCTTTGTCATGACGGGCATCGTGGGTTAACTGGGTCTGGTCACTACGCTTTTCTGGCTGCATGGATCACGTCCTTCATGTCACGTTCGGTTATGTCAAGAATCAGATGGCTGACGCGCTTTGCCTCATCGGCATCGCGCTGCTGTATGGCCTCAAACAGTGTGCGATGTAGCGGAAACGAGTCGCTGAACAGCGCCTGCTCGGGCGGGGATTCAAAAAAGGCGTGCAGGGTGTCGTACAGCCCCACCACCATATGCAGTAACAGCGGGTTGTGCGCCGCCTGGTAAATACTGGAGTGAAATAGCCAGTCCTCCGCGCCGGCGGAACCGACGGCCAGGTGCACGCGCTCCATCTCCAGCAGACGCTGTTCAATCAGCAACAGGTCATCCGCCGTGGCGCGCACCGCCGCCAGCGAGCAGGATTCGGCCTCAATAATTCGGCGGACCTCCAGCGCGTGCAGCATGTTTTGTGAGTCGTTTTTGAAGCGCAGCGACAGAAAACTGTCATTGCTGGTGACTTCGGCCTGCAGAAAGGTGCCGCTGCCCTTGCGCCGCACGATAATGCCCAGTGTTTCCCAGCGTTTCAGCGCTTCGCGCACCGTATTGCGGCTAACGGCAAGCTGCTCCGCCAGCACCCGCTCCGGCGGCAGGCGCTCGCCGATCTGCATCCCTGACTGCGCCACATAGCGCGTCAGCGCATCGAGCACCAGCACATCACTGTGCTGTACAGCTATCGGTGCCAGTGCGGCGGGAAGTAATGACATGCTGCCTCCTGAAATTGGTCCAACAACTCAACCTGTCAGGGACACTGCAAAGAGAATGCCAAAATTTATACATATGATTTAACTGGTTATTTGTATTTGATAAGAAAATCTTCTGAGCGGGAAAGGTGCAGAATTGCGAAGCATTGCGCAGGGATTGAGCAAGGTGCGAGACATGTCTGAGGCAAGCAAGCAAAATCAGGGTGTTTAATAAAACGACAAAAAAACCTTGAACTAACCCATATTTGGGCATAGTTTAGAGCCTGGAGAAACAGCAGTGGATGCTATCTTTGTAGAACTTCCGCCGTTTGCACGTCATCGTGCCGACTATCTTACTGACGAAGCGTTCCGCAGTTTGCAGAATTTGCTTATGCTCTGCCCCACCTGCGGTGACGTGATCCAACACACCGGTGGGCTGCGTAAAATACGCGTGGGCGACAACCATCGCCATAAAGGAAAACGCGGTGGCTCGCGGATAATCTATTACTGGTGGCAGGAACAGGCACATTTTCTGCTGTTTACCATTTACAGCAAAGGTGAGATAGGCGATCTCTCGCCGCCCCAGCGCGAACACTTACGTGCGTTGCTAACACACCTGACTAAAGGATGATGATCACATGGAAAAACGCGATCTTTACGCTGAGCTGGTTGAAGGTTTTGGCGCTCTGGCTGAACAGCAGCAGGGCAAGAAAACCCTGAAAACCCACCGTCTGACGGCCAGGGCCGAAATTGCTCTGGCACCGGAAGAGCTGCGCACTATTCGTGAAAATTTACAGCTTTCACAGGCGGTATTTGCGCAGTATTTGCAGACCGGACTGACCACCTATCAGAACTGGGAGCAGGGGCGGGCAAAACCGAATAAACAGGCTATTTTACTGATCCGCCTGATCGAGAATGAGTCCACCACGCTGGAGACTCTGGCAAAAATTGGTTAAAAAAAGGGGCGACCAGAAAACTGGTCGCCCCTTAACGCCTCTGTAGCGGTCAGGCATGCCTGACCTGGCCCGACGAGAGGGTGATTAACCGTTAATCTGCGCGTGCATTTCCTGCACTGAGATAACCTGGTCGATCGCGCTGGCGTTCAGCGAGTTGGTGGTGGCGAAGGCACCGTTCAGCGTGGTGTCGTAGTGCACTTTATACTGCAGCGCACTGCGGCGGATCAGCTTGGAGTCTTCAATCGCCTGACGGCCTGCGGTGGTGTTGACGATGTACACGTACTCACCGTTCTTCACGCGGTCCTGAATGTGTGGACGGCCTTCATGCACCTTGTTGACGCGACGCACTTCGATACCGGCAGCTTTCAGCACCGCTGCGGTGCCGTCGGTGGCATCCAGCTCAAAGCCGAAGCCCAGCAGACGACGCGCCAGCTCAACGATACGTTTCTTATCGCCTTCACGAACCGACAGCAGCGCACGACCGCTCTTCTTCATGTTGCTCTGCGCGCCCAGCATCGCCTTGCTGAAGGCTTCAGCGAAGGTGCGGCCTACGCCCATCACTTCACCTGTAGAACGCATTTCCGGGCCAAGGATAGGGTCCACGCCCTGGAACTTGTTGAACGGCAGCACCACTTCTTTCACCGAGAAGTACGGCGGGATAATTTCTTCGGTCACGCCCTGCTCAGCCAGCGTTTTACCGGCCATCACGCGCGCGGCCACTTTCGCCAGCGGCACGCTTGTAGCTTTAGAGACGAACGGCACGGTACGAGCGGCACGTGGGTTCACCTCAATCAGGTAAACTTCGTTATCCTTCACCGCAAACTGCACGTTCATCAGACCGCGTACGCCCAGCTCGAAGGCCAGTTTCTCAACCTGCTGACGCATCACATCCTGAATTTCCTTGCTCAGCGTGTAGGCAGGCAGGGAGCAGGCGGAGTCACCGGAATGAACGCCAGCCTGTTCGATGTGCTCCATGATGCCGCCAATCAGCACCTGCTCACCGTCGCAGATCGCATCCACGTCGACTTCTACCGCGTCATCCAGGAAGCGATCCAGCAGCACCGGCGCATCGTTGGAAACGGAAACCGCCGTGGTGAAGTAGCGCTTCAGGTCGATTTCGTCGTAAACGATTTCCATCGCCCGGCCGCCCAGCACATAGGAAGGACGCACAACCAGCGGATAGCCGATGGTGGCCGCTTTCTCTACCGCCATTTCGATGGTGGTAACAGTGGCGTTGGCAGGCTGTTTCAGCGCCAGGCGGTCAACCGCCTGCTGGAAACGCTCACGGTCTTCAGCACGGTCAATGGCGTCCGGGCTGGTGCCAATAACCGGTACGCCTGCGGCTTCCAGCGCACGCGCCAGTTTCAGTGGAGTCTGGCCGCCGTACTGTACGATAACGCCTTTCGGCTTCTCGATGCGCACGATTTCCAGCACGTCTTCCAGCGTGACCGGCTCGAAGTACAGACGATCTGAGGTGTCGTAGTCGGTGGAGACGGTTTCCGGGTTACAGTTCACCATGATGGTTTCGAAACCGTCTTCGCGCAGCGCCAGCGAGGCATGAACGCAGCAGTAGTCGAATTCGATACCCTGGCCGATACGGTTTGGACCGCCGCCCAGCACCATGATTTTGTCGCGATCCTGATTCGGGTTCGCTTCGCACTCTTCTTCATAGGTGGAGTACATGTAGGCGGTGTCGGTCGAGAATTCGGCCGCACAGGTATCCACACGTTTGTACACCGGGTGCAGGTTGTGCTGCTCGCGCAGTTTACGAATTTCTGATTCGGTCACACCGGCAACCGCTGCCAGGCGCGCATCGGCAAAGCCTTTACGCTTCAGGGTGCGCAGGAAGTCATAGGTCAGGCCGTTCAGACCGACTTTCGCTACCTGCTGCTCCAGCTGAACCAGCTCTTCAATCTGCACCAGGAACCAGCGATCCACGTTGGTCAGCGCGAAGACATCTTCCACGGTCATTCCGGCACGGAAGGCGTCGGCGATGTACCAGATGCGGTCTGAACCGGCATCTTTCAGCTCGCGGCGAATGATGGTCAGCGCTTCAGCATCGTTAAGGTCAACTTTCGGGTCGAAGCCGTTCGCGCCCACTTCCAGACCGCGCAGCGCTTTCTGCATGGATTCCTGCAGCGTGCGGCCAATCGCCATCACTTCACCCACGGATTTCATCTGGGTGGTCAGACGGTCGTTAGCACCGGCAAATTTCTCGAAGTTGAAGCGTGGGATCTTGGTCACCACGTAGTCGATGGACGGTTCGAACGATGCCGGGGTCAGGCCGCCGGTGATATCGTTGGTCAGTTCATCGAGGGTGAAGCCCACCGCCAGCTTGGCGGCGATTTTAGCAATCGGGAAGCCGGTCGCTTTCGATGCCAGCGCGGAAGAGCGTGATACGCGCGGGTTCATTTCGATAACGATCAGGCGGCCGTTTTCCGGGTTAACGGAGAACTGCACGTTGGAGCCACCGGTTTCCACGCCGATTTCACGCAGCACCGCCAGCGAGGCGTTACGCATGATCTGGTACTCTTTGTCGGTCAGCGTCTGTGCTGGCGCAACGGTAATCGAGTCACCGGTGTGGATGCCCATGGCATCGAAGTTTTCAATCGAGCAGACGATGATGCAGTTGTCGTTTTTATCACGCACCACTTCCATCTCGTACTCTTTCCAGCCAATCAGCGACTCATCAATCAGCAGCTCGTTGGTTGGCGACAGATCCAGACCGCGTTCGCAGATCTCTTCGAACTCTTCGCGGTTGTAGGCGATACCGCCGCCGGTGCCGCCCATGGTGAAGGAAGGACGAATGATGCACGGGAAGCCCACGTCGGCGGCAACCGCCAGCGCTTCTTCCATATTATGGGCGATACCGGAACGCGCGGTGTCCAGACCGATGCTTTTCATCGCCACGTCGAAGCGGCGACGATCTTCGGCTTTATCAATCGCATCGGCGGTAGCACCAATCATGGTCACACCGAACTCTTCCAGCACGCCACGGCGCTCAAGCTCCAGCGCACAGTTCAGCGCAGTCTGGCCGCCCATGGTTGGCAGCACGGCATCCGGGCGCTCTTTTTCGATGATTTTACGCACCACTTCCCAGTTAATCGGCTCGATGTAGGTCGCATCGGCCATATCCGGGTCGGTCATAATGGTCGCCGGGTTAGAGTTCACCAGAATGACGCGGTAGCCCTCTTCACGCAGCGCCTTACACGCCTGCGCACCGGAATAGTCAAACTCACAGGCCTGACCGATAACGATAGGACCTGCGCCAATGATCAGGATACTTTTTATGTCTGTACGTTTTGGCATTGCTCTCTCTCCTGACCTTATTTCGCGCTGGAACGGTAAGCTTCAATCAGTTCGATAAAGTGATCGAACAGGGGGGCTGCATCGTGCGGGCCCGGGCTGGCTTCAGGGTGACCTTGGAAGCTGAAAGCCGCTTTATCCGTGCGGTGAATACCCTGGACCGTGTGGTCAAACAGTGAGGTATGCGTCACGCGCAGATTCGCAGGCAGGTTGCTATCATCAACGGCAAAACCGTGGTTCTGTGCGGTAATCATCACGGTGTTCTTATCGTGATCTTTCACCGGGTGGTTGCCACCGTGGTGACCAAGTTTCATCTTCACGGTTTTTGCACCGCTGGCCAGCGCCAGCAGCTGGTGACCGAGGCAGATGCCGAATACCGGAATATCGGTTTCCAGGAAACGCTTAATCGCGCTGATGGCGTAGTCGCACGGCTCCGGGTCACCAGGGCCGTTGGAGAGGAAAATACCGTCCGGGTTCAGCTTTAATACGTCTTCAGCCGGAGTCTGTGCAGGCACCACGGTCAGGCGGCAGCCGCGATCCACCAGCATACGCAGAATATTGCGCTTCACGCCATAATCGTAGGCCACTACGTGGAACGGCAGTTCACCTTCCGCTTTCGCCGCAGGCAGGTCGCCTTCCAGCGTCCAGCTACCCTGCAGCCAGCTGTAGGCTTCCGGGGTGGTCACTTCTTTCGCCAGGTCCATGCCTTTCAGGCCAGGGAAGGCTTTAGCCTTTTCCAGTGCCACAGCCGCGTCCAGTGCATCTCCGGCAATAATGCAGCCGTTCTGCGCCCCTTTTTCGCGCAGCAGACGAGTCAGCTTACGCGTATCGATATCGGCAATAGCGACAATGTTGTTGCGGACCAGATAGTCGGTCAGCCCTTCTTCATTGCGATAGTTGCTGGCAATCAGCGGTAAGTCACGGATCACCAGACCCTGTGCATGTACCTGAGTAGATTCTGCGTCAGCTGAGTTGGTGCCGACATTGCCGATATGGGGATAAGTAAGAGTAACGATTTGGCGGGAATAGGAAGGATCAGTGAGGATTTCTTGATAACCGGTCATTGAAGTGTTGAAAACAACTTCTCCCACTGCCGATCCGGTTGCCCCGATGGCCCGACCGTGGAATTGGGTTCCGTCTTCCAGAACCAAGAGCGCTGACTTAATCAAAACATCCTCCAGGGAATAAACAGTCACAATATCTGCATATTAATTCAGAAATAGAGCCGAATCAATGCAAAAACTGCCTGACTGCTCAGTTTTTGGCAAATTGCGCGCATTCTAATGATCGCCCTCGCGAATGTCTACCCTGCGAGGCACTTTTTCTTCACTTTTTAACTCACTGGTTGGTTTATAAGAAGATTAACGCTGAAAACACCACATATCCTGGCAATAAAATCGGTTGCCTGCCAGTGAATGCATAAAAATGGATGCGGGAACGTGAAAAAGTGGACCAAATGGTCAAAAATCTTATAAAAAGGAGAGTTAATGATAGGTAAAGCCAACTTTATAAGACTTACAGACCATAAATTACAAAAAAATGTCATTTTCAAAAAAAATAAAAAAGGGCAATAAAATTATTGCCCATCCAATCATAAACTTATGATTGAAATAACCACATCACGATGGTTTACAACACTTATAAATCATCAAGATTAAGCACGCTTCTCATGTCAAAAAGACCTGGTTTATACGCACCCAACCATAACCCTGCCTTAACCGCACCATTAGCAAAGGTCATGCGGCTGGAAGCCTTGTGGGTAATCTCTACCCGCTCACCGATATCTGCAAACATTGCGGTGTGCTCACCGACGATATCGCCTGCACGGACGGTGGCAAAACCGATGGTATGCGCCTTACGTTCCCCGGTGATCCCTTCACGGGCATAAACCGCGTGCTCATTCAGATCCCAATCCATGGCATCGGCAATCGCCTCACCCATCGCCAGCGCCGTGCCGGAAGGAGCATCGACTTTATGCCGGTGATGCGCTTCTACAATTTCGATATCCGCGTACTCGCCCATCACTTTGGCCGCTTTTTCCAGCAGCTTGAGCACCAGATTCACCCCGACGCTGAAATTGGCGGCAAACACGATACCGATATCTTCCGCAGCGGCTTTGATTGCGGCTTTCCCGGCGTCATCGAAACCGGTAGTACCAATTACCATCGCTTTTTTATGCTGGCGGCAAAATTCCAGATAGTTCAGCGTCGCTTCCGGGCGGGTGAAGTCGATCAATACGTCGAAGTCGTTGACCACCGCATCCAGGCTGTCGCTGATCTTCACGCCCTGTACGCCACAACCCGCCAGTTCACCGGCATCGCTGCCCACCAGAGAAGATCCGGCACGCACTACGGCGGCACCCAGACGTGCACCTTCAGCCTGAACAGCAGCCTGAATCAGCTGACGCCCCATACGCCCTGCGGCTCCCACAACGGCGATACGGATTTCTGCGTTACTCATAATTATTCATTCCTGACAGATTTCTATGCATGCAAAGCGCATACAGATTAACCACGCGTTAACCTCTGCGCCACAATTAAAACCACATAATTAGAATTTTACGCCAGCTGGCGCAGATTATCAGTAAAACAGATTTATGGCGGATCGGGGAGAGGCTGTCGCTGATGGATTTGGGTTAGGGGCAGACTGACTTATCGAGCAATGAGTATTGATGCCGCTGGTAACCATGAGCTGAGGGAACAGCCTCTGCGGCTGCCGGGCTGTCCCCCTTCCATCAATCGTGTCGCGGGTTCAAAGACAGCGTCAGATACAGCGAGTAGATATGCGGCTATTGCTTCATAGATTTACTGGCTTTTGGCTATCCCTGTTGCCGTCTCCTGACCTGCTGCCTCCACCTCAACGCTGTGGAATGCCCTGTCCCCTTTCACCAATGGATGTGGTGGGTCTAAAGATAACGTCAGATATATGATCGTATTCAACAGGCAACGCGGAAAATGAGGCGAGGACGGATGGGCTTTGGCAGGGCAATCCGCAGCGCTGAACGCAGAGAGGAAGACTGGACTCGCCAACAGGACGTTGGCGAGAGGTGAAGCTGGCGCAGGGACGCGCCATCTTCACCGGTCCAAAAGGCTGACGAACAAAGTGAGGGAACCGGGCAAAGCCCGGCGCGAGGACCGCCAGGCCAAAGCCCACCCGTCCTCGCTGCAACCTATCTGATAGCCACCAAAATCACAGTAAACTATTCGATCTACCGAACCTCAACGCGCAATTCTGCAGCTTTAAAGACTTCATCCAACGAAACGAATACGCATAAGGTCGTATTCAACAGGCAACACAGAAAGGAAGGCGAGGACGGATGGGCTTTGGCAAGGCAATTCGTAGCCTGGAATAGAAAGAGGCCGTTTTCAGCAGGCAACGCGGAAAATGAGGCGAGGACGGGTGGGCTTTGGCAAGGCAATCCGCAGCGCGGAACGGAGAGAGGAAGACTGGACTCGCCAACAGGACGTTGGCGAGAGGTGAAGCTGGCGCAGGGACGCGCCATCTTCACCGGTCCAAAAGGCTGACGAACGAAGTGAGGGAACCGGGCAAAGCCCGGCGCAAGGACCGCCAGGCCAAAGCCCACCCGTCCTTGCGACTACCCGAACAACAACCATCAATACAACAGCGATCTATACACCTGCAATCTGAGCAACAGCCCCGAGACAACAGCAAGCGAAACAAACCGATTATTCGACCTGCCGAACCTCAACGCGCAGCTCTTTCGGCACTTCAAACACGATATTCTCTTCGCGACCAATCAGCTCAATGGCATCCACACCGCCAAGCTGATTCAGCCGCTGGATAACTTCCTGCACCAGCACGTCAGGAGCCGATGCACCGGCAGTAACGCCAACGCAGCGTGCGCCTTTGATCCACTCTTCCTGAATATCATCGGCAGAATCGATCAGCCGTGCCAGCTTACCGGCGCGCTGCGCCAGTTCGGCCAGACGGTTGGAGTTAGAGGAGTTTTTCGAACCCACCACCAGCACCACGTCCGCATCCTTCGACAGCGTACGCACCGCTTCCTGGCGGTTGGTCGTCGCGTAACAGATATCGTCTTTGCGCGGACCCACAATTTTTGGGAAACGCGCGCGCAGGGCATCGATCACTTCATAAGTGTCGTCCACCGACAGCGTGGTCTGAGTCATAAAGCACAGGTTGTCTTCATCCTTCACCTGCAGCTTCCACACATCAGCGGGCGCTTCCACCAGGTACATGCCCCCTTTCGGGTTATTGTACTGGCCCATGGTGCCCTCGACCTCCGGGTGACCGGCGTGGCCAATCAGGATCGCCTCGGTGCCCTTACGGCTGGCACGCGCAACTTCCATATGGACTTTGGTCACCAGCGGACAGGTGGCGTCGAACAGCATGGTGAGATCGCGCGCTTTCGCTTCTGCACGCACCGCCTGGGAAACGCCGTGGGCGGAGAAAATCAGAATGCAGCCATCCGGCACTTCGCTGATTTCCTCAATAAAAATCGCCCCACGCTCGCGCAGGCTATTAACCACGTAGCGGTTATGCACCACTTCATGACGAACGTAAATCGGTGCGCCGTACATCTCCAGCGCACGCTCGACAATGCTGATAGCGCGATCAACGCCCGCACAAAAACCGCGTGGGTTAGCCAACAGGATCTGCATTCGCCGCCTCCAGTACCGGATTAATCTCCAGTACTTCTACGTCAAAATGAATGGTCTGCCCGGCCAGCGGATGGTTGAAATCAACGGTGATTGAATCACCGGAAATCTCACGAATCACACCGGGCATTTCGTTACCGTCCATGCCGGAGAACAGCATAATTGCGCCAACCTCCGGTTCGCCTGCCTGCATAAAATCACGGCGCGAGAAGTACTGGATCAGGTCCGGACTGATGCCGCCAAAAGCGTCTTCAGACTCCAGCGCAAAGGCATGTTTGTCACCAACCTTCAGTCCAATCAGCTGGTTTTCCAGCCCTTCGGACAGGCTGCCGTCACCCAGACAAAACAGCGCTGGCTTACCGTTATTGCGTGTGGACTCTGCGGTCGATCCATCCGCCAGTTTTAAGGTGAAATGCACCAGCAGTGAGCTGTCGCGCTGTACAGAATCGATCATGCCCTACCCTTTATTCTTAGCCTGTTTACCGGCCGGGCTGATAAACCCTTCCAGTACGACCAGCGCGGCACCTATACAGATAGCGCAGTCGGCGATATTAAACGTGGCAAAGTGCCAGTCTCCAACATAAAAATCGATGAAGTCCACCACGAAGCCATGATATGACCGGTCGAACAGGTTGCCCAATGCGCCACCCACGATCAGCGCATAGGCGATGTTATTCAGTTTATTGCTCGCCGGGCTACGGTACATCATCACCAGCAGCACTACGACAATAGCGATGGCAATGCCGGCGAAGAACCAGCGCTGCCAGCCACCTTTATCGGCAAGGAAGCTGAACGCCGCGCCGTAGTTGTGAGCATAAAAGAAGTTAAAAAATGGCATCACCGGCATCGACTCGTGCAGCATCAGCGTATTCATAATCCACTGTTTACTGGCGAAATCGATGCCAATCACCACCAGCACCAGCCACAGCCAGCGCAATCCGGTAGAAAGAACGGGGCGGCTCATTATGCAAACTTACGCAGTTCGCCGCTGCCCGCGACGTTGGTGGCACAGCGACCACAAACGTCTGCATGCGCAGCGTTCTGGCCGATATCGGTGGTGTAATGCCAGCAGCGCGGGCACTTCTCACCGTCTGCTTTACGCAGAGCGATCTTCAGGCCTTTGACGATCTCGCTCTGCTGCGCGTCGTCGCCAGCCTGAGCGTAATCCGCCACCTGAGCACCGGAGGTCAGCAGCACAAAGCGCAGCTCTTCGCCCAGGCTGTTCAGCTTCGCGGCCAGCTCAGCATCGGCATACAGCGTCACGCTGGCTTCCAGAGAGCCACCGATCAGTTTGTCTGCACGCGCCTGCTCAAGCACCTTGTTCACTTCGCTACGCACTTTCAGCAGATCCGCCCAGTAGGCGTCGTTCATGGACTCATCCGCCGCCAGGCCGAACAGGCCATCGAACCACTCTTCGGTAAACACGTACTGGCTGCGTTTGCCCGGCAGGTAGCCCCAGATTTCATCAGCGGTAAACGACATGATCGGTGCCATCCAGCGCACCAGCGCCTCGGCGATGTACCACAGCGCGGTCTGGCAGCTGCGGCGCGCCAGGCCATCGGCCTTCGCGGTGTACTGACGGTCTTTGATGATGTCGAGGTAGAAGGAACCCATTTCCACCGAGCAGAACTGCATCAGACGCTGAACCACTTCGTGGAAGTCGTAGGCTTCGTAAGAGGCAACGATATCGTTCTGTGCTGCCAGCGCACGGCCCACTGCCCAGCGATCGACAACGACCATATCTTCCGGTTTCACCAAATCGGTTTCCGGATTAAAGCCCGCCAGGTTAGCCAGCAGGAAGCGCGCGGTGTTACGAATGCGGCGATAGCTGTCGGCTGAGCGCTTAAGGATTTCGTCGGATACGGCGATTTCACCGGAGTAGTCGGTAGAAGCGACCCACAGACGCAGAATATCCGCGCCCAGTTTGTTCATCACGTCCTGCGGCGAAACGGTGTTGCCCAGCGATTTGGACATCTTGCGGCCCTGACCGTCAACGGTGAAACCGTGGGTCAGTACCTGACGATAAGGCGCTTTGCCCTTCATCGCCGTTGAAATCATCAGTGAAGACATAAACCAGCCGCGATGCTGGTCAGAACCTTCCAGATACATATCCGGTGCATGGCCGCCGAACTCAGGACGCGCATCCACAACGGAGTAGCTGGTGGAGCCGGAGTCAAACCATACGTCCAGCGTATCCGGTACTTTCACATAGTTGTCGGCGTCATCACCCATCAGGTCACGCGGGTCAAGATCCCACCATGCCTGGATACCTTCTTCCTCTACGCGCAGCGCGACTTTTTCCATCAGCGCCAGGCTGTCCGGATGCAGCTGCTCGGTGTCTTTATGCACGAACAGCGCCATCGGCACGCCCCAGGTACGCTGGCGTGAAATGCACCAGTCAGGACGGTTCGCCACCATCGCTTCGATACGCGCCTGGCCCCAGTCCGGGATCCACTGCACGCCTTTGATCTCTTTCAGCGACTGCGCACGCAGGCCTTTCTGATCCATGCTGATAAACCACTGCGGGGTAGCACGGAAGATAATCGGCGTTTTGTGACGCCAGCAGTGCGGATAGCTGTGGTGCAGTTTTTCAACATGCAGCAGTGCGCCCTTCTCTTTCAGCAGCTCAACAATCATATCGTTGGCTTTAAAGACGTTAACACCGTCCAGCGTTGGATAAGTACCCGGCAGATAGCTGCCGTCCGGACCAACCGGGTTAGCGGTTTCCAGACCGTATTTCTGACCGATAACATAGTCATCCGGACCGTGGCCCGGCGCGGTATGCACAGCACCAGTACCGGCTTCCAGCGTAACGTGCTCACCCAGCACGACTTTCGACTGAATCTGCTCCAGGAACGGATGCTGGAACAGCTGAAGCTCCAGCGCCTCACCCTTGCATTCGCCCAGCACGGTCCACTCGGCCACGCCCGCGCGTTTCATCACGCTTTCTACCAGCTCTTTCGCCAGGATCAGGCTGCGGCCTTCGATCTGCAGGAGCTGATACTCAAATTCCGGATGCAGTGAGATACCGCGGTTGGCCGGCATGGTCCACGGGGTGGTGGTCCAGATAACCAGCGATACCGGGCCTTCTGAAGCGGCAACGCCAAACTTCGCGCGCACGGCATCGGCATCCAGCGCGTTAAACATCACGTCAATGGATGGAGAAGTTTTGTCGTAATACTCCACTTCGGCTTCCGCCAGCGCAGAGCGGCAGTCCAGGCACCAGTGCACCGGCTTAGCGCCTTTGTGCAGGTGACCGTTACCGATGATTTTACCCAGCGCGCGGATGATGTTGGCTTCGGTTTTGAAGTTCATCGTCAGGTACGGGCGATCCCAGTCACCCAACACGCCCAGGCGGATGAAGTCGGCTTTCTGTCCTTCAACCTGCTCGGCAGCGTATTTGCGGCAGGCAGCACGGAACTCGGCCGGGGTCACTTTCTCGCCCGGCTTGCCGATCATCTGCTCAACTTTGTGCTCGATAGGCAAACCGTGGCAGTCCCAGCCCGGTACGTAAGGCGAATCGTAGCCCGCCATGCCTTTCGACTTAACGATAATATCTTTCAGAATCTTGTTTACTGAGTGACCAATATGAATGCTGCCGTTCGCATAAGGAGGGCCATCATGAAGGATAAAGGTTTTTTTCCCTTTTTTGGCTTCGCGGATGATGCCGTACAGTTTGTCATCATACCAACGTTGCAGCATTCCCGGTTCGCGTTTGGCCAGATCGCCACGCATCGGGAACCCCGTTTCCGGCAAATTCAGGGTTGATTTATAGTCACTCATCAGATTCTCGATTCCGTATTTCGCTTCAGTTCTGTTTAAACCGGTGTCTTCAGCCCGAAAAAGTCGCGGGCAGTCACCACATCTTTAGCAATTTGCTCTTTCAGTGCATCGAGCGAGGCAAAGCGCTGCTCGTTGCGAATTTTTTTACGCAGCACCACATCAATATGGCGCCCGTATAGGTCGATAGCGACATCCAGCAGATGCACTTCCAGCTGCTGACGCAGCCCGGCAACGGTGGGTCGGGTGCCAATATTGGCGACGCCCGGCAGCGGACGCTCCCCAAGGCCCAGGACTTCAACGGCATACACCCCTTTTACCGGGGAAACGGTACGACGCAGCGGCAGGTTAGCGGTGGGGAAACCAATCGTCCGGCCCAGCGCATCGCCGTGGACCACGCGACCAGAAATGCTGAAGGGATGCCCCAGCAAAACGGCGGCCTGCGCCAGATCGTCGTCTGCCAGCGCCTGGCGTACCGCCGTGCTGCTGATGCGTTTGCCATTATCACAAAATGTCTGGGTGCTGATGACATCGAAACCGTATTCGACGCCAGCCTTCTGTAATAACAGGAAATCGCCCTGGCGACCAGCGCCAAAGCGGAAATCATCACCGACGACAAGGAACTGCACGCCCAGCTTATCGACCAGCAGATCGGCAATAAAACTTTGCGCCGTGTGGGCAGCAAAACGCCTGTCGAAGCGCACGCACAGCACGTTATCAATACCGGCTTGTTCAAGGTAACGAACTTTTTCACGCAGGCGGGTCAGCCGCGCCGGGGCACCGTCAGCCGCGAACAGCTCCAGCGGCTGGGGTTCGAACAGCATCACCATCACCGGTAGATTGCGCTGTCGCCCTTCTTCGCACAGGCGCGCCAGCAGCGCCTGGTGACCGCGGTGTACGCCATCGAAATTACCGATAGCCAGTACGCAGCCGCGATGCTGCTCTCTCAGGTTATGTATACCGCGGATAAACTTCATGGCTGGCTCAAATTTGTGGAAATCGGCGGATTATACCTTGTACAGCGATGAAGGTTAACCCGCGATTGCGGGCTTTCGCGCTTTCTTACTGCCATTTCATTCTGTATGGTACTCGCTGGCCATGGGATTATATTTTTTCTTGTGAATAAGCTGTATTCGCCAGGCTTATGCTGGTAGAATCTTGCGCCATCGAAACGTAACCAAGTGCCAATGTTTCATCGGCGCTTATTTGCACAAATCCATTGACAACCGAAGGCGAAAAGGGCATATTCCTCGGCCTTTGAATTGTCCTCATAGAACTATTTGGGAGTTGGACCTTGGCTAATATCAAATCAGCTAAGAAACGCGCCGTAACGTCTGAGAAGCGTCGTAAGCACAACGCTAGCCGTCGTTCAATGATGCGTACCTTTGTTAAGAAAGTATACGCAGCTATCGCTACTGGCGATAAAGCAGCTGCACAGGCTGCATTCAATGAAATGCAACCTATCGTGGACCGCCAGGCAGCTAAAGGCCTGATCCACAAAAACAAGGCTGCTCGTCATAAAGCAAACCTGGCTGCACAGATCAGCAACCTGGCGTAATGCCAGCTTGTTAATCCGCGTTAAAAAGACCGCCTTACGGCGGTTTTTTTATGTCCGTTAAACGGCAAACAGCGCGCTGAAATCCTTATTGCAGATCCGCTGTACCGCCGGATGCTGAATCATTCGTTCAGCAAAAATCACGTGGTACTCTTCAACCACCGCCTCCGCCTGGCCCAGTTCAACAATCCCCTCAGCGTAATAACTCTCTTTGCCATACAGCGTGGGTGCCACAAAAATGGCCCGATTTGCGGCTCCAAAGGCCTTCATCAGCGCCGCATCATCGAATTCACCCAGAATGGTAACGTCCAGATTCTGTGACTGAAACCAGTTCAGCAGCCTGCGCCCCAACATTGAACGCCTGCCGGGAACCAGCAAGTTATGCGCGGTCAGACAGGCAGGAAACGCGCTATCGGGCAGCGCATCATGGCACCAGAAGCTAATGCCACATTCGCCCAGCTTGATGGAAAACAGCCCCGCCTGCTGCGAGGAGTCCACCGGGCAGTCGGAGAGGATCATATCCAGTTTGTGTTCGCTGAGCTGCTCCAGAAGCAGTTCATGGGTAGACTCAAAGCAGCGCAGATGGATAGGCTCCGCTTCCTGTACGGCGGTCGCCAGAATCTGGCTGACCAGCTTTTTGGATAACGCATCGGCCACGCCAACGTCAAATAGCAGGCTCGCTTCCTTGCGATAGTTAACGATATCCAGCATCTCCTGGCTGAGGGTAAACATGCGGTCGGCGTAGCGGAAAACCAGCTGTCCCAGCTCTGAGGGCACCAGCCCCCGCCCCTGCCGCTTAAACAAGCGCCCCTGCAGACGCTCTTCCAGCGCCTTCAGCTGGCCGGTAATGGTCTGTGGCGTAAGGTTGAGTACCTCAGCAGCTTTAACCACCGAGCCGGTTTTACAGACCTGCCAGAAGTAATAGAGGTGGTTAAAGTTCATCTGCGACATGTCATCCCTCGCGTTGCCTTACTTCAGCTTAACCCGCAGCAGCAGATAGCCCACCACGGCGGAAACCACCGAGCCGGTCAGGATGCCCAGCTTCGCCAGGGTAACCATCTCTTCATGCTGTGCATCAAAGGCCAGTGAAGCGATAAAGATCGACATGGTAAAACCAATCCCACACAGCACGCCAACGGCGGCAATATCGACCATTTTAGTTCGCTCAGGCAGCGCAGCAATTTTCAGCTTCACGGACAGCCAGCAGATCAGCGTAATCCCTAACGGTTTGCCGATAAACAGGCCAAGGATAATCCCCAGCGGTACGGCGGAGAACAGACCGTTAAGCGACACGCCGCGCAGCGATACCCCGGCATTGGCAAAGGCAAACAGCGGCAGAATAACCCAGCTGACCCACGGCTGTAATCCGTGCGCCAAATCGACCGACGGTGAAACACCCTCCTTTTCCTTCAGCGGGATAAAGAAGCCGACAATGACCCCCGCCAGCGTGGCGTGAACGCCGGATTTCAGCACCGCAATCCACAGCACCATCCCGACCAGCAGATACAGTGACGTTTTACGAACGCCACACAGATTAAGCAGTGCCAGCGCGACAATCGCAGCAGCAGCAATACCCAATGAGAGCAGCGAAAGGTCGCTGGTGTAGAAGAAAGCGATAATCACGATCGCCCCAAGATCGTCAATGACCGCCAGCGCCATAAGGAACATTTTTAACTGTACCGGCACCCGACTCCCCAGCAGCGCGAGAATACCCAGCGCAAAGGCAATGTCCGTGGCGGTGGGGATCGCCCAGCCGTGGATCGCCAGTGGATCGTTATGGTTAAAGGCGGTGAAGATCAGGGCCGGAGCCAGCATTCCGCCCAGCGCGGCGATCAGCGGGAACATCGCCCGCTCGCGACTGTTTAGCGAGCCGGTGACCAGTTCGCGCTTCACCTCAAGACCAATCAGAAGGAAGAACAGCGCCATCAGCGCATCATTGATCCACAGCAGCAGATCTTTGTTGATGTCGAGTTCACCAAAACGGAACTGCACCGGCATCGCCAGCAGCGCCTGATATCCCTGCTGCGTCGCGCTATTGTTTGCCAGAAGCATCGCAATGGCAGCGGCCACGATCAGGACCACACCGCCGGTGGCGTCATTGTTAAGCAGACGCTTAAGAGCTGTTTTCATCGAAGATTCCATTAATTCGAGTGTGTGCGTGAAGAAGACCACAGCATACTCGTTTTAACTCTTCGTAAAAAACAGATTATAAATGGTTAACCGATCGGAATTTCCGAAGAATTGCTCTCCGCTGCCGTATGCCGATACGAAGCCGGGAAAATTCCCGTGAGCCGCCACAAACATGCCGGTGAAAACGGAAGCCGCATAAAGCAAATGGGCGATCTCTGCCGAGATCGCCCATCAAATACCACGCTCAGAGCTAAAGCAGATTAACGCGTCAGATCGTCAAAGAACTTTTTCACGCCGTCAAAGAAACTCTTTGAACGCGGGCTGTTCTGATCGCCGCTCGGGCCACCGAAGCTCTCTTCCAGCTCGCGCAGCAGCGTTTTCTGCTTCTCATTCAGGCTGACCGGGGTTTCCACCACCACGCGGCACAGTAGGTCGCCCTGAGCACCACCGCGTACGGATTTCACGCCTTTACCACGCATACGGAACAGCTTGCCGGTCTGCGTTTCTGCAGGCACCTTCAGCTTCACGCGGCCATCGAGGGTCGGCACTTCAATCTCACCACCCAGGGCTGCCATTGCGAAGTTGATCGGCACTTCACAGTACAGGTTGTTCTCTTCACGTTCGAAGATACGGTGTTTTTTCACCTGAACCTGAACGTACAGATCGCCAGACGGTGCGCCGTGCTCACCGGCTTCACCTTCGCCGCTCAGACGAATGCGATCGCCGGTATCCACGCCCGCCGGAATTTTCACCGACAGCGTTTTTGATTTCTCTACACGACCGTGGCCGTGACAGGCGTTGCACGGATCTTTAATCACCGAACCGCGACCGTGACAGGTTGGACACGCCTGCTGAACGGTGAAGAAGCCCTGGCGCATCTGCACCTGACCTGCACCGTGACAGGTTGAACAGGTCTGCGGCTTGGTTCCCGCTTTCGCTCCGCTACCGTGGCAAACCTCACACTCTTCCAGCGTTGGAATGCGGATCTCTTTGGTCACGCCGCGTACCGCTTCTTCCAGCGTCAGTTCCATGTTGTAGCGCAAATCAGCACCGCGTGCGGCGCGCTGCTGACGGCGGCCTCCGCCGAAGATATCGCCGAATACGTCGCCAAAGATATCGCTAAAATCTGCACCGCCACCGCCGAAACCACCGCCGCCGCCGCCCATTCCGCCCTGTTCAAAGGCAGCATGGCCGTACTGATCGTAAGCCGCACGTTTCTGCGCATCGGTCAGAATTTCGTACGCTTCTTTGATCTCTTTGAATTTCTCTTCGGCTTCTTTATCGCCCTGGTTGCGGTCAGGGTGGAACTTCATCGCAAGACGTTTATAAGCCTTTTTGATTTCACGCTCTTCCGCAGATTTGGAAACGCCTAAAACCTCGTAATAGTCTTTCTTCGCCATTGTTATTGATCCTGCCCTTAACATGCGTGCACGGGCGGGGAGAAATCTCCACGCCCGTGCTGGTTAATACGATGCTCCATCAGGGGAGCATCATGCCCGCTCAAGGGCGATTATTTCTTGTCTTTAACTTCTTCGAATTCGGCGTCAACGACGTCGTCATCTTTCTTACCTTCGGCTGCTTCGGCTGCGCCGCCAGCGGCCTGCTGCTGCTGAGCAAATTCCATCAGCTTACCGGACACTTCCATCAGCGCCTGGATTTTCGCTTCAATCTCAGCTTTGTCTTCGCCTTTCAGCGCAGTATCCAGCTCGGTCAGAGCCGCTTCGATTGGCGCTTTCACGTCTGCTGGCAGTTGGTCACCGGCATCGGTCAGCTGCTTGCGGGTGCTGTGCGCAACCTGGTCACCCTGGTTACGGGTCTGCACCAGCTCTTCAAACTTGCGGTCAGACTCGGCGTTAGCTTCTGCATCACGCACCATTTTTTCGATCTCTTCGTCGTTCAGACCGGAAGAGGCCTTAATGGTGATCTTCTGCTCTTTACCGCTGTTTTTGTCTTTAGCGGATACGTGCAGAATACCGTCGGCGTCGATGTCGAAGGTCACTTCGATCTGCGGCATACCGCGCGGCGCAGCCTGGATACCGTCAAGGTTGAACTGGCCCAGTGACTTGTTATCCGCAGCGCGTTTACGCTCACCCTGCACAACGTGGATGGTTACCGCAGACTGGTTGTCTTCAGCGGTAGAGAACACCTGGCTGTGCTTGGTTGGGATGGTGGTGTTCTTGGCGATCAGTGAAGTCATCACGCCGCCCATGGTTTCGATACCCAGCGACAGTGGGGTAACGTCCAGCAGCAGAACGTCTTTTACTTCACCGGCCAGTACGCCACCCTGTACGGCTGCGCCCACGGCAACGGCTTCGTCCGGGTTAACATCTTTACGCGGCTCTTTACCAAAGAACTCAGCCACTTTTGACTGCACCATTGGCATACGCGTCTGGCCACCAACGAGGATAACGTCGTTGATATCAGACACGGACAGGCCCGCATCCTGCAGCGCAACTTTCAGCGGCTCAATAGAACGAGTAACCAGGTCTTCTACCAGTGATTCCAGTTTCGCACGAGTCACCTTGATGTTCAGGTGCTTAGGACCGGTCGCATCCGCCGTGATGTACGGCAGGTTGACGTCGGTCTGCTGTGCAGAAGACAGTTCGATTTTCGCTTTTTCAGCGGCTTCTTTCAGGCGCTGCATAGCCAGCGGATCGTTGTGCAGATCGATACCTGAATCTTTCTTAAACTCAGCCACCAGGTAGTTGATCATGCGGCTATCGAAGTCTTCACCACCCAGGTGGGTATCACCGTTGGTTGCCAGAACTTCGAAGGTTTTTTCGCCGTCAACTTCATCGATTTCGATGATAGAGATATCGAAGGTACCACCACCCAGGTCGTATACCGCGATAGTGCGGTTGCCCTGACCTTTATCCAGACCGTAGGCCAGTGCGGCTGCGGTTGGTTCGTTGATGATACGTTTGACTTCCAGACCAGCGATGCGGCCGGCATCTTTGGTTGCCTGACGCTGTGCATCGTTGAAGTAAGCCGGTACGGTAATAACCGCTTCAGTCACCGGCTCACCCAGATAATCTTCGGCTGTTTTCTTCATTTTTTTCAGCACTTCTGCAGAGATCTGCGGAGGTGCTACGCGCTGGCCTTTCACGTCCAGCCATGCGTCACCGTTGTCAGCGCCAACGATTTTGAACGGCATGATTTTAATATCACGCTGTACTTCTTCATCCTGGAAGCGACGGCCAATCAGGCGCTTAATCGCAAACAGGGTATTCTGCGGGTTGGTCACGGCCTGACGTTTAGCAGGCTGACCCACCAGCGTTTCACCATCCTGAGTGTAAGCAATGATGGATGGCGTGGTGCGATCGCCTTCCGCATTCTCCAGTACGCGTGCCTTGCCGCCATCCATGATAGCTACACAAGAGTTAGTCGTACCCAGGTCAATACCAATAATCTTACCCATCTAAACGTCTCCCACTTAAATTCATTTCAAATCAGGTTATGAACCTTAAATGCGGGCATTATTCACAGTTTCAACTGCTCATCCCGCTCTTTTTTTTCCAGGTCCGTAGCCTCGGATGCCAATTAAGATGGGGCCGCCAGGCGCCGCATCAAGGGGCAACAGCAAAAAAAATTCGTTTTTTTTGAAAAAAAACGGACCGGCAGAGGCCAGTCCGGTTTAACCACGGCAAATCAGGGGTTACTGCGCGCTGACCTGCTGCAGTAAAACGCGCTGCGCGGATGCCCGCTTAAGCCACAGACCGACCAGTACACCGACCCCGGCCAGGCCCAGAACGTAATAAGCCGGTGCCATCGGCGTCAGCTTCATCATCAACGTGACCATGATCGGCGTCAGCCCACCGAAAATGGCATACGAGAGATTGTAAGAGAAGGAGATCCCGGTAAAGCGGACCGCAGGTGGAAATGCCGACACCATGACGAAAGGCACCACGCCAACGACGCCAACGCACAGACCGGCCAGCGCATAGGCGCTGAATAGCCAGGCCGGATACTCGGCGGCAACGGTAAAGAAGGTCCAGCTGGTCACTGCCAGCAGCAGGCTGCCGACGATCAGCGTGGTTGCCGCACCGATGCGATCGACCAGCGCACCGGAGATAATGCAGCCGAAGATCAGCATCACCGTGGCCAGGCTGTTCGCTTTCAGGGTCAGCGCCGCGGGCAGGCCGTGGAGTTTTTGCAGCAGCGCGGGTGCCATCAGCAGCACCACCACAATACAGGCGGAGAGCAGCCAGGTCAGCAGCATCGACACCACCACGCTCTGGCGATGATGGGCAACTACCGTCTTCAGCGGCAGCTCATCCGATAAGGCTTTACGCTGCTGCATCTGGGTAAACACCGGCGTTTCATGCAGCCAGCGGCGCAGGTACATGGCCAACAGGCCAAAGGCACCGCCCAGCAGGAAGGGAATACGCCAGCCGGTCTCGGCGATAGTCTGCGGTGTCATGCTGGTATTAATCAGCGTGGCGACCAGCGATCCCAGCAGAATGCCAAAGGTCAGTCCGGCGGTCAGCGTACCGCAGGCAAAACCTACGCGCTTTTGCGGCACGTGTTCGGCCACAAACACCCAGGCACCGGGAACCTCACCACCAATAGCCGCACCCTGCAAGACGCGCAACAGGAGCAGCAGAATGGGGGCAGCAATACCCAACGTGGCGTAGGTGGGCAGCAGGCCCATCGCCAGCGTTGGCAAAGCCATCAGCAGAATACTCAGGCTGAACATTTTCTTGCGCCCTTTGCTGTCACCAAAGTGGGCCATGATCAGACCGCCAAGCGGACGGGCAAGATAGCCGGCAGCAAAAATAGCAAAGGTTTGCAGCTGGCGTAGCCATTCCGGAATATCGGCGGGGAAAAACAGTTCGCCAATCACCGCTGCAAAAAAAACGAAGATAATAAAGTCGTAGAATTCCAGCGCGCCACCGAGCGCGGCGAGCACCAGGGTTTTGTAATCCTGTCGGTTCAGAGGTCGTGCGTGTTCTTGTTCCATGATTCTTCTGATAAATCCATAGTCTGAGAGCAGAAAAATAATTACACCTTGTAAAGCTATGCTTACTATAACGGCAATTATCATCTACACCAGACGGCACTGGATCTTATACCTGAGAATCCTGTTTTTTAGCTGTTTGTCTCGCGGCGAGCGCTTTTAGGCCTAAATGCTGCTACTACCTGCGGGTTAGTTTCAATGTAAGGCCCGTCAAGCAGCTGAATGCAGTAGGGCACGCTGGCAAAAATACCGTGGACAACCGTCTTGCCCTGCTCATCCCTCAGCCCTTCCAGCGTCTCTTTGATCGATTTCGGCTGGCCCGGCAGATTAATCACCAGCGACTGTTTGCGAATCACACCAACCTGACGGGAAAGGATGGCGGTAGGAACAAAATTCAGGCTGATCTGCCGCATCTGTTCGCCAAAGCCGGGCATCTCACGATCGGCGATTGCCAGAGTGGCATCGGGTGTCACGTCGCGGCGAGCAGGCCCCGTGCCACCGGTGGTCAATACCAGATGGCAGAAAAGCTCATCAACCAGTTCGCAGATTGCCTGCTCGATCATCGGCTTCTCATCGGGGACCAGCCGCTTCTCAATTTTGAACGGCGTGGATAGCGCTTCAGAAAGCCAGGCTTCCAGCGCGGGAAGCCCCAGATCCTGATAGATGCCGTTTGCCGCGCGGTCGGATACGGAGATCAGGCCAATGCGAAGTGTATTCATAGGTATTTGCCGTCAAATAGAGAAAGTTAACGCAAGGATAAACCATAGCAAAGCAGGATGTATAGCGAGGGTGGGCGATTGGAAATTCAGAGACAGAAACGGTAGAAGCCAACGCCGCTTCGGCTTCAGGTGTGAAGGCTGGAGCGCCAAATTAACTGGAGCTGTAGCAAGGTGGCTGGCGGGTTAATCCCCGGGAGCTTACGTCAGTAAGTGACCGGGGTACGTCCGCGCAGCTAACGCCGCTACAGCTTCAGGTATGAAGGCTGTTACAGCAGGTCAGCGATCATCTTGTCGAGCTTGCCCTGGTCAACGGCAAAGTTACGGATGCCTTCAGCCAGTTTCTGAACCGCCATTGGGTCCTGGTTGTGCTGCCACAGGAACTCAGACTCGGTCATTTTCGCCGGACGTGCTTTCACTTCACCGGTGTAAGACAGTTTACGCTCGATGCTGCCTTCGGTCTCAGCCAGCTCTTTCAGCAGGCCTGGAGAGATGGTCAGACGGTCGCAGCCAGCCAGCTCAATGATTTCGCCTACGTTACGGAAGCTTGCGCCCATCACCACGGTCTCGTAACCGTGCTGCTTGTAGTATTCGTAGATTTCAGTCACAGAGATCACGCCTGGATCTTCAGCCGGTGCGTACTCTTTCTTATCGGTGTTAGCTTTGTACCAGTCGAGGATACGGCCAACGAATGGCGAGATCAGGTACACGCCAGCTTCGGCGCAGGCGCGCGCCTGAGCGAAGGAGAACAGCAGGGTCAGGTTACAGTTGATGCCTTCTTTTTCCAGCTGCTCTGCGGCACGGATACCCTGCCAGGTAGAAGCCAGTTTGATCAGGATGCGGTCGTTGCTGATGCCTGCATCGTTGTACAGTTTGATCAGGCTACGCGCTTTCGCGATGCTGCCTTCGGTGTCATAAGACAGACGTGCATCGACTTCGGTAGAGATACGGCCCGGAACCAGCTTAAGGATTTCCAGACCAATGTTGACGGCCAGTTTGTCCGCGGCGAAAGAAACCTGTGCTTCTTTGTCGCTGCTCTGCTCACGTGCCCAGGCAACTGCTTCATCAATCAGTTTACGGTATTCAGGGATCTGGGCGGCGCTGAGGATCAGAGAAGGGTTGGTGGTTGCATCCTGCGGTTTGTAGAGTTTCATCGCTGCGATGTCACCAGTATCGGCAACAACGGTAGTGATCTGACGCAGGGAGGATAATTTGTCCGTCATAGTTGTCATTCTCATCAAGGTTGAAACAAGGTTGATTTGTCAGGGTGTTGAAAATGTCTGCCCCGGATGATAGCACGCGTACCCTGCCATGCAACAACCATAAAACCCTGTGCCACAGGGGGATAAAACCTCAACACAAACGGGCTTTTTTCGTTCCTTTACGATGAATCAGCAGATCCACCAATGACAGCGATTTGTCCTCTTTAAACGCTTTTTTGCTACAGTATGCACTGGCAATTTTTCGCGATGCACAAGGACCCCCGATCATGTTGATGGTAATTTCCCCCGCAAAAACGCTGGACTATGAAAGCCCGCTGGCGACCAAACGTTTTACCCAGCCCGCGCTGCTGGAGGAGTCACAGAAACTGATCGCCGTTGCGCGTCAGCTTTCCCCGGCGCAGATTGGTTCCCTGATGCACATCAGCGACAAGCTGGCGGTGCTGAACGCGGAGCGCTTCAATGACTGGCAGCCTGAGTTTTCCCCTGAAAACGCGCGCCAGGCCATTCTGGCGTTTAAAGGCGATGTGTACACCGGCCTGCAGGCGGAAAGCTTTAGCGAAGATGATTTTGACTATGCCCAGCAGCACCTGCGCATGCTGTCCGGCCTGTACGGCCTGCTGCGCCCGCTGGACCTGATGATGCCTTATCGGCTGGAGATGGGTATCAAGCTGGAAAACCCGGCGGGTAAAGACCTCTACAGCTTCTGGGGCGACCGGCTGACCCTGGCGCTGAACGATGTACTGGCTGCGCAGGGCGATAATGTGCTGGTGAACCTCGCTTCCGACGAGTACTTCAAGTCTGTAAAACCTAAGCAGCTGAACGGCGAGATTATCAAGCCGGTGTTCCTCGATGAGAAGAACGGCAAGTTCAAAGTCATCAGCTTTTACGCTAAAAAAGCGCGCGGCCTGATGAGCCGCTACATTATTCAGAACCGCCTGACAAAGCCCGAGCAGCTGAAAAAGTTTGATGTGGACGGATACGTTTACGATGCCGACGGCAGCAAGGGAAATGAGCTGGTGTTTAAGCGGCGTGAAATGGCGTAAAAAAAACGGAGTGGGCGATACCCTCTCCGTTTTGTCGCTGATTAACCGACTGTGAGCGGCTAATCAGCGTGATAGCCAGGGGCGAAGCTTTCCGCCCCGGCACAAATTACTTCTTCAGCAAGAATTCACGCAGATCGGCAAATTCGGCCTTCATGTTGTGCGACAGCAGCGGCAGGTCCGCACGCTCGGCCAGGGCTTCCGGCAGAGGCAGCTTGCGGTCAAGGATCGCTTCCACGCTCTCGATGAACTTCGCCGGATGCGCGGTGCCGAGGAACAGACCAAACTCCCCTTCCTGCAGCTGATCGCGCAGCAGACGGTAGGCAATCGCCGCGTGAGGTTCTGAGATATAACCAAGATCGGCCAGCTCGCGCATGGTCTCTTTGGTGGTTTCATCACTCACCGCACCAAAGCCCAGATCCTGCAAACGCCAGGTTTTACGGCGGAAGATCTCTTCCACGCGCGGCCAGTTGTTTGGCTGCGACACATCCATCGCGTTAGACAGCGTGGCAACGGTGGCGTTTGGCGTCCACTGGCCGTCGGCCAGGAAGCGCGGCACGGTATCGTTGGCATTAGTAGCGGCGATAAAACGCTTCACCGGCAGGCCCAGTGATTTGGCCAGCAGACCCGCAGTCAGGTCGCCAAAGTTACCGCTTGGTACCGAGATCACCAGCTGATTACGTTTTTCCTGCGGCAGCTGAGCGACGGCTTCGAAGTAGTAGCAGATCTGCGCCAGAAGGCGGCTGATATTGATCGAGTTTGCCGAGTTCAGGCCAATCGCCTTTTTCAGCTCTTCATCGTCAAAGGCCTGCTTAACCAGCGCCTGACAGGCATCAAAGTCACCGTCGATAGCGATAGTCTGGATGTTGCCACCCAGCGTACAGAACAGTTTTTCCTGCAGCGGGCTGATTTTACCCTGCGGATACAGGATCACCACGCGCACGTTTTCCATGCCGTAGAAGGCGTGAGCCACTGCGGCACCGGTATCACCCGAGGTCGCGGTCAGAATGGTGATCTTCTCATCTGCATCGCTGACGTGGGAAAGCATCTGCGCCATAAAGCGGCCGCCGAAGTCCTTAAAAGCCAGAGTCGGGCCGTGGAACAGTTCGAGAGACGCGATGTCATCAGTCACGCTGGCGACCGGCGCCGGGAAGGTAAAGGCGGTCTTCAGACGCGCCAGCAGCTGTTCTTTTGGAATTTCATCGCCGATAAACGCCGACAGGATCTTGCTGCTGCGAGTGACGAAATCCTCCTCCAGCAGTGCATCAATATCGGTCAGTTCGAATTCGGGTAATTCCAGCGGAAAGAACAGGCCCTGCTGTGAACCCAGCCCCTGCTTCACCGCCTGGGCGAAGCTAACCTGCTCGTTGTGATCCTTAAGATTGTACAGTTTCATGCGTTATCCCAGTTTACGTGCGCCTGCCGTATCTAAACGACAAATATGAACGAAGCCTTCATCATTTTGCAGATAGTTCTGGCGAAGCCAGTCCGCCATCCGCTGTGCCGTATCCAGCTGATTGCATACAGCAAACAGCGTCGGCCCTGAACCCGAAATACCGCAGGCCAGCGCGCCGATATCGGCAGCGGCCTCGCGCGCGTCGGCAAAACCGGGCAGCAGTCGGGTACGGTAAGGTTCAGCAATCACATCCTGCATCAGCTTCGCGGCCAGTTCCGGCTGCTGCGTATGGCAGGCATGAATAAAGCCGCCGAGGTAGCGGCCGTGGCGAATAATATCCTCTTTGCGATACTGCGCGGGTAAAATCGCGCGCGCCTCGGCGGTAGAGACTTTGATCCCCGGATACGCCATCACCCACAGCCAGTCATCAAATCCTGGCACGGACTGACTGATAATGCCGTTTTCTTCCAGCATCAGCTGCATGCCGCCAAGGAAGCACGGCGCAACGTTATCGTAGTGTACACTGCCGGAAATACGCCCTTCCAGCTCGCCCATCAGGGCCAGCAGCTCGGTATCATTCAGCGGTTTGCCGCAGAACTCGTTCATCGCCATTAAACCGGCCACTACCGAGCAGGCGCTGGAACCGAGGCCGGAACCGATCGGCATATTTTTTTCCAGCGTCATCGCCACCGGCACGCGCTTGCCGATGGCTTCACAGAAGCGATCCCAGCACTGATAGACAATGTTTTCTTTCGGATCGGCGGGCAGTTTGCTGACAAAGCTGCCTTCATTGAGCAGGCTGAACTCGTCAGCCGCTTCCACGCTGACACAGTCGCCCAGCAGCGTACCGTCAATCGGCGATACCGCCGCCCCAAGCACGTCGAAGCCGACGCTGACGTTGCCAATTGAGGCAGGGGCATGAATCTTAACCATGTTTAAACTCCCAACTTCCACGACAGAGTGCGTAACAGATCGGCAAACACGCCCGCCGCGGTCACATCATTACCGGCACCGTAACCACGCAGCACCAGCGGAATTGGCTGATAGTAACGGCTGTAGAAGGCCAGCGCGTTTTCGCCGTTTTTCACTTTAAACAGAGGATCGTTACCGTCCACGGCATCAATCTTCACTTTGCAGACACCGCCCTCTTCAATCGCACCGACGAAGCGCAGGACTTTACCCGCGTCACGCGCACTGGCAACCCTGGCGGCAAACGCATCATCCAGTTCCGGCAGACGCGCCATAAAGGTATCGACATCGGCAATCGCGGTAAACTCTTCCGGCAGCACTGCTTCGATCTCAATATCATCCAGCTCCAGCTGATAGCCCGCTTCACGCGCAAGGATCAACAGCTTACGCGCCACGTCCATCCCGGAAAGATCGTCGCGCGGGTCCGGCTCGGTAAAGCCCATCTCACGTGCCATATGCGTGGCCGCAGAGAGCGATACGCCTTCGTCCAGCTTACCAAAAATAAACGACAGCGAGCCGGAGAGAATACCGGAGAAACGAATCAGTTCGTCACCGGCGTTCAGCAGATTTTGCAGGTTCTCGATCACCGGCAGACCGGCACCGACGTTGGTATCGTACAGGAACTTACGGCGTGATTTCGCCGCCGCCGCACGCATCTGCTGGTAATAGCTATACGACGAGGTATTGGCCTTTTTGTTCGGCGTCACCACATGGAAGCCATCGGCCAGGAAATCGGCATACTGATCGGCAACCTGCTGACTCGACGTACAGTCAACGATCACCGGGTTCAGCAGGTGATATTCCTTCACCAGGCGCTTCAGCCTGTCCAGGTCGAATGGTTCTTTTGCCGCCTGCAGCTGTTCCTGCCAGTTTTCCAGCGGAATACCGTGAACGTTAGTCAGCAGCGCCCGGGAATTAGCAATACCGCAAACGCGCAGATCGATATGTTTGTTCTTCAGCCAGGCCTGCTGGCGATTAATCTGATCGATTAACGCACCGCCGACACCGCCGCTGCCGATCACGAACACCTCAATGACCTGATCGGTGGCAAACAGCATCTGGTGCACTACGCGCACGCCGGTGGTCGCTTCATCATTACTGACCACAGCGGAGATAGAGCGCTCGGAAGAGCCCTGAGCGATAGCAACGATATTGATGTTGGCGCGGGCCAGCGCGGAGAAGAACTTGGCCGAGATGCCGCGCAGCGTGCGCATGCCGTCGCCGACCACGGAGATGACCGCCAGCTGCTCCATCACATCCAGCGGCTCCAGCAGGCCGTCCTTCAGCTCCAGATAAAATTCGTCTTCCAGCACTTTACGGGCCCGCGACAGCTCGCTCTGCGACACGCAGAAGCTGATGCTGTATTCCGATGATGACTGAGTGATCAGCACCACTGAGATACCGCTGCGGGACATGGTGGCGAATACGCGCGCCGCCATGCCAACCATGCCTTTCATTCCCGGACCGGAAATGTTGAACATCGCCATATTGTTCAGGTTGGTGATGCCTTTTACCGGCGTGTCATCATCGCTGGCACTGTCACCGATTAACGTACCTGGAGCCTGTGGGTTGGCGGTATTTTTTATCAGGCAGGGGATCTGGAACTGGGCGATAGGAGCGATGGTGCGAGGATGGAGAACTTTAGCGCCGAAGTAGGAAAGCTCCATGGCCTCCTGATACGACATTGACTTAAGCAGCCTCGCATCCGGGACCTGACGCGGGTCGCAGGTATATACGCCGTCAACGTCAGTCCAGATCTCGCAACAGTCGGCACGCAGACAGGCGGCCAGCACCGCAGCAGAATAGTCAGAACCGTTACGGCCCAGCACGACCAGTTCGCCGCGCTCGTTACCGGCGGTAAAACCGGCCATCAGCACCATATTGCTGGCAGGGATTTTACTGGCAGCGATGCGGCGGGTCGATTCCGCAATATCCACGGTTGATTCCAGATAGTGACCAACTGCCAGCAGATTCTCTACCGGATTGATCACGCTGACGCCGTAGCCGCGCGCCTGGAGCAGCCCTTCCATAATGGCAATTGAGAGTTTTTCACCGCGGCAGATGATGGCAGCATTAACGCTGTCCGGGCACTGTCCCAGCAGGCTAATCCCGTGCAAAACCTGCTTAAGCTGGGTGAACTCCTGATCGACCACGCTCTTCAGGCGGTCAAAGTCGAAGCCCGGCTGAGCATCGGCCAGCCCCTGTAACAGCTCAGCAAAAATACGTTCGGCATCGCTGAGATTCGGCGCGGCATCCTGACCACCGATGGTTTTTTCAATCATCGCCACCAGATGATTGGTAATTTTTGCTGGCGCGGACAATACGGTAGCAACCTGTCCCTGCTTTGCATTGCTTTCCAGAATGTCAGCCACACGCAGAAATCTTTCCGCATTGGCTACCGAGGTTCCACCGAATTTCAGCACTCGCATGTTCAAACTCTCCTGAATTTTCACCAAAAAAAAGCCCGCACTGTTCAGGTGCGGGCTTTTTTCTATTTTACTCTTTATGCGTCAGCCCGCACCGTTACCTGTGGTAATGGTGGTGGTAATAATGATTGTGGTAATCAGGCTGTTTTTACGCATTTTAGATTTATCGTCTGTCTGTCTGTAAAATCTGTCGGCCTTCAGAAGTAAAGCAATTGCCCCACTAAGTCAATTTTTTTATCGCCTGCGCCTTATCGGCCCGGCGACGTCAGTTGAGACAAATTTAGCCTGATGCCGATCTGTTCTGTTATCCCTGCGATGGATGGCAGTAAATCACGCCATCAATTCGGCATTAGCCAGCGTTTTTATCTGCCAGCTTTTTTTCCACGTCGTGAAGTAAACGATGCAGCATTGCCGTATCCCGCTGCTGTAGCAGACCCAGCCGCTGCTGTAGCCAGTCCGCCAGTTTAACGTCACCCGCAACGTCCAGCTTCTCCAGCAGCAGCTGCGCACGCTGGCGCAGTGCGGCAAGCTGGGGAACCTCTGCCGCAGGCTCGGCGGCAGCACTGACCTGCCGCAGCGCAGATAGCTGGTAACAGTAGACCATCACCGCCTGGCCCAGATTCAGCGACGGATAGTCCCCGGCCATCGGAACTCCTGTCAGCAGATCGACCAGTTCCAGTTCTTCATTGGTCAGGCCGCTATCCTCACGGCCAAATACCAGTGCGGCGCTGCCAATCCACTGCTGCTTTTCTTCCAGTACGGTTTGTACCTGCTGTGGCGTTGCGTAGTAACGAAACTTTGCGCGACTGCGTGCCGTGGTGGCAATGCTGAAATCGATATCCTCAAGCGCGGCGGCCAGCGATTCCCAGTGCGTGGCATTATCGAGGATCTCGCAGGCTCCGTGGGCAACCCGTCTGGCGGCATCATCAAGATGGACATCGCTACTGACAATACGTAACTCACTAAATCCCATGGTTTTCATCGCACGCGCAGCGGCACCGACGTTTTCAGGACGAGCAGGAGAAACAAGAATAAGAGGGAAACGCATAACCGCCTTTACTATTAACAAAACCAGAGCGGGTACTTTGCCATGCCAAAGGCACAAATGACAGACGCTGATATTTAACAACTCGCCAACAGCAGCGTGGTAAAAATTTAAAAGAGAAGAATCTGATGTTACACTAGCATTCTGTTGAATAAGCAATAAAAACCTGATGTTACGTAAATAAAATCAGTTTTATCAATTAAGTAACAATTGTTAAATGTATAGCAAACGTTAGATTAACCTCTCATCCTTAATCGTTAGCATTTGGCTCTGTTTGTGAGCTAAGCTGGCATTCTGGGAAGAGTTTTTCACAAAACTGTTAACGTGCTACAATTGGTTTGATATAAGTCAACTAAGCGTTACTTTATTGCTTAATGGTTGTTGCCAGTGCTGTTATGTTGCCGTTGTTGCAGTTAGGATGTATGCCGTATTTGCACTGCCGGGGCATTCAGACGCCACCCGTTTGGCTACGCTGACCATGTTGTTGACAGTAACTAAGGTGTATCAAGAAAATTATTCTGTACTGCTGTTCTTTTATCGCTGATTTTTCACATCAGCCTTGTGACGGCGGTATGTCCTGTTCCAGTTTTGTTGGCAATTTTAGGTAGCGAACACATGCAGACCCCGCACATACTTATCGTTGAAGACGAATTAGTCACTCGTAATACACTCAAAAGTATTTTTGAAGCCGAAGGCTACATGGTTTATGAAGCTACGGATGGTGCCGAAATGCACCAGATCCTGACGGAAAACGACGTCAATCTGGTCATTATGGACATCAATCTGCCCGGTAAAAATGGCCTGTTGCTGGCTCGTGAACTGCGTGAGCAGGCTAATGTCGCCCTGATGTTCCTGACCGGACGCGACAACGAAGTTGACAAGATTCTCGGTCTTGAAATCGGCGCAGATGATTACATCACTAAGCCGTTTAACCCACGTGAACTGACCATCCGTGCCCGTAATCTGCTGTCGCGCACCATGAATCTGGCCGCGGTAAGCGAAGAGCGTAAACTGGTAGAATGCTACCGCTTCAACGGTTGGGAGCTGGATATTAACAGCCGCTCTCTGATCAACCCGCAGGGCGAGCAGTACAAGCTACCGCGCAGTGAGTTCCGCGCGATGCTGCATTTCTGCGAAAACCCGGGAAAAATCCAAACCCGTGCTGACCTGCTGAAAAAAATGACAGGCCGCGAACTGAAACCACATGATCGCACTGTTGATGTCACCATTCGCCGAATTCGTAAACATTTCGAATCAATTCCTGATACTCCAGAGATTATCGCCACCATTCATGGCGAAGGCTATCGCTTCTGTGGCGATCTGGAAGATTAACGGAAATCGTATTAAGTATTCATGGGCCGAATAAATTCGGCCCATTTTTTTATCTAAAAATCATGCGGTTCCGCAGATCACTTTCCTCCCCACGGAATAATTGGCACGGCGCTGAGTGCATTTTTTGGTGAACCGTCAACAACCTTATCGGAATAACTGAGATAGATTAAAGCATTACGATTTTTGTCATAGAAACGGACAACCTGCAGCTTTTTAAATACCAGCGAAGTGCGCTTGCGGAAAACGACTTCTCCGTTTGATTTTCCCTGAGCGATTTTATCGGAAAGCGTGACAGGGCCAACCTGCTGACAGGAAATTGCCGAGTCCGACGTATCCTCGGCAAGCCCCAGCCCACCCTTGATGCCGCCGGTTTTTGCGCGGCTCAGATAGCAGGTCACATTCTTCACATCCGGGTCATCAAATGCCTCTACGACAATTTTATGATCGGGGCCAAATAGTTTAAAAACCGTGTCAACAGAGCCAATCTCTTCAGCCTGTAGAGAGAATGAAACCAGCGCGACTGAAGCGACTATTAACAATTTTTTAATTGTCATGACGTTACCATTTCAAAGAAAATAGCCGACATTGTAAGTCATCTTGGATGACATACATAGCTCACCGCTACTCACGCGAACTATTCAATGAGCAATTGATTTAGCACATTCTTAAAACTATAACCGCGTACTTTAATTTTGCATTTAGTGCTACTATCCACCGACTTTGCTTTATTTGCTGCAACACTGAACTGAGTAGAATGAGGACGATTTAATGGACCAAGCCGGTATCATTCGAGATTTGCTTGTCTGGCTGGAGAGCCACCTGGATCAACCGCTGTCGTTAGATAACGTCGCGGCAAAGGCGGGTTATTCAAAATGGCATTTGCAAAGAATGTTTAAAGATGTCACGGAGCATGCCATTGGTGCATATATTCGTGCGCGTCGTTTGTCAAAAGCAGCGGTCGCCCTGAGGCTGACCAGCCGTCCGATTCTGGACATCGCTTTGCAGTATCGTTTTGATTCTCAACAAACCTTTACCCGGGCCTTCAAAAAGCAATTTACCCAGACTCCAGCCTGGTATCGCCGTTCATCTGACTGGAATGCTTCCGGGCTTCGCCCGCCCATTCGTCTGGGAGAGTTTAAACTTCCGGAGCCAACGTGGGTTAGCATGCCGGAAACAACATTACTGGGACAGACGCAAAGTTATACCTGCACGTTGGAACAGATCTCCCGTTTTCGTGATGATATGCGCGTGCATTTTTGGCGCCAGTTTTTGACTGAAACGGATACGGTTCCACCGGTGCTGTATGGCTTACACCAGTCGCACCCCAGTTCTGAAAAAGATGATGAGCAGGAGATACTTTACACAACAGCCGTCATGCCCGACCAGAATACCAGCCTGCTACAATCGGCGCAGCCGGTCACACTGGAAGGGGGAGACTATGTACAGTTTACCTATGAGGGATCAACCAGCGGACTGCAGGAGTTTGTCCTGCTGCTGTACGGTACCTGTATGCCACTTTTGCATCTCACACGACGCCACGGCCAGGATATTGAGCGCTTTTACACTCACGGTGGTAAAAAGCGCGCTGAACCGCCGACTGAAATTCGCTGTGAATATCTGATCCCTATCCGGCGCGCGCCGGAATAAATGGGAAACAGCCAGGGCCGGTCACACCGGCCCTTTTTGTTCAGCGCTGCAGCTCGTCAAGCGCCGGTTCATCAAGATGGGTAATATCGCCAGCGGTTTCCACCACCCAGCCGGATGCCAGCCACGGGCTTTCCTGATGTTCGATGCGCGAAATTGAGCAGTTGCGAAGCCTCAACCGACGTTCTGCATTGGCAGGCAGACCCAAAATAGTGCTCAGCAATACGCCCAGCGCCATACCGTGACTGACCAGCAGCGGGCGGCTACCGGCAGGCAGTTCAAGACAGGCATTGAGGGCCTGATGCATACGATCGGCCATCTCACTCATTGATTCCCCTTCAGGAATACGCCCACCCACGGTGCCGTCCACCAGCGTCTTACGCCAGCGTTCTTCTTCCGGCGTGAGGGAATCCAGCGCACGCTGCTCCAGTACGCCCATATTCAGCTCGCGCAGGCGCGGATCGACGGTCACATCGCAACCGCAGGCATCGGCAATAATCTCAGCAGTACGGCGGGTACGGCCCAGATCGCTGGCGATGACATGGGTAATACCGAGGCTTTTAACCCGCTCACCCACCTGATGCGCCTGTAATTCTCCTTTTGCAGTCAGCGCACTGTCTGACTGCCCCTGAATGCGCCGAGCGGCATTCCACAGCGTTTCTCCGTGGCGAACAAGATAGACCTGTAACATACGTTTTTCCGTTATACTGCGATTATTTACGTAAAGGGTTCAACCAATTATGTACCATGTTGTCGCTGCTACCAGCAATCCAGCCAAAATTAGGGCAATTACTCAGGCCTTCAGCGATATTTTCGGAGAAGGATCCTGCCACATTGAGGGTGTAGAGGTCGACAGCGGCGTAGCGGCACAGCCCATGACAAATACAGAAACGCGAACTGGCGCACGTCAAAGAGTGATGAATGCCAGGCAGGTCCGACCTGAAGCCGACTTCTGGGTAGCGATTGAGGCCGGAATCGAAGAGGACACCGCTTTCGCCTGGATGGTGATTGAAAACCATAAACTACGCGGTGAATCCCGCTCTGCCAGCTTTACGCTACCGGCGGTTGTCATGAAAGGGATTCATGAAGGTCGCGAGCTGGGTGAAGAGATGGCGCGCCTCACCGGAATTGATAATATCAAACAGAAAGGCGGCGCTATCGGCGCCTTCACCGCCGGGCATCTGTCCCGCACCAGCGTTTATCATCAGGCGCTGATCCTCGCCCTCTGTCCCTTCCATAACGACGTTTACAGCCAGCCGGTTTAAACCCGATCGCTGCCGTTCAGCAGCTGCGCTTCCAGCCAGGCTTTCAGGGCAGGTGGCGCACTTTTCAGGCTGTTCGATCCACGGGTAATCGTGGCAATACCGGCACCCAGCTGGTTTTTAAGCTCGCGCTGGCTCATCTCACCGCGCATCAGCTCTTCTACGATCCGTAGTCGGGTTCCTAACGCTTCACGCTCATCCGGAGTCAGCATCAGCTGGAGCAACGGCAGGTGCAGCTCACTCTGATAGGCACGCTGCATCAGTACGACAAAGCGCAGCCAGTCTTCATTTGGGGGTTCAACGGATACCGGAACAGGAGAATCATCGGTCATGATGGGCAACCATACTATTTAACTAGTACAGAAGTGTAGCATCATCACCGCCATACTTGAAGCCGCAACTGCATCAGCCGCTGCGGCCTGTTGGGAAGCACCTTAATAACGCTGCTGCCACTCGCTGTCGGCAAACAGCTTGTCCGGCTTATTCAGGAAATAACGGTAATAGGCATCATAGGCCAGCACATTTTTCACATAGCCGCGCGTTTCTGAAAACGGAATGGTTTCAATAAAGGCCACCGGATCTAAACGCCCGGCGCTGTTGCCCTGCCAGGTTCTTACCCGCCCCGGACCGGCGTTGTACGCAGCAGACGCAAAGATGCGGTTCTGCCCGAACTGCTGATAAACCGATTCCAGATATTGTGTCCCAATCTGAATATTGGTTTCCGGATCAAGCAGCTGGCTGCTATTGCTGTAGCCGCTGATGCCGAATTTGGTCACCGTATGCTGAGCGGTTGCCGGCATCACCTGCATCAATCCGGATGCACCTACCGGCGAGCGGGCTTTCGGATTCCAGGCACTCTCCTGCCGTGCAATCGCCATTGCATAGCTTTGCGGTATGCTTTTTCCACTGATGTAGCGCTCAAACTGGCTCTGCCAGGCCAGCGGGAAGCGCTCCTGCATGCTGTTCCACAACTTACCTGCAATAGTCGCCTGCACGCTAAGATCCCACCACCCCTGCTTCAGCGCGTAGCTGGCCAGCATCTGCTGCTGACCGGCGGTGCGGCTGCCGATCAAATAGCTCCACTCGCTGCGCGCCAGATTATCCATCCCCCAGTACATGAGCTCACGCACCCGGGCAATTTCCGGACCGGTGGTCAGTGCGGCGTCAATCGCCGGAGCCTTATCGATTTGCAGGGGATACTCCACACCCAGCCGCTGTGCAGCCGCCATCGGATAGAAGCCGCGCTCCTGCATCAGCTTGCGCAGAATGCCCTCGGCTTCCTCATTGCGCCCGCGCTCAAGCAGCAGGTCGGCCTGCCAGTACTGCCACTCGTCTTTCTCCTTCGCCTCCACCGGCAGACGGGCAATCCAAGTGTTTAAGCCACGGCGATCGTTGTTGCCCAGCGACATCCTCACCCGGCGCTCAACCAGCGAGGTCGAATCACTGCGCATCACCACGTCATCACGCCAGCGGCCCTGCTCGCTGGTAATATCATTACCCATCAGCCGCCAGGCTACCGCCTCTTTCAGCTCCTGCACCTGCTGCTCGTCCAGCTTCTGCTGCACCGCCAGTGAAGGGATCATCTGCCGGGCCTGCTCCGCATCGGTGCGCGCCACGCTGGCGAACGCAATCGCCGTCGCCTGGCGGGTAAAATCGGTTGGACCCACGCTGGCCGCGAAAGTCTGAATGGTCTGCGGATCGTTTTGCAGATTCATCACCGCGCTGGCGATGGTCTGATAATCCGCAGGCAGCTGCTTCGCCAGATAGTTCACCAGGCTGCCGTTGCCCGCTTTCATCGCCAGGCGGATGCGCTCCAGCGTAGTGATCGGATTTTGCTCTCCTGCCTGCTGCCAGACGCTGAACAGTTTGTCGCAAGTGGCAGGCAGCGACGAGCCGGTCAGCCAGATCTCTTTAGCTCCCTGCCAGGCGACCTGCTGCTCGCCGGTGGCCCATTTGGCGTAGTACCAGTTACAGCGCGCGGCAACGGGTTTGGGAGCCTGGGGGCTGAAGACCAGCAGCCCGCGCCAGTCTTCGCGCCGCGCCAGCTCGTTAACAAAACGGGCGGGCAGCGAGCGCACGGGTGGCAGTGTCGGATAGCGTTGGATAAAGGCGTTCACCGCCAGCCCGGTTTCCTGACCGAGATCCTGTGCCAGCTGGCGATACTCCAGATAGGGATAAAGCGGATAATCCTGCAAAGTGGGCATCAGCTGTGCCACGGTATCCATCTGTTTGCTATCCCAGGCCTGCTTGATCTGCAAATACCGGGTGCGCTGTGCATCCAGCGAATCCGCCTGCACACTGCCTGCCGCCAGCACCAAACAGGATGCCACTGTCCACAACTGCCACTTGTCCGCCATGACCTTCCCCACCTTACTTTGTTAATCCTGAACACCCAAAACTACCCCCTTCATGCTAACCAGGTACAGCCGGTTGTGCCACGTGACGAACAAATATTTACCGAAATCCTTTCTGCGCCCCATTTTTGCTCATTCGCTGCGCGTTGATTGTGCACGCTCAGCGCAGAGATGGATTAAAAACAATAAAATTCAATCAATTAAAAACATGGCACATCCTTTGCTCTATTGAATTCCATCTTGTATACCAGACGGAATTCAACATATGGCTTTAACCACAGGATTTACGTTACAGGACTGGCAGCATCACTATCAGCAGCATCCTGATTCGGTGCTGTCCACGCTGGAGTCGCTGCTCTCCGGACTTTCCACCGCCGATAATGCCTGGCTGTACCTTGCTTCTCCCGCCCAGCTGCGGGCGCAGGTTGAACCGCTGCTGGCAGCCTGGCAGCAGAATCCGGCGTCGCTGCCGCTGTTTGGCGTTCCCTTTGCGGTTAAAGACAATATTGACGTCGCGGGCTGGCCGACCAGCGCGGCCTGCCCGACTTTCACTTATCAGGCCTCAGCCGATGCCACTGCGGTAGCCAGACTGAAGGCGGCCGGTGCCGTGGTCATTGGCAAAACTAACCTCGATCAGTTCGCCACCGGGCTGGTCGGCACGCGCTCGCCGTTTGGCGCGGTCAGCAACACCTTTAACCCGGAATACGTCAGCGGCGGTTCCAGCTCCGGCTCCGCGTCGGTAACCGCCCGCGGGCTGGTCGGTTTTGCCCTCGGCACCGATACCGCCGGGTCCGGCCGCGTTCCCGCCGGATTCAACAATATCGTTGGCCTGAAGCCGACCAAAGGCTGGCTCTCGGCGACCGGCATGCTGCCCGCCTGCCGCCTGAACGACACCATTTCGATTTTCGCCCTGACGGTGGAAGATGCCTTCCTCGTCGCCAGCTGTGCCGGGGGCTACGACAGCCAGGATGCCTATTCACGCGCCGATCCGGGCCTGGCACCCGCCGCCCTCTCCGCCGCGCCGCGCCTGGCCATTCCGGCCGTCCCGGAGTTCTTCGGCGATGCACAGGCCGCAGCCGCATGGGAAGCCGCACTGGCAGAACTCACTGCCGGGGGCGCAACGCTACATCCCATTGATTTCGCCCCGTTCCACCAGTTGGCCGAGCAGCTTTATTACGGCCCGTGGGTGGCTGAACGTACCGTGGCCGTCGGCGACATGCTCAACCGCCCGGAGGAGATGGACCCGGTGGTGTACGGCATCGTTAACAGCGGCCATAACTACAGCGCGGTGGATACCTTTAAAGCCGAGTACCTGCGCGCCGAGCTGACCCGTCAGATCCAGCAGACCCTGAGCCAGTTTGATGCGCTGGTGGTGCCGACCTCACCGACCATTCATACCCTGGAAGAGATGAAGCAGGAGCCGGTGCGTTACAACTCGCAGTTCGGCACCTACACCAACTTTACCAACCTCGCCGACCTGTCCGCACTGGCGCTGCCCGGCCCGTTCCGCGCCGACGGACTGCCTGCCGGGATCACCGTTATCGCGCCAGCCTGGTACGACCGCGCGCTGGCAGAATTTGGTCGCCGCTGGCAGCAACAGCAGGCGCTCAGCCTCGGTGCGACCGGCCTGCCGCAGCCCGCGTCCAGAACGTCATTACCCGCGTCTCCACTGCACGTGCGCATTGCGGTGGTGGGTGCCCACCTGACCGGCATGCCGCTGAACCACCAGCTGACCCGCCGCGATGCCGTGCTGGTGGAAGAAACCACCACAGCCGCCTGCTACCGGCTGTATGCGCTGGCTAACACCACCCCGGCGAAACCCGGTCTGGCGAAAGACAGCGCGGGCGCAGCAATTACCGTTGAGCTGTGGGATATCCCGCTGGCCCGCTTCGGCGAGTTTGTTGCAGAAATCCCGGCACCGCTGGGGATAGGAACGCTGGAACTGGCCGATGGCCGCACGGTGAAGGGCTTTATCTGCGAACCGGCGGCACTGGCAGAGGCAACTGAAATCACCGCATTCGGTGGCTGGCGCAACTGGCTGGCCCGTCAGGAGACGTCACATGTTTAATACCGTACTGATCGCCAACCGTGGCGAAATCGCCTGCCGCGCCATCCGCACCCTGAAGCGCCTGGGGATTACCAGCGTGGCCGTTTTCTCCGATGCGGATCGGAATTCCCAGCACGTGAGAGATGCCGATATTGCAATTGCGCTGGGCGGCGAAAAAGCCAGCGACAGCTACCTGAAAATTGACAAGATCCTCAATGCCGCGCTGGAAACTGGCGCTCAGGCCATCTGGCCGGGCTACGGTTTTCTGTCCGAAAGCCTGCCGTTTGCCGCCGTCTGCGAAGAGGCCGGCGTGGTGTTTATCGGCCCCACCGCGCATCAGATCGGCGAATTTGGCCTGAAGCACCGGGCGCGTGAACTGGCCGCTGCCGCAGGCGTACCAATGACACCCGGCACGCCGCTGCTTGCCTCGCTGGACGAGGCACTGGCCGCCGCGGAGCACATTGGCTACCCGGTTATGCTGAAAAGTACCGCGGGCGGCGGCGGCATCGGTCTGACCCGCTGTGAGGACGACGCTGCACTGCGCAGCGCCTGGGAGAGCGTCCGCCGCCTGGGCGAGCAGTTCTTTAGCGATGCGGGCGTGTTCCTGGAACGCTGCATCGATCGCGCCCGCCACGTTGAGGTACAAATCTTCGGCGACGGTCAGGGCAAAGTGATTGCCCTCGGCGAACGCGACTGTTCCTTACAGCGCCGCAACCAAAAAGTGGTGGAAGAAACCCCGGCACCCAGCCTGCCTGCCGCCACGCGCAGCGCGCTGCTGGAATCTGCGGTAAAGCTGGGCGAGCTGGTGAACTACCGCAGCGCCGGAACCGTGGAATATATCTACGATGCCGCCCGCGACGAATTCTACTTCCTCGAAGTGAACACCCGACTGCAGGTGGAGCATCCGGTCACCGAATGCGTCACCGGTCTGGACCTGGTGGAGTGCATGCTGCAGGTCGCGGCGGGCGAGCAGCCCGACTGGGCGCGGATGGCTCAGGCACCGCAGGGTGCCTCGATTGAAGTACGCATTTACGCGGAAGATCCGCTGAAGAACTTCCAGCCCAGCCCCGGCGTACTGACCGAAGTCAGCTTCCCGGACGATGTGCGCGTGGACAGCTGGATCACCACCGGTACCGAAGTTTCCGCCTTCTACGATCCGATGATCGCCAAGCTGATCGTTCACGCCGAAAACCGCGAAGCGGCGCTGAAAAAAATCCAGACCGCGCTGAACCAGACCCGGCTGCACGGCATCGCCACCAACCTCGACTATCTGCGCCAGGTCGTCGCCACGGAGGCCTTCCACAGCGGCAAGGTGTGGACGCGCATGCTGGACAGCTTCAGCGCCGCGTCGCCGGTAATTGAAGTGATTCAACCGGGCACCTGGAGCAGTATTCAGGACTATCCCGGCCGCCTCGGCTACTGGGATATCGGCGTGCCGCCTTCCGGCCCAATGGATGATTACGCTTTCCAACTGGCTAACCGCATCGTCGGCAACGCGGAAGAAGCCGCCGCGCTGGAGTTCACGCTACAGGGACCGACTTTGCGCTTCCACAGCGATGCGCTGATCGCCCTGACCGGTGCGCGCTGCCCGGCCACGCTGGACGATGAAGAGGTCGCTTACTGGCAGCCGCTGGCGGTCAAAGCAGGCCAGACGCTGACATTGGGTCGCGCGCAGCAGGGCTGCCGTACCTATCTGGCGGTGCGAAACGGTTTCGACGTGCCGGAATACCTCGGCAGCCGTTCTACCTTTGCCCTCGGCCAGTTTGGCGGCCACGCCGGGCGCACCCTGCGCGTTGCCGATATGCTGGCGATTTCGCAGCCCGAACTGGAAGCCTGCACGACCCCGGCACCGGTCAGCGAACCCCGGGCGCTGCCTGTGGCCGCCCAGCCGGTCTACGGCGATGAGTGGCGCATCGGCGTGCTCTACGGGCCGCACGGCGCACCCGACTTCTTTACCCAGCAGTCGATTGATGAGTTCTTTGCCAGCGACTGGCACGTCCACTACAACTCAAACCGCCTTGGCGTACGCCTGGTGGGGCCGAAACCCGGCTGGGCGCGTGATAACGGCGGCGAAGCCGGGCTGCACCCTTCCAATGTTCACGACTGCGAATACGCCATCGGCGCGATCAACTTTACCGGCGACTTCCCGGTGATCCTCACCCGCGACGGACCGAGCCTTGGCGGCTTCGTCTGCCCGGTGACCATCGCCAAAGCCGAGCTGTGGAAAGTCGGCCAGGTAAAACCGGGCGATCGCCTGCGCTTCCATCCGATTAGTGCGGAAGAAGCCCATGCGCTGGAGCAGGCTCAGGCCCGCAGCGTGGAAAACCTGAGCGCGCTGCATCTGCCGAGTTTTGAGGTGCCGTCGCTGGCAGAAACCGCGCACGGTTCCGCCACCATTCTCGGCTCACTGAAAGCCACCGCCACCACACCAACGGTGGTGTGGCGCCAGGCGGGTGACAATTACATCCTGCTGGAATACGGCGATAACGTGCTGGACCTGGCGCTGCGCCTGCGTATCCATCTGCTGATGACCGCGCTGCGCGAGTACGGCCAGCCCGGCGTTGAAGAGCTGTCTCCCGGCGTGCGCTCGCTACAGATCCGCTATGACAGCCGCATTCTCAGCCAGAAACAGCTGATGACGCTGCTACAGGATCTTGAGAAAAATCTCGGCGACGTCAGCCGGATGAAGGTGCCGTCGCGCATCGTGCATCTGCCAATGGCCTTTGAAGACAGCGCCACGTTAGGCGCGGTGGAGCGCTACCAGGAAACCGTCCGAGCCAGCGCGCCGTGGCTGCCGAACAACGTTGATTTTATCCAGCGTATTAACGGCCTCAGCAGCCGCGATGAGGTGAAAGATACCATCTTCGACGCCAGCTATCTGATCCTCGGCCTGGGCGACGTTTACCTCGGCGCACCGTGCGCGGTGCCGGTTGACCCGCGCCACCGCCTGCTGAGCTCGAAGTACAACCCGGCGCGCACCTTTACCGCCGAAGGCACCGTTGGTATCGGCGGCATGTATATGTGCATCTACGGCATGGACTCCCCCGGCGGTTATCAGCTGGTGGGCCGCACACTGCCAATCTGGAACAAATTCCTGAAAAACGAACAGTTTGCCGCCAACGAACCCTGGCTGCTGCACTTCTTCGACCAGGTGCGCTTCTATCCGGTCAGCGAAGCCGAGCTGGACGTGCTGCGTGATGATTTCCGTGAAGGCCGCGCCAGCGTGCGTATTGAACACGGCGAATTCGACTTTGCGGAACACACGCAGTTCCTCGCCGATAACGCCGGGTCCATCGCTGCCTTCCGCAGCCGCCAGGCCAGCGCCTTTGATGCCGAAGTCGCACTGTGGGCGCAGGAAGAGGAAGGTGCGCCGCTCAGCAGCAGCGAGAATCTGCTGCCGCCGGAAGAGGACGACAGCGCCCTGCAGGTCAATGCCGATATGAACGGCAACATCTGGAAGATCCTGGTACAGGAAGGTGACGTCGTGGAGGCCGGGCAGCCGCTGATCGTGGTAGAGGCGATGAAAATGGAACTGGCGATTAACGCACCGCAGGCCGGTCGGGTAAAACGCATTGGCTGTCAGTCAGGCCGTCCGGTCAGCCCGGGCGATGCGCTGCTGTGGCTGGAATAAGGATGTAAACATGCAGGGATCGTCGCAAAAAAGCAGCAAAGATCGGCCGGAGGTGCTGGCCGATCGCGTCTACCACGCGCTGAAAAATGACATTTTCGACTTTCGTCTGATGCCGGGCGACCGCTTCAGCGAAAGCGAAATCGCCACGCGCATGGCGGTCAGCCGCACCCCGGTGCGCCAGGCGCTGTTTCGCCTGGAGCGTGAAGGCTATGTCGAAGTGTGGAACCGCCTCGGCTGGCAGGTTCGCCAGTTTGATTTTGCGTACTTCGAAGAGCTGTACGACCTGCGCACGGTGCTGGAGTGCGAGGCGGTGAAACGGCTCTGCCGCCTGCCCGCCCGGCAGTGCAGCGAGCTGCTCGACCGGCTGACGCGCTTCTGGATCGATGAACCGCGTCTGGCCGACTTTATCGCCGTTTCCCTGCATGACGAAGCGTTTCATATGGCGCTGGTTTCTGCCGCAGGCAACGAAGAAATGGCCCGTATTCACAGCGAGTTAACTGAAAAAATCCGCATCATCCGCCGCCTCGACTTCACCCGAGAGGATCGCGTTGATGCCACCTACAACGAACACGCGCAGATCTTAAACGCAGTACTACACCAGCAAAGCGAGGAGGCCCAACGAATTCTGACCGACCACATTGCCGTCAGTAGGGCAGAGGTCAGAAAAATCACATTGCATATGCTCCAGCAGGCGAGGCTACACACGGTTTCACCCACATAATCTTTTAAAAAATTTCAGGGGATTACTGATGAAAAGACGTTCATTGCTCAAGGCCTTTGCACTTTCTGCCACCGTTATTGGCATGGGATTATCCTGGAACGCTCAGGCGGCCGACACCATTAAAGTCGGCATTATGCACTCACTCTCCGGCACCATGGCGATTTCCGAAACGCCGCTGAAGGATGTGGCGCTGATGACTATTGATGAGATCAACGCCAAGGGCGGCGTGCTGGGCAAAAAGCTGGAGCCGGTGGTGGTCGACCCCGCCTCTAACTGGCCGCTGTTTGCGGAAAAAGCCCGCCAGCTGCTGACCCAGGATAAAGCCGCCGTGGTGTTTGGCTGCTGGACATCGGTATCCCGTAAGTCCGTTCTGCCGGTGTTTGAAGAGCTGAACGGTCTGCTGTTCTATCCGGTGCAGTATGAAGGCGAAGAGATGTCGCCAAACGTGTTCTACACCGGTGCCGCGCCAAACCAGCAGGCGATTCCGGCGGTTGAGTATCTGATGAGTGAAGATGGCGGTTCGGCAAAACGCTTCTTCCTGCTGGGTACAGACTACGTTTATCCGCGCACCACCAACAAGATCCTGCGCGCTTTCCTGCACTCTAAAGGCGTGAAGGACAGCGATATCGAAGAGGTCTACACGCCGTTTGGCTACAGCGACTACCAGACTATCGTATCCAACATCAAAAAGTTCTCTGCCGGTGGCAAGACGGCGGTGGTTTCCACCATCAACGGCGACTCTAACGTACCGTTCTACAAAGAGCTGGCTAACCAGGGCATCAAAGCAACCGATGTACCGGTCGTCGCCTTCTCGGTAGGCGAAGAAGAGCTGCGCGGGATTGATACCAAGCCGTTGGTCGGCAACCTGGCCGCGTGGAACTACTTCGAATCGGTGGATAATCCGGCTAACGCCAAGTTCGTTGCCGATTACAAAGCCTATGCCAAAGCGCACAAACTGCCGAACGCCGATACCGTCGTGACCAATGACCCGATGGAAGCCACCTATGTCGGCATCCATATGTGGGCGCAGGCGGTAGAGAAAGCGGGCACCACCGACGTGGATAAAGTCCGCGCCGCCATGGCCGGACAGACCTTTGCCGCGCCGGACGGCTTCACTCTGACCATGGATAAAACCAACCATCACCTGCACAAACCGGTGATGATTGGCGAAATCGAAGATAACGGCCAGTTCAACGTGGTGTGGCAGACCGATAAGCCGGTTCGCGCACAGCCGTGGAGCCCGTACATCGCCGGTAACGACAAAAAGCCTGATCACCCGGTAAAAACCACCAACTGATAGTCGCGTTCCGAAGGGCCAGGCGCTGCCTGGCCCGCTGAAATTCATCGCACCCGAGAAAAGCGAGAGAGCACACTATGATGCGATTGCTGCTAATACTGCTGTTCAGCCTGCCATGCCTTGCCGTGGCCGGACCGGCAGCGGACTTTTCCGCCGCCAGCCGCAGCGATCAGCTGAAGATTCTCCAGCAGTGGGCCGCCGCGCCGGACCCTGCCCGCCTGCCGCTGTTGCAGGCCCTGCACGGTGAAACTGTGGTTCTCGACGAGAACAAACAGCCCTTCAATCAGCTCAAAGACCAGCTGACGCCGCTGGAAGGCAGCGCTACGCCGGTGGGCACCACCAAAAAGCTGTTTATGAATAACCGGCTACGCACCATGATTGCCACCACGCTTGCCGCCCATCAGCTGGTCAGCCCGCAGGCCGCGACGCGGCTGAAGGCGGCACGCGCGCTGCAAAATGATGCTCAGCCCGATCAGCTGCCGCTGCTGCGCCAGAGGCTGGCGGCAGAGCAGGACAGCAGCGTCCATGCGGTATTAGCCCAGGCCGTTGCCGGGCTACAGCTGACCGACGGCGATCCGCAGGTGCGCCTGCAGGCGGTCAGAGTGCTGGGCGAAACCAGCGATCCGCAAACCCAGGCCAGCCTGGAACGCCTGCTGTCATCACAAAATGAAACGGATGCCACCGTACGCGCCGCCGCCGCCGATAGCCTCAAACAGATCCACCATCGCCTGATGCTGGGTGATGTGCTCGGCCAGGCATTTACCGGCCTGTCGCTGGGCTCCGTGCTGCTGCTGGCGGCACTCGGTCTGGCTATCACCTATGGTCTGCTGGGGGTGATTAACATGGCCCACGGCGAAATGCTGATGCTGGGTGCCTACGCCACCTGGATGGTGCAAAACCTGTTTCAGCGTTTTGCCCCGGAGTGGCTGGCATTTTATCCGCTGCTGGCGCTGCCGGTAGCCTTCTTTATTACCGCCGCCATCGGCATGGTGCTCGAACGTACCATCATTCGCCATCTTTATGGCCGCCCGCTGGAAACGCTGCTGGCGACCTGGGGCATAAGCCTGATGCTGATCCAGCTGGTCCGCGTCGTCTTTGGCACCCAGAACCTGGAAGTCGCTAACCCTGCCTGGCTTTCGGGTGGAATGCAGGTGCTGCCGAACCTCGTTCTGCCGTACAACCGCCTGGCGGTAATGGTGTTCGTGGCTGGCGTGCTGATACTGACCTGGCTGCTGCTCAATAAAACGCGTCTGGGCATGAACGTACGGGCGGTAACGCAGAACCGCGCCATGGCCGACTGCTGCGGCGTGCCCACCGGACGCGTGGATATGCTGGCCTTCGGCCTGGGTTCCGGCATTGCCGGGCTGGGGGGCGTGGCGCTTTCACAGCTGGGCAACGTCGGGCCCGAGCTGGGTCAGGGCTATATTATCGACTCCTTCCTGGTGGTGGTGACCGGCGGCGTTGGCCAGCTGGCCGGCACCGTGGTGGCCGCGCTCGGCCTGGGTATCCTCAATAAAGTACTGGAACCGCAGATCGGGGCCGTGCTTGGCAAAATCCTGATCCTCGTGCTGATCGTGCTGTTTATCCAGAAGCGGCCGCAGGGGCTGTTCGCCTTTAAAGGAAGGGTGATTGACTGATGACGCAACCCATGACGCTAACCGTGGCGCAGAAAGCGCCGCGTCTGACCCTCGGGCTGGGGGCGGTGCTGCTGCTGGCTCTGCTGGTGCTGCCGTTCCTCGCGCTGCTGCCGCAGGATAACCCGCTGGCGCTGTCAACCTATACGCTGACGCTGGTCGGCAAAATCCTCTGCTACGCCATTGTCGCCGTGGCTCTGGATCTGGTGTGGGGCTACGCCGGGCTGCTCTCGCTCGGCCACGGCCTGTTCTTCGCGTTGGGCGGCTATGCCATGGGTATGTACCTGATGCGCCAGGCCGCCGGTGATGGCCTGCCCGCCTTTATGTCGTTCCTGTCGTGGAGCGAACTGCCGTGGTTCTGGGCCGGAACGCAGCACTTCGCCTGGGCGCTGTGCCTGATCGTGCTGGTGCCGGGCGTACTGGCGCTGGTGTTCGGCTGGTTTGCCTTCCGCTCGAAGATCAAAGGGGTCTACTTTTCAATTATGACCCAGGCGCTGACCTATGCCGGTATGCTGCTGTTCTTCCGCAATGAAACCGGCTTCGGCGGTAATAACGGCTTCACCGGTTTTACCACCCTGCTCGGCTTCCCGATTACCACCACTGGCACGCGCATCGGGCTGTTTGTCGCCACAGTGCTGCTGCTGGTCATCAGCCTCGGCATTGGCTTTGCGCTGGCCCGCAGCAAGTTTGGCCGCGTGCTGACCGCAGTGCGCGATGCGGAAAACCGACTGATGTTCTGCGGCTACGATCCGCGCGGCTTCAAGCTGTTCGTCTGGACGCTGTCGGCGGTGCTGTGCGGGCTGGCCGGTGCGCTGTATGTGCCACAGGTCGGCATTATCAACCCTGGCGAAATGTCGCCGACCAACTCGATTGAGGCCGCCATCTGGGTCGCCCTGGGCGGTCGCGGAACGCTGATTGGCCCGATGCTGGGTGCGGCCATCGTCAACGGTGCGAAAAGCTGGTTTACCGTCGCCTTCCCGGAATTCTGGCTGTTTTTCCTCGGCCTGATGTTTATCCTCGTTACGCTGTTCCTGCCGCGTGGCGTGATTGGCCTGCTGCGCAGGAGGAAACATGACTGAACAACTGTTTACCCAGCCCCATCCGTCCGATCGCCACCGTGCGCAAACCGATCCGGTCCTCCAGTTGGATAAGATCAACGTTTCCTTTGACGGCTTCCGGGCGCTGACCGACCTGTCATTGCAGATTGGCGTGGGCGAGCTGCGCTGCATCATCGGCCCCAACGGCGCAGGAAAAACCACGCTGATGGACGTGATCACCGGCAAAACCCGGCCGGATAATGGCCGGGTAGTTTATGACCAGGATACCGACCTCACCACGCTATCGCCGCCGGAAATCGCCCGCGTCGGCATTGGCCGCAAGTTTCAGAAGCCGACGGTATTTGAGGCGCTGACGGTGTTTGAAAATCTGGAAATCGCGCTGAAAACCGATAAATCCGTCTGGGCCTGCCTGCGGGCAAAGCTGAACGGCGAGCAGCAGGATCGGATCGATGACGTCCTTAAGCTGCTACGCCTCGGCGGCAGTCGGCAGCGCACCGCCGGGCTGCTGTCCCACGGTCAGAAACAGTTCCTTGAGATCGGCATGCTGCTGGTGCAGGAGCCACATCTGCTGCTGCTGGACGAACCCGCGGCGGGAATGACCGATGCGGAAACGGAGTACACCGCCGAGCTGTTCCGCAGCCTCGCCGGAAAACATTCGCTGATGGTGGTGGAACACGACATGGGCTTTGTAGAAACCATTGCCGACCACGTGACGGTACTGCATCAGGGCCAGGTACTGGCGGAAGGATCGCTGCGTCAGGTGCAGGCCAACGAGCAGGTTATTGAAGTCTATCTGGGGCGCTGACATGTTAAAGGTATCGGAACTGAATCAGTACTACGGCGGCAGCCATATTTTGCGCGGACTGTCGTTTGAAGCCCGCCCCGGCGAGGTCACCTGCCTGCTGGGCCGCAACGGAGTGGGGAAAACCACCCTGCTGAAATGCCTGATGGGACTGATCCCCGCCAAATCCGGCACCATCAGCTGGCAGGATAAAGCGATTAACAATCGTAAGCCACACCAGCGGGTGCAGGCCGGGATCGCCTACGTGCCGCAGGGCCGTGAGATCTTCCCCCGCCTGACCGTGGAAGAGAACCTGCTGATGGGGCTGGCGCGTTTTTCCGGCGCGCAGGCCGCCAAAGTGCCGGAGGAGATCTGGCAGCTGTTCCCGGTGCTGCTGGAAATGCGGCAGCGGCGCGGCGGCGATCTTTCCGGCGGCCAGCAGCAGCAGCTGGCAATCGGGCGAGCGCTGGCCTGTAAACCACAGCTGCTGATCCTTGATGAACCCACCGAAGGGATCCAGCCTTCGGTGATCAAAGAGATCGGCGCGGTGATAGCCGGGCTGGCGAAACGCGGTGATATGGCGATCCTGCTGGTGGAGCAGTTCTACGACTTCGCCGCTGAACTGGCCGACAGCTATCTGGTGATGTCGCGCGGGGAGATTATTCAGCGCGGTCGCGGCGAGGATATGGAAGCGGACGGTGTACGCGGGCTGGTAGCGATCTGATGCCCGCCCTGGCCGCGCCTGTGTGCGGCCAGGATTGGCTTTCCGGCAGGTTTGCGTGGAATTTGCGGCGCTATCCTATTGAAGGTACACTCCAAATTGTCTGAAATGGCCAGGTTAATGTTGACCTTTACCGTCATTCGCCACATTGGAAGAACCATCATGGAAACCCGGCGCGACGAGCGCATAAACAAGCTGGCCCAGGCGCTGAAGCGCACCGATAAAATCCATCTGAAAGAAGCCGCCCGGCTGTTGGGCGTCTCTGAGATGACCATCCGCCGCGATCTGAATGAAGGTCCCGGTGCGGTGGTGCTGCTCGGCGGCTATATCGTTGCCGATCCCATCCGCAATCAGAGTCACTATTTTGTCTCCGACCAGATGAGCCAGCACGTTGAACAAAAACGGCTACTGGGTCTGCGCGCGGCGGCGCTGATTAATCCCAATGAGACAATTTACTTTGACTGCGGCACCACTATTCCGTGGATTATTGACGCGATTGACGACGATATGCCGTTTACCGCCGTCTGTTGTGCGGTGAATACTTTCCTCGCCCTGAAGGAAAAACCGGCCTGCCGGGTTATCCTCTGCGGCGGTGAATTCCACCCGGACAACGCCATGTTTACCCCACTGGGTCAGCTGTCGGTGATGGATAACCTCTGCCCGGATAAGGCGTTTATTTCCGCAGCGGGCGTAGATATCAAACAGGGTGCCAGCTGCTATAACCTGAACGAGCTGCCGGTAAAGCTGCTGGCGCTTCAGCGTGCACGCCAGCGGCTGCTGGTGGCTGACAGCAGCAAATTCGGCAAGGTGCTTCCGGCGCGCATCGCCGATCTCAGCGCCTTCGACGGTCTGATTAGCGATGCCGCTCCGCCGCAGGACCTGGGAATTCCGGTGATCTGCCCGTAAAGCGGGCATCCCTCCCGGCAGCCATTTACTCCCTGCACGCTAAAAAGCCTGATTTCCAGGGAGGCTTATCCGCAACTGAAGGTCGCCCCGGCTTTACGGCACGGCGACCGCCAGCCCCTCAGGCGTTAAGATTGATCGTTAAGGATCGCCTCGCCGTCTCGCAGACGGCGCAAATTCTCGCACACCCCGGCCACGATCCCGCTGATTGAAATATCGGTCACGCCACCGATATGCGGCGTAGCGATTACGTTGTGGCGGAACAGCACATCCTGCGGATCGGGCGGCTCCTGCCAGAATACGTCCAGCCCTGCACCAGCCAGCTGCCCGCTATCCAGCGCCGCCAGCAGTGCGCCCTTCTCAATCAATCCACCGCGCCCCACGTTAATCAGGAAGCTGCCGGGCTTCATCTTCGCCAGCGCAGGTTCATCGATAATATGGTGGGTTTCCGGGTTATCCGGCAGGCTCAGCACCACAAAATCAGACTCGGCCAGCAGCTGCGGGAGCTGTTCCATAGTGCCCAGCCAGTCCAGCCGATGGCGGCGGGCAAATTCTGCGTCTACGCTGCGCTTTACGCCGATCGTCCGCATCTCAAACGCCGCCAGCCTCTGCGCCAGCGCCTTACCGATGCCGCCGAGGCCCACCAGGCCCACGGTTTTTCCCTTCAGCCCCAGGCCTATGGGCTGCCCAAGCCGACGATCCGCCAGCATCTGCGGCACTTCGCTGGCTTTACGCGCCAGGCCCAGCATCATCCAGATTGCCAGCTCGGCAACCGAATCCGCATTGCCGGAGATATCGGTCGGCACGTTGGCGACCGCGATGCCGCGAGCGCGGGCGGCGGCGATATCCACCCGCTCCAGTCCGGCACCCGACTGCTGGATCAGCTTCAGCCGATCGGCCGTTTGCAGCAGCGGCTCGCTGACCTGGGTCATGGTCGGGATCAGCGCATCAAACCCGGCCAGGCTCTTCCCGGCCTGCTCTGCGGAAGCGACAAATTCAACGTCGGGCAGCGTCTCTCGTAGCTGCTGGATCATACCGCCCCAGGCATTTTCTTGCGCCGCGATCAGGACTCTCATCGATATCTCCATAATTTATAAGGCAAAAAAATTAGCATAACGTTACATGGTGAGAAATCAAACAGATATCCGCTTGTTGGGGTGATATCGGGATAATCCGCTGCAAGGTGGCTGTGATTAAGTGGGGAAAACAGCTAAACTCCGTGGTTTGAAGGGGCAACAGTGCGCCCTGCTAATAACTCAGACCATAAGAGGCTCAATCTACGTGGCTCAATTCGTCTATAGCATGCATCGCGTCGGCAAAGTCGTGCCGCCGAAGCGTCATATTCTAAAGAACATCTCACTCAGCTTCTTCCCGGGTGCCAAAATCGGCGTGCTCGGCCTGAACGGTGCGGGTAAATCTACCCTGCTGCGCATTATGGCCGGTATCGATAAAGACATCGAAGGCGAAGCGCGTCCACAGCCGGGGATTAAGATCGGCTACCTGCCGCAGGAACCACAGCTGAACCTGGAACACACCGTGCGCGAATCGGTGGAAGAGGCCGTTGCCGAAGTGGTTGGTGCACTGAAAGGTCTGGACGAGGTATACGCGAAGTACGCAGAGCCGGATGCAGACTTCGACAAACTGGCCGCACAGCAGGGCAAGTTTGAAGAGATTATCCAGGCGCACGACGGCCACAACCTCAACACCCAGCTGGAACGTGCTGCCGATGCGCTGCGCCTGCCGGACTGGGATGCCAAAATCGCCAACCTGTCCGGTGGTGAACGCCGCCGCGTGGCGCTGTGCCGCCTGCTGCTGGAAAAACCAGACATGCTGCTGCTGGACGAACCAACGAACCACCTGGACGCCGAGTCCGTGGCCTGGCTGGAACGCTTCCTGCACGACTTCGAAGGCACCGTCGTGGCGATTACCCACGACCGTTACTTCCTGGATAACGTAGCGGGTTGGATTCTGGAGCTGGACCGTGGCGAGGGTATCCCATGGGAAGGCAACTACTCCTCATGGCTGGAACAGAAAGACGCGCGTCTGGCGCAGGAAGCCTCAAGCGAAGCCGCACGCCGTAAATCGATTGAGAAAGAGCTGGAGTGGGTGCGCAAAGGCGCCAAAGGCCAGCAGTCGAAAGGTAAGGCACGTCTGGCTCGCTTCGAAGAGCTGAACAACACCGAATACCAGAAACGTAACGAAACCAACGAGCTGTTTATTCCACCTGGAGCCCGTCTGGGTGACAAAGTGCTGGAAGTCAGCAACCTGCGTAAATCCTACGGCGACCGCCTGCTGATTGACGATCTGAGCTTCTCCGTACCGAAGGGTGCGATTGTCGGGATTATCGGCCCGAACGGCGCGGGTAAATCCACGCTGTTCCGCATGATGTCCGGTCAGGAACAGCCTGATTCCGGCGAAATCGTGCTGGGTGAAACCGTTAAGCTGGCCTCGGTCGATCAGTTCCGCGACAGCATGGACAACTCCAAGACCGTATGGGAAGAAGTGTCCGGCGGGCAGGATATTATGCGTATCGGCAACACCGAGATGCCAAGCCGTGCCTACGTGGGTCGCTTTAACTTTAAAGGCGTCGACCAGGGCAAACGCGTGGGCGAACTGTCCGGCGGTGAGCGCGGTCGTCTGCACCTGGCGAAGCTGCTGCAGGTTGGCGGCAACATGCTGCTGCTCGATGAACCGACCAACGACCTGGATATCGAAACCCTGCGCGCGCTGGAAAACGCCCTGCTGGAGTTCCCGGGCTGTGCGATGGTTATCTCGCACGACCGCTGGTTCCTGGACCGTATCGCGACCCACATTCTGGATTACCAGGATGAAGGCAAGATCGAGTTCTTCGAAGGTAACTTCACCGAATACGAAGAGTACAAGAAACGCACGCTGGGCGCCGACGCGCTGGAGCCGAAGCGTATCAAGTACAAGCGTATGATTAAGTAAAACGAAACCGGCGGATTCTCCAGGACTCTGCCATTTCAACGCCTTCAAGCCACGGCCTTAGACCGTGGCTTTTTTTATCTGTACCGGAAATCCTTCCCCCTCTTTTGAACATCATCCTGTAAAAATATTTATTACACGTTTTCTATTTGTAAAAGTTAACGTCTATTTAAGCATTATAAGTATAATCTCAATAATCTCCCATATCGCTGGAGGTGGGGGTCCTGCTAATTATGCGATGTAATCATCTTTAATTCAGCGAATTTTCACTATAAAGAAAGAATAATACACCGCCCCACTCTAACTTCCAACATCACAGAGAGGCATCTCGTTGAATTTAATGAAAAAACACTTATCGAACATTTCTTTGGTAATATTTCTTATTTTTTTATTTTTTCAAAATTATTAGTAGTACAGCTATTGTGTTGCTAATTGACTTGATTTAACATTCTCATCCTAGAAGATTGTTAAATAACACACCTGATTTATCGAAAATCTACGTATCATATCCAAGGTGCATTTTTTAAAAATGGATGTTTAGCTATCTTTTGCTTTGACGTATTTACAGGGAAAGTTTTATGAAGGAAAGATTTTTTGCCTCTTCCCCTTTTATGAAACGCAAAGCCGGATTGCTTGCGTTAACATTATTCTCTCATCCTTTTCAAACATTTTCGGCCGAAGTTGGTTCTGTTAGTGGTCAGTTATTACAAAACAACCCTGTATTAACAACACCACCCCCTTTGCCTACAAAAAACACGGAAAAACTTTCTTCACCGACGGAAAAACAGGTTGAGGAAGATGAAGGGGGGCCAACCGTATTTATATCCGAAGTGGTCGTTAAAGATGTATCGGAAAACGCTAAAAGTGATGTTCAACAGTTAGTCGATCGTTACAAAAATAAAAATATGACGTTTCCCGCATTAAAAAATCTCGCTATTAATATTACCAACCTGCTTCAGAAACACGGTGAAAGGTTAAGTTACGCCTATATTCCAGAGCAAAAAATGCAGAATGGAATACTGACAATGAACGTCATGAACGGTCATATTGAAGCCATTAAAATTAATCAGAATAGCTCGCTGGTTAATGATAAAACGGTTAACCGTTATGTTGCACAGATGTATGAGTTAAAAGATAAAATTAAAGCATTAGAAACATCCATGTCACGTATTTCCGATCTGCCCGGCGTGGATAATCTTTCATCTTTTCTTAGTGCGGGTAACGAAGCTGGCGGCAGCATATTGGCCCTTGACCTCACTGCCGCGCCGCGTTTCAACGGTACGGTGCTGTTTGACAATATGGGATCACTTTCCAGCGGACGCAGTCGTCTGGGAGTGCAGCTGAACGTCAACAGTCCGTTAGGAATAGGGGACAGGCTCCAGGCTCTGGCCTATGCCGCACCGGACTTTCTGCAGACAAACAACGACAGTAAGCACGGTAATACGCTGATAGGCCGTTTGTCCTATGATGCACCGGTTAGCGTTAAGGGATGGCGTTTAGGTGCCGCCGTATCCCGCGTGAGTTATCGGCTAGGCGGGCCGGTTTTACACGGACTGGGGGATGGCTTTGCCGACGTCGCCTCACTCTATAGTAGCTGGACTCTGTTACGCCGTGAGAGAAGGACGATCAATCTTGGCGCTACGTTTGACTACAAGCGCATGCAGGATAAGTTCTGGGGGATGAAAAACATTCGCCACGCACCGATATTGTCGTTACAGCTTTCCGGTGACAATCAGGGTGAGCTTTGGAACAGACCGAATATTTTGCAGTATCAGTTATCCCCATCCATTGGGAGATTGACCAATCTGGATGACTGGAACGGCAATCATACCCGGGGCCGTTTCGTTAAGCTGACTGAAAATGCCACTTTTATGCAGGCGCTTTACCCCCGCATTAGCTTCACCCTGAATTTTTCGGGGCAGCAAACCAGTAAAAACCTGGATGGGGCTGAACAAATGTCGCTGGGCGGGCCCTACGCCGTTCGGGCATACAGCAACTCTGCTGCCAGCGTGGACAGCGGCTGGGTCGCCTCCCCCGCGCTGAATCTGGCACTGCCCTGGTTCGAGAATGCCAGCCTGAATCTCTTCTACGATTATGGCAAAGGCAAAATTCAAAAATTCGCACCCTCAACGCAAAAAATAGTGCTTAAGGGTTATGGCGTGGGGTTGAATTATCAATTGAATAGCCGGTTCTTTATTAATGCCAGCTATGCATGGCGGCAGGGGAAAGATGAACTTCTCGGCCCACAAAATAAATCCACTGGTTGGATAACCACAGGCATTAATTTCTAAAAGAAAATTTTAGACAAAAAATGCCTTTACTATAAATATGCACAAAGGGAATGTTATGGAAAACAAAAATGCAGTAATCAGACCGCTTGCTTTAGCCGTCGCGCTATCGTTTGTTGGTGGGGCAAGCGCTGTAGGTTCGGGTATTGTGGTTTCCGGTTCAGGCTCCATTATCAAAAATGGAAACCAGGTAAAGGTTCAGCAAAATACTGACAAAATGATTGTTAACTGGAACAACATGAACGTCGGAAAAAATGAAAGTCTGAATTTCAACCAGCCTAACGCAAACGCTGCCGTCCTCAATAAAATCAATAATATTGATCCAACGGTGATTGCTGGTGCCTTGAATGCAAATGGTAAGGTGTTTATTGTCAACCCTAGCGGGGTGCTCATCAGTAAAGGCTCATCAGTCAACGTGGGCAGCCTGATTGCATCGTCCCTGGATATCAGCAACAAAGATTTTCTTAGCGGAAATATTAACCTGAAAGGCGATGGAAAAGGAAAAATTGTTAACGAAGGGGATATTACCGCCGCAAAAGAGGTAGCCCTGGTGGGTGGCGGTGAAGTCACGAATAACGGTAAGATTTACAGCAAGTACAACGGTACCGCCCTCGCCTCAGGAAGCGATATCACTCTGTTATTCCCGCAAATGGGTAAGATGTCCGTTAGAGTTAACAAAGGCAGCCTGAATGCGTTAATTAACAACGGCGGCATTATCATTTCTGACAGGGGCAATGTGACGCTCACTGCCTGGGCTACGGATACCTTAACGCGCGGCGTCATTAATAATACCGGCGTACTGGAAGCAAGAGGTTTCCAGTATATTCTTGATGGCGGCGTTTCCCTCTCCACCAACGGCGATATTAACCTTGGCGGACGGGTAACCGCTCAGTATGCCAGGAAAATCGACGCTGTCGGTAAGAATATTAACGTAAGCGATGGGGCTGAACTTAGCGCAGACTCTACCATACTGAGCAGCACCCGCGAAAATGGGTATGTTAAAGTTGGCCGTATCGACTCTAAAAGAGGAACCACTGCGATCTCCGCCGACAACGTCTTGACTACGGCAACAGGCCACCAGTCAGCGTTTTCCGGTGATGTTGAGGTGTATGCACGCACACCAGGCAAAAATATTGACATCGCTGATACCTCGGTAAAAACTGAAAATCAGATCCGTAACGAAAAAGGTGTGGTGAGCGCCGGCTTGATAGAAGCCGTTGCTAAAAGTGGAAATTCGTTAAGAATTCAGAATACCAACGGTGATATTAACGTCAATAATGCTCAACAAGATTACGGCAATCTGACGTTAAATAGTGATAAAACAGTCAATATCAACAGCCAGATGAAGGGTGAAAGTCTTCTGGTTTCTGCACAACAGGTTAATCAGGCCGCCGGTGCAAAAATCAACATGGAGAATTTTACCCAACTGCACAGTGGTTCAGACCTGAGACAGAACGCAGATATTGTGTCTGATAGTATTATCTTAAGTGGCAATAATTTCCAGCAGAGTGAAGGCACCAATACTGTAGGAAATGATGTCAACTATCAAGCAGTTAAGATGGATCTTTCCGGAAATACGCAAGCCGACACGCTGAATGTGTATGCTAGTAAAGCATCAGAAAGCGCGAAGGGAAAAATCTCAGCAAACAGGCTTGAACTGAATAGTGGGGATTATGATTTTAGCGCAGGGAAAAACCGTATTGATACAGTTCGCACCAATGTGAATTCGTTAAACCTGTCAAACACAGAAGATATTTCTTTAGATTTAAACTCATCCGTTGATAAAGATCTTAATATCAAAGGGGATAAGAATGTTTATCTCAATGGTGATAGCAATCTATATGGAAATAGCAATATAACTGCAGCCAAAGATGTCATCGTTAAAGGACGAGTTCAGGTTGGTGGTGACCTCACTGTTTCTGGTAATAACATCACTTCTGAATCTCCATTCGAATGGGATAACGAAGCTTTTGGCTCCCTTAATTCGAATAAAAGCATCACGTTAGTGGCGAAAAATGACATTTTTATGCCAACCATCAGCGTCAATGACGGTAATTACTCATTCTGGGGCGAATCACAAAGTAATGATATTAACAATTTGAATGTCACTGCGAAAAACATTAAACTTGATAGTGTCAATGTTAAAGGAAATACTAACCTGACTGCCACCGATGGCTCAATCACCCTGGGAGATTCTGACCTCAAGGGTAATTTGACCGTAAAAGCATTGGGGGATATGACTCTCAATCAAAACCTGGTAGCGGGGGGTGACATCAACATCAATGCGAAGAATCTGTTATCAGATTTTTCGGAAGGGCCGTATCCGTGGTTACCAAAAAGACTGAGTAGTCTCACCGGTAAAAATGTCAACGTTCAGGTTGACAATGATATTAAGCTTGGCGGGATTACAGCAGACCCTGATGATTATTATTCCACTAAAGATGGTAATGCCTCGATCACCGCAAACAATGTTACTCTGGATAGTTTAAGTACCATGTCCAACCTGACAGTTTCCGCTAAGGATAACGTATCGATAGGAACATTCAGGCCACTCGGATATTCCTTCAATAGCAGCGATAATGGCGCTGTTGCCAAAATCAATGCAAATACTGTCAACATTGATTCGTCCTCTGCCTCTGCTAAGGTTGAGATAACAGCTAACAAAGATATTCATTATAATAACAGTGCAAATACGGAAGGCACTTCGCTGACATCAAAAAATGGCAGCGTGTACCTTGGAAAAGGAAACTATGGCGATGGAGCCAGTCACAAAACGCTGACTATTAATGCTGCGAATAAGGTTGACATTAAAGATCAGCTTCTTGTTTCTGGTGATTTATCCGTAACCGCAGGAAAACCCGGCATCTCCCTGCCATATGATTTAAATGTATATGGCAATACTGTCTTCACAACCCCGGGAGATATTACCTCTAGTACTTTCTTTACAAGTCATAATTTCAACGAAAACTTAACGTATATCCTGAGTAAGGACAGTAAAATTACTGCCTATAATCAATATACAAAACCGTGGGTTTTTGGAAAAAACCAAACAATCATTAAAAAATAAGTTAACGAAAGGGCGGGCCATTATGGCCGCCTTTTTTTAAAATGCATAAATCCACTGGTTGGATAACCATAGGCATTAATTTCTAAAAGAAAATTTTAGACAAAAATGCCTTTACTCTGTATAAGCACAAAGGGAATGTTATGGAAAACAGAAATGCAGTAATCAGACCGCTTGCTTTAGCCGTCGCGCTATCGTTTGTTGGTGGGGCAAGCGCTGTAGGTTCGGGTATTGTGGTTTCCGGTTTAGGCTCCATTATCAAAAATGGAAACCAGGTAAAGGTTCAACAAAATACTGACAAAATGATTGTTAACTGGAACAACATGAACGTCGGAAAAAATGAAAGCCTGAATTTCAACCAGCCTAACGCAAACGCTGCCATCCTCAATAAAATCAACAATATTGATCCAACGGTGATTGCTGGTGCCCTGAATGCAAATGGTAAGGTGTTTATTGTCAACCCTAACGGGGTACTCATCAGTAAAGGCTCATCAGTCAACGTGGGCAGCCTGATTGCATCGTCCCTGGATATCAGCAACAAAGATTTTCTTAGCGGAAATATTAACCTGAAAGGCGATGGAAAAGGCAAAATCGTTAACGAAGGGGATATTACCGCCGCAAAAGAGGTAGCCCTGGTGGGTAGCGGTGAAGTCACGAATAACGGTAAGATTTACAGCAAGACCAGTGGTACTGCCCTCGCCTCAGGAAGCGATATCACTCTGTTATTCCCGGAAATGGGTAAGATGTCCGTTAAAGTTAATAAAGGCAGCCTGAATGCATTAATTAACAACCGCGGTATTATCATTTCTGACAGGGGCGATGTGACGCTCACTGCCTGGGCTACGGATACCTTAACACGCGGCGTCATTAATAATACCGGCGTGCTTGAAGCAAAAGGCGTCCAGAGTCTTCTTGATGGTGGTGTTTCCCTCTCTGCCAACGGTGATATTAACCTTGGCGGACAGGTAACCGCTCATGGCAATAGCAGTATAACCTCGACCAAAGACGTCAACGTCATGGGAAGTGTTAAAGTTGATGGTGACCTCAATGTTTCTGGTAATAACATTATCTCTAAATCTCTGGACAACGGGGACGAACCTCATGGGGCCCTGACCTCGGGTAAAAACATGACGTTAGATGCAAAAAATGACATTATTATGCCATACATCAACGTCACTGATGAAACTTACTCATACGAGCCACAAAGTAATAACACTAACAATCTAAATGTTAATGCTAAAAATATTACTCTGAATAATGTCAATGATGAAGGTAATACTAACCTGACTGCTATAAAGGGTTCATCCGAAACAAATTCCCCATCCGGAAATATCACCCTGGGAGATTCTGATCTTGAGGGTAATTTGACCGTAAAAGCATCGGGGGATATGACTCTCAATAAAGACATGGTGGTAGGCCGTGACGTCAACATTACTGCGAACAATCTTCTATCAAGTTCTTCGGCAGGGGAGTATCCGTGGTCACCAAAACAGTTGAATACTCTCACCGCTAAAAATGTCAACATTAAAGTTGACAACGACGTTAATATTGGTGCAATTGTAACGACTCTTGAATATAATAATTCTGATACGGACATTAACAATGGTAATGCCTCAATCACCGCAAAAAATGTTATCCTGGATCGTTTAAATACCATGTCTAACCTGACAATTTCTGCTGATAAAAACGTAACGATAAAACAATTCGATCCACGGGCTTACTATGGTTCCGATATTATCCCTGTTGCCAAAATCAGTGCAGATACTGTCGACATTGATAAGTCTTATGCTTATTCCAATGTTCAGATAACTGCTAACAAAGACATCAATTATAATAGTAGCACGAATCGTATGCGTGACACTTCGCTGACCTCAAAAAATGGCAACGTGTACCTTGGACGTCTTAATGGCGTCGGCGGCACTCACAATAATCTGACCATCAGTGCCGAAAATGGTTCTGTTAACATGAAAGATCCGTTCACTGTAACTGGTGACTTATCCGTAACCGCAGGGAGATTGGGTATGATCCTGCCATCTTCATTGGTTGTATATGGCAATGCTGTACTTACAACTCCGGGAAATATTTGGTCTAATGCTTATACTTCTGCACATCTTTTTTTCAACAAGAACTTAACCTATATCGTGAGTAAAAACAGCACAATAGCCCCTAGCTTTACGGGTCCAACCGTTAGAGGATTCACCAGAAAAATTATTAAAAACTAAGTTAACGAGAGGGCGGGCCATAATGGCCGCCCTTTTTTTCAAATGCGGTTATCTGTAGACGCATACTGGCAAAATTGTTTTTAATTAGTTGCCAATGCCCCATCCAGAACATTCACTGCCTTCACTAGATGTAGAAAGATTTGAATACCTCAGAATGCATGGCGAATTCAATAAATGAAGCCAGCGCAGGCGTATTCAGTTTACGTCCCGGATACACCAGCCATAATTCATTCCCTTCCACCTCCCACTCAGGTAATACCTGTTTCAGAATCCCTGTATTTATTGCCTCTTCCGTCAGAAAGCGCGGCAGCAGCGTGATGCCGGCATGGTTTATCGTACACTCGCGGGCATAAACCAGATTATCAGTGATATGAGTGGGCGGCAGTAGCCAGCGATAATAGTCATTTCCACGTTTCAGCCCCCATTCACTCCAGGCATGATGGGCAATACAGCGGTGCTCGGAGAGTTGGGCAGGCTCGCACAGCGGCACATGATGCGAAAGATACTCGGGCGAGGCCACCAGCAGGCGCTCACAGTAGCCAATCCGGCGACCTATCAGCGATGAATCCTGTGGCTGCCCGGTACGCAGCGCAATATCAAATCCTTCCTGAACCAAATCGCGGATCTGGTCGGAAACCAGCACCTCCAGCGTAACGTCGGGATAGGTCAGCTGAAACGCCGCATTAAATCGCGCCAGCAGCGTTGCGCCAATCCCGGCCGGGGAAGTGATTCGCAGGCGGCCGCTGGGGTTTTCCCGCAGGCGTTCGATGGCCTGCCCCGCTCGCTCGCTGGCCTGCATCATCTCCTGACAGTGAACCAGATAACGTTCGCCAGCGAAGGTCAGACTCAGCTGCCGGGTGGTGCGATTAAGCAGGCGCAGGCCCAGCGCCTGCTCGAGCTGGCTGATGCGCTGGCTGACGCTGGATTTCGGCAATCCGGCACGTTTCGCTGCTGCGGTAAAACTGCCGCATTCGGCCACCAGCGCAAAGAGCGCCATATCCTGAAGCTGTCTGAACATGATTGTTCACCTGAGAAGAACACTGAGTGCGTTATTGTCCATCTTATCACCATCACGCCGAGCTTCTACACTGATGTTAACTCACTAAGGAGAACAGTATGACCATCAAAGCAATTGCCATTAACCCGGAAAACCCGCAGCAGTTTATTGAAATTCAGCAGCCACAGCCCACCCCAGGAGAGTTCGATCTGCTGGTTGAAGTGAAGGCCGTATCGGTTAACCCGGTCGATACCAAAGTTCACAAAGGCGCGCAGAAGAACGGTCTGCAGCAGCCGCGTATTCTCGGCTGGGACGCCAGCGGCGTGGTACTGGCCGTTGGCAGCAAGATCAGCGGTTTTAACATCGGTGATGAAGTTTATTACGCGGGTGATATCACCCGCCCCGGCAGCAACGCCACGCAACAGCTGATTGACGCACGTATTACCGGCCACAAGCCGCGTAACCTCGACTGGGCGCAGTCGGCGGCGATCCCGCTCACCGCGCTGACCGCGTGGGAAGGCCTGTTCGATCGTCTGCAGATCGACAAGGCAGCAGAAGGTAAAACGCTGCTGATCGTCGGTGGCGCAGGTGGTGTAGGATCGCTGGCGATCCCGTTTGCCAAACTGCACAGCAAAGTTAAAGTGATCGCCACCGCTTCGCGCCCGGATTCCGCGCAGTGGTGTAAAGATCGCGGTGCCGATCTGGTGATTGATTACAAAGATATGGCGGCGGAGCTGGAGAAGCACGGCCTCAAATATGTCGATTACATCTTCTGCCTGAACGACACCGACGGCCATTGGTCAGCGATGAGCCAGATCGTCGCGCCGCAGGGGCAGATTTGTACCATCGTGGAAAATGAGAAACCGCTCAGCATGGATCAGCTGAAGCTGAAAAGCGCAGCGCTGCATTTTGAGTTTATGTACACTCGCAGCATGTTCACCACCGACGATATTGCCCGCCAGGGCGAGATTCTGGATGCCACCGCGAAGCTGCTGGATGAGGGTGAAATTGCCACCTCGCTCAGTAAAACGCTGCATGGCCTGAGTGTGGAAACCCTGACCGAAGCGCATCAGCTGGTGCTGGAAGGCCATATGCGTGGCAAAGTGGTGATTGTGTATTGAGTCTCGGCGAGGTCAACATCGGATCGCAGCGATTACCGCTCGATAGCTTGATGCCGGGCTCAGTGACAAGTGCATCATGATGCGCAATCCGTCTCTCTCCACCGTTACAGTGCGGTGGAGAGAATTCACGACAGCAGTGACACCCTTCCACCGCCGCCGGTTGCAGCAGGAAACGTTTACAGCCCCTGCCGCCTTTACTGCGCGCCCAGCATCTCCTTCACCAGATCCACACAGCGCAGGAAGCGTTCGTCATAATTATCCTGCTCGACGTGAACAAAGCTGATGCCGTTCTCATTCAGCATCGATACCAGCAGTTCCTGGAACTCTTTGCGATCGACCGAACTGCCCAGGCTGCGCAGGCCGTCGGCCACCCACGGTACATTGTTCTCCACCAGAATCACCAGATCGAAGCGGTACTCATCGATCAGCGCCTGTACAAAGGGATGTTCACGCCCTTCATACTTCTTACAGAAGGCCTGAGTAGTGACAAAATCGGTGTCGATAAAAGCCACTTTATTGGCGTATTTCACCGCGAAATCAATGTACTGAGCCTGCCCCAGCGCAATTTTATCGTAGTCGGAATACTGTAGCGCCATCTCATCGCCGCCAAGGTGCGAGAAGACATAATCGCGGCCAAACTCCCATGCGCTGGTCGTGTTGAAGATGTTCGCCAGCTTGTTGACCAGCGTCGATTTCCCGCTGGACTCGCCGCCGAGGATCGCCACGGTGCGCACGAAGAACGGCTTCACTTCGGTGGGAATGTATTCCCAGTAGCGGAACGGGTCCTGGCGGATCTGCCCGCCGCTGATGCTCATAAACGATCGCTGCGGGTCGATAACCACCGTGTCCACGCCCAGATGCGTTTTAAACTGCGGCGCATCTCCCTCTTCGCTGGTATAGATGCGGTCGGGCACGATACCACGATCGTCCATAAACGCACGAACGCCTTCACTCCACACGTCCCAGCCGTGGGGATAAGGCTCCATCCCCTCTTCGTTAAACGAGTGGATGCGGATATTTTTCTGGTACTTAAAGGTCTGCAACAGCCAGCGCAGGCGGTCGCTGACGGTAGGCTGCTGCGACATCGCACTGTCTTCAAACAGCTTTTTGTCGCGCGGTTCGTCGTAGCCCATGATGATATGCAGCTCGTCCACCTGGCTACAGGCGCGTTGGATCAGATAAATATGGCCGGTATGCAGGGGATAAAACTTGCCGAACACCACGCCGATGGTTTTTTCACGGCGCGGAAACTCCAGACCAAGGAAGCGGTGCAGCGCCTCCAGCTTTTGCGCGCTGGGGCTTTTAATTTTGGCATTCAGCAGCTGGCTCAGGTAGCCCTTGGTCATGCCGCTGGCGTCAGCAACCTGCTGCAGCGTGCAGCCCTGCTGGCGAATGGCGGTTTTCAGATAATCAAACGACGACACAACATGCCTCCTGCGCGATCGGCGGGCCAGTTCGGCCCGTCCTGTCTCATTATAGGTCGTCAAGAATCGCCAGCGCATCCGCCAGCTTCTTCACTCCGTAAACCTTCATATTTTCCGGCATTTTCTTCGGTACGTTGGCAGCGGGAACGATAGCTCGGCGGAAACCATGCTTTGCCGCTTCAGAAATTCGCTCCTGGCCGCTCGGCACCGGACGGATCTCCCCGGCCAGGCCAACTTCACCGAACACCACCAGATCCTGCGGCAGTGGACGATCGCGCAGGCTGGAGACCATCGACAACATCAGCGCCAGGTCGGCGCTGGTTTCAGTGACCTTCACGCCGCCCACCACGTTAACAAAGACATCCTGGTCGGCCATTTGCAGACCACCGTGGCGATGCAGCACCGCCAGCAGGATCGCCAGGCGGTTCTGCTCCAGACCCACCGCCACGCGGCGTGGATTGCCCATCATCGAGTGATCGACCAGCGCCTGAATCTCTACCAGCAGCGGCCGCGTTCCTTCCCACAGCACCATTACCGAGCTGCCCGAAGTGACTTCATCACCGCGACTGAGGAAAATCGCCGACGGGTTGCTGACTTCACGCAGGCCCTGCTCGGTCATGGCAAACACGCCCAGCTCATTCACCGCACCGAAGCGGTTTTTATGGCTGCGTAGCGTACGGAAGCGTGAGTCGGCATCGCCGTCCAGCAGCACCGAACAGTCGATGCAGTGCTCCAGCACCTTGGGACCGGCCAGCGATCCATCTTTGGTGACGTGGCCGACCATAACGATGGCCACGCCGCGGGTTTTGGCGAAGCGCGTCAGATAGGCGGCGGTTTCGCGCACCTGCGCTACGCTGCCCGGCGACGACTGGATGTCCGCCATATGCATCACCTGAATGGAGTCGATCACCATCAGCTTCGGCTGTTCCTGCTCGGCGATCAGGCAGATCTGCTCGATGCTGGTTTCCGACAGCATATTCAGATTTTCGGTCGGCAGCCCCAGGCGATGCGCACGCATCGCCACCTGCTGCAATGACTCTTCCCCGGTAACGTAGAGGGTTTTCATTCCCTCCGACAGCTTACAGAGGGTTTGCAGCAGCAGCGTACTCTTGCCCGCCCCCGGATTACCGCCGATCAGAATCGCACTGCCCGGCACCACGCCGCCGCCCAGCACGCGGTCAAACTCTTTAAACCCGGTGGTAAAGCGCGGCAGCGCCTCAAGGCTGATTTCCGACAGCTTCTGCACGCGGCTGGTCCCGGCACTGCCGGCGTAGCCTGACAGGCGCTCGTTGCGCGCAGCAGCAGGAGACGCGGCCAGCCGCACCTCGGTGATGGTGTTCCAGGCATGGCAGGCGCTGCATTGCCCCTGCCAGCGCGGATAGTCTGCGCCACATTCATTACAGACAAAGGCGCGTTTTACCGCTTTAGCCAAAACTTCCCCTTAACGCTCTTCGTGAACCAGGCTGCCGCTGAGAATACAGAACACGCCCATCAGATCCGCATGACGAATGGTCACCGCGGCCTGTTCATTAACTTTTGGCTTCGCGTGGTAGGCAATACCCAGCGCGGAGGCCTTAATCATCGGCAGATCGTTCGCGCCGTCGCCCACCGCCACCGTTTGTTCCGGCGCAATGTTAAACCGCTCGGCCAGACGCTTCAGCGTGTCGGCTTTATACTGCGCATCAACGATATCGCCCAGCACTTCACCGGTCAGTTTACCGTCGCGGATTTCCAGCACGTTAGCGGCAACGGCCGACAGGTGCAGGGTGTCGCGCAGGTGCTCGGCATAATAAGTAAAGCCGCCGGAAGCGATCGCCACCTCCCAGCCCAACGCCTGTAGCTTCTGCACCAGCGAAGTCAGACCCGGCATCAGCGGCAGCACATCGCGCACCTGCTTGAGGATATTGGCATCGGCATCTTTCAGCGTGGCCACGCGCTGGCGCAGGCTGGCGGCAAAGTCCAGCTCGCCGCGCATCGCGCGTTCGGTGACTTCGGCCACCAGCTCGCCGCTGCCAGCCAGCTTGGCAATCTCATCGATGCACTCGATTTCAATCGCCGTCGAATCCATATCCATCACCAGCAGGCCTGGCGTTTTCAGATGGGGAATGCGCCCCAGCGGCGCAACGTCCAGACCCAGTTCATGGGCAAGCTTGGTGGCGCGCGGGGTCAGGGAACCCGCCAGGCGCAGCACCTGATAATCTTCCACGCCCCAGGCACTGACGATCACCATCGCCGCCCCCAGACGGTGCTGATAATCCGTCAGGCGGGCTTTGTCGAGCTGACGCCCATACAGCAACCAGCCGGTTTGGCCCGCGCGGTAGTCCAGCGGCATCACTTCATCACCGCTGAGAGAAAGAGGTAACCCCGGCCAGAGAGAGACATCGGAAGGCAGGTCGCACCAGGTCAGACTATTTGGCATTACAGCTCCTGTAGGGACTTAATAACTTCGACAGAACGACGATAAAGCTGGCAAGAGGCTACCCTGTTAGCCCGCCTTCTGGCAACATAAAGCAGGTCTGTCTGTCTATTTTTTGAAGGGTCACGATGGCAAAAGCCAAACTTAAATTCCGCCTGCACCGAACGGTGATTGTGCTGATCTGCCTGGCGCTGCTGGTGGTACTGATGCAGGGCGCATCCTGGTTCAGTCTTGGCCGCCAGATGGCCCGCTCGGGGCAGGTTGAAGAACTGGCCCAGACGCTGACCCGCCAGGTGGCGTGGACCCTGACGCCGCTGATGGAAAATGCTGACGATAATCACCAGAAAATCGTCGACACGCTCGACCAGCTGACCCATGAAAGCCGTATTCTCGACGCGGCGGTCTACGATGATGACGGCAGCCTGATCGCCCGCAGCGGCGAAACCATCAATGTACGCGACCGCCTGGCGCTGGACGGCCAGCGTGCCGGTAGTTACTTCAATCATCAGATTGTCCAACCGCTGACCAGTAAAGATGGCCCACGCGGCTTTCTGCGCGTTACTCTGGATACCCACGTACTGGTCACCGAAGCCAAGCAGGTGGATAACACGACCAACATCCTGCGGCTGATGATGCTGCTGGCGCTGGCTATCGGCATTATTCTCAGCCGCACCCTGCTGCGCGATCGCCGCACCCGCTGGCAGCAGTCGCCGTTCCTGCTGACCGCGAATAATCCCCTCCGTGAAGACAGCGACGACGAGAGTGAAAGCGAAACCGAGAGCGATTCTCCCGCCGCCGATGACGTAAAAGACTCACCAAAAGTCCCTACCAACAAATAGAGCTATTCCTTTGGAATAGCTCTTCATGTCCTGTACAGATTCTCCGTTCCACAGCATGTTGTTTACCGGTAAGGCGCATAAGCGCCGCCTTTGTGCACCCAGTAAACTAAAGGAGAAACATATGCAACGGAACTCTCTGATCGCCATTCTGATCGCCACAGCAGGCTTGTATTTTTCCAGCGCAGCCTTTGCTGACAGCGTTCCAAAAGGTCTCACCGTCTACGCGACCGAGAAAGAACAGACCTCAAGGTCTGAAGGCGATCTTAACAACTACGGAAAAACCTTCGAAGTTACGTTGGAAAACCTGACGTCAAATTCGGTCGATCTGAACAGTATCTGCCTGCGCGGCTATTCCCACGAGGGCAAAGAATTTCCGGTTGCCCGGGTTCAGGAGGCGCTGACCAAAGGTAAACTTAAACCGCAGAAAAAAGTGACCGGTCTGGCGGTATTCTCCGCGGCTGATGACAGCGTTTTCGATGTCAACCAGTTGAAGATTGCACATAACTGCGGCTAAAAACGCGCAAGAAAATGGGAAACAGCGAGGCTGGCGAATGCCAGCCTCAGCGGGGAATTACTCTTTATCACCCAGCAGAACCGACTCCAGCGCGATCACAACCATATCGCTGAAGGTCGTCTGGCGCTCGGCAGCAGTCGTCTGCTCGTGAGTGCGGATATGATCGGACACGGTACAAATCGCCAGCGCTTTTGCGCCGAACTCGGCGGCAACGCCGTAGATACCGGCCGCTTCCATTTCCACGCCCAGGATGCCGTATTTCTCCATCACGTCAAACATCTGAGGGTCCGGTGTGTAGAACAGGTCGGCGGAGAAGATATTCCCCACGCGGGCATCTACGCCCAGCGCCTTCGCTGCATCCACGGCGTTACGCACCATATCGAAGTCAGCAATTGCTGAAAAATCGTGGTCTTTGAAGCGCATACGGTTCACTTTGGAATCGGTGGAAGCGCCCATACCAATCACCACATCGCGCAGTTTAACGTCGGCGCGTACCGCACCGCATGAACCTACGCGAATGATTTTCTTCACGCCGAATTCCGTGATCAGCTCTTTCGCATAGATTGAGCAGGACGGAATACCCATGCCGTGGCCCATTACAGAGATTTTGCGGCCTTTGTAAGTACCGGTGTAGCCCAGCATGCCGCGCACGTTGTTCACCTCTACCGCGTCCTGCAGGAAGGTTTCCGCGATATGTTTCGCACGAAGCGGGTCGCCCGGCATCAGAACCACGTCAGCGAAATCACCCATCTCAGCGTTAATATGAGGCGTAGCCATGTTTTAATCCTTATTTATCAGGCCAGGCTGATGCCTGGCCGGTTATGAGTAGTATTACGTGTTGCCGCCCGTTGGAGCGACAGCATTACTTCAGCAGGTTTTTACCGTATTCCATCGGCGACAAGCCAAAATAGCTGGCAACCGTCTGACCAATGTCGGCAAAAGTATCGCTATAGCCCAGATAGCCCGGCTTCACGCCAGGACCATAGATCAGTACAGGGATATGTTCGCGGGTGTGTTCGGTGCCAGCCCAGGTCGGATCGCAGCCGTGGTCAGCGGTGAGGATCAAAATATCGCCCTCTTTCACCAGCGCCATCAGCTCCGGCAGACGGCGGTCAAACAGTTCCAGCCCGCCCGCGTAGCCGGGAACGTCGCGACGGTGACCCCAGGTGGAGTCAAAGTCGACGAAGTTGGTGAACACGATACTGTTATCCGGCGCAGTGGTCATTTCCGTCACGGTGGCGTCAAACAGCGCGTCCAGACCGGTGGCTTTCACTTTTTTAGTGATACCAACGTGCGCATAGATATCGGCAATTTTACCCACCGAAATCACTTCTCCTCCCTGCTCATCCACCAGTTTCTTCAGGATGGTTGGTGCAGGTGGCTCTACCGCCAGATCGTGACGGTTGCCGGTACGCTCAAAGTGCCCGGCCTTATCGCCTACAAACGGACGCGCGATCACGCGGCCAATGTTGTAGCCGCCTTCGGTCAGCACTTCGCGGGCGATTTCACACAGCTCGTAAAGACGATCGAGGCCAAATGTCTCTTCGTGGCAGGCAATCTGGAACACCGAGTCGGCAGAGGTGTAGAAAATCGGCTTACCGGTTTTCATATGCTCTTCGCCCAGCTTGTCGAGGATCACCGTTCCGGACGAGTGGCAGTTACCGAGATAACCCGGCAGGTTGGCTTTTTCCACCAGCAGATCCAGCAGATCCTGCGGGAAGCTGTTTTCCAGATCGCTGAAGTAGCCCCAGTCAAACAGCACCGGCACGCCGGCGATTTCCCAGTGGCCGGACGGCGTATCTTTCCCGGAGGAAAGCTCGCTGGCATAGCCGTAAGCGCCGATGATTTCCGCGTCTTTATCCAGTCCCAGCGGGAATTTACCCGTGGAGGCCTCTGCGGCTTTGCCCAGACCCAGTTTGGTCAGATTAGGCAGGTTTAGCGGACCTTTACGCCCTTTATCGGCTTCACCCTTGAAGCACGCCTCGGCAATGTGTCCGAGGGTATCCGAGCCTTTATCACCGAATTTGTCGGCGTCTTTACTGGAGCCTATTCCAAAGGAATCAAGCACCATAATAAATGCACGTTTCATCCTGATCTCCTGCGCGATTGTCGCGATGAGCGTTAAAAAAATGCGATCAGAACAGAATACCGCTTATTGCGAGATTCTGCGATAGATAACCGGTGTTTTCTCGGGCTGCGTCTCAGACAGCGTGACCGCCGCTTTGACTGCGGCAGCGGCTTCCTGCCAGCTCTCTTCGCTGGAAGCGTGGATCACCGCCAGCGGCTGCTGGCCGTCCACTACCGTGCCAAGGGCCGCGACGCCGCTCAGTCCAACGCTGTAGTCAATACTGTCGCTGGCGCGGCGGCGACCACCGCCCATCGATACGACCGCCATGCCCAGCGCACGAGTATCCATGGCGCTGACAATACCGGTTCGATCGGCGTAAACCGCTTTGCTCAGCATCGGCGCAGGCAAATAGCTGTCCATACGCTCGATAAAATCGGTCGGGCCTTTCTGTGCGGCCACCATGCGGGCAAAGATTTCTGCGGCGCGGCCGTTATCCAGTACGGTCTGCAGTTTGGATTGTGCCTCTTCATCCGACCCGGCAAGGCCACCGGAAATCAGCATCTCGGCGCACAGCGCCATGGTGACTTCCAGCAGGCGTGGGTTGCGGTATTCTCCGGTGAGGAACTGCACCGCTTCACGGACTTCCAGGGCGTTACCGGCGGTCGAGGCCAGTACCTGATTCATATCGGTCAGCAGCGCGGTGGTTTTACAGCCCGCACCGTTTGCTACGCCGACGATCGACTGCGCCAGTAGTTCGGACTGTTCGAAGGTTGGCATAAACGCACCCGATCCCACTTTTACATCCATCACCAGTGCATCCAGCCCTTCGGCCAGTTTTTTCGCCAGGATCGAGGCGGTGATCAGCGGGATCGAATCCACCGTCGCGGTGATATCACGGGTGGCGTAGAAGCGCTTATCCGCCGGGGCCAGCGAGTTGGTCTGGCCGATGATCGCCACGCCAACCTCTTTGATGATCTGCCGGAAACGATCGTCCTGCGGGAAGATATCAAATCCGGGGATCGCTTCCAGCTTGTCCAGCGTGCCGCCGGTGTGGCCGAGGCCGCGACCGGAGATCATCGGCACATAGCCGCCGCACGCGGCGACCATCGGTCCGAGCATCAGTGAGGTCACGTCACCGACACCGCCGGTGGAGTGTTTGTCGACGATCGGGCCGTTGAGGTTCAGCGACTGCCAGTTCAGTACCGATCCGGAGTCGCGCATGGCCATGGTCAGCGCCACGCGTTCCGGCAGCGACATGTCGTGGAAATAGATGGTCATTGCCAGCGCGGCAATTTGTCCTTCAGAGACCGTATTGTCGCGTACGCCGTTGATGAAGAAGCGGATTTCTTCTTCACTCAGCGCCTGTCCGTCACGTTTTTTTCGAATAATTTCCTGTGGCAGAAACACGGTAACCCCCAATAAGTTTAGTGTGGCCGGTATGACGATCGATGCCGATGCCGTTGCCTGCCGGAATAGCGATCTGCGCTGGCTGGCGGCGTCTGTGTCCAGGGCGGGTCCTCGCGCCGCTTTGCGGTGCCTTCACTCCGCTCGTCAGCCTGCCGGACCGGCTCAGACGGCACATCCTTGTGCCGACCGAGCCTTGCGCCCGCGTCCTGCGGGCGCATCCTGGCTTCCTCTCTCCGTTCAGCGCTGCGGATTGCCCACAGACACCGCCAGCCCGCTTAGTTTCGTTAGTGTCGTCTTTGCGAAAACACCGGGTCTGATGTTTGTTTATATGCTGTGTCTGCTGCATCCAGCGTCTATTGCGTTCAATGCTGTGGCCACCAGATTGACACAGCCAGCCCGCGTTGTTCCGTTAGTGTCGTTTTTGTGAAACACCAGACCTGCTGCTTGTTTGAATACTATGTCTGCTGCATCCGGCATCTATTGCGTTCAATTGCTATGCACATCGGATTAACCCGAGCACCAACACCTCCAGCCTGCTTTGTTCCGTCAGTGTCGTCTGCGAAACGCCAGAGCTGATGCTTGTTTGAATACTATGTCTGCTGCATCCGGCATCTATTGCGCTCAATTGCTATGCACATCAGATTAACCCGACCACCGACACCGCCAGCCCGCTTTGTTCCACTGGTTTAGCCGTTGAAAACAGCAATTGGAATGCCTGAGAGTAAAGGGCCTCTGCGGTGGCTTGATGGCAATCCGCAGCGCAGAGGCGAAGGCAGCTGGCCCGGAGACGGCAGCAGGGACGCTGACGTCAGGCAATGCGCGGGCAGGACGTCCGCTCATTGCCGATCCGTAAGGCCGGATGCCGGAGCCGAAGGCACCGCGCAAAGCGCGGCGCGAGGACCGCCATCAAGCCACCGCAGAGGCCCGAAACACCCACGACAACCAAAGCGACTAAAGCGACTAAATCGACTAAACCAACCTTTCGTCCCAAAAGCCTTAACGCTCCAGCCACGACCTGCCGTATCCGCTACGCCAGCAAAACCCGCCCCATCAAAGCGAATACACTATTAATATTTGCTATCGCTGCTCGCCCCGGCAAAACCCGCCGCATTCAGCAGACTGGCCAGCAGGCTCGATGCACCAAAGCGGAAGTGACGCGCGTCAGCCCAGCCGCTGCCGAGAATGTCATCGGCCAGCTTCAGATACAGCGCCGCATCATCGGCAGTGCGCACGCCGCCCGCTGGCTTAAAGCCAACCTGCTGCTGCACGCCCTTCTCGGCAATCACCCGCATCATAATTTCCGCCACTTCCGGCGTGGCGTTCACCGGCACTTTACCGGTTGAGGTTTTAATAAAATCAGCACCGGCATCGATCGCAATCGATGACGCTTTACGGATCAGCGCCGGGTCTTTCAGCTCACCGGTTTCGATAATCACTTTTAACAGCACGCCCGCCGCCGCGCAGGCCTCTTTACAGGCTTTTACCAGCTCAAAACCGACGGTTTCGTTACCGGCAATCAGCGCGCGATACGGGAAAACCACGTCGACTTCATCTGCACCGTAGGCAATCGCAGCGCGGGTCTCCGCCAGGGCAATCTCAATATCATCATTGCCGTGCGGGAAGTTGGTCACCGTCGCGATACGGATTTCAGGAGTGCCCTGCTCACGCAGCGCCTTACGGGCGACAGGAATAAAACGTGGGTAAATGCAGATCGCCGCCGTGTTACCCGCCGGGGATTTCGCCTGATGGCAAAGGGCAATCACCTTCGCATCGGTGTCGTCATCATTCAGCGTGGTTAAATCCATCAGTTTCAGCGCGCGCAGCGCCTGGGTTTTCACATCGGACATGGTTCTCTCCAGAAAAGGGAATTAAGGGTCAGGCCTGACGCAGCATTCACCCTGCAATGTTAGAATAGTAACACTACGATAGAGTAATTTTTGCAGCACAAGTCACAATAAGGCGTTTTATCTTTCAGGATTATTGCATTTAATGTTAGATAAATCACACATTATCCGTGTGCGATCCTTGTCATCGGTCTGTTACAGGCAGCATATCACTGCAATGTTACAATAATAACATTTGGTGTGACGAGGGAAGTGAATTGCGCTGCGCCTGCTATCAGGATAGTTCGTTTACAGGGCAAACAGCGCGCGGGTCGTTTCTCTGATGGTTTCAGCGATCAGTTCGGGGGGTTCAGAACGCAGTTCGCACAGGCTCTGCCAGACGTTTTTCACGCGTTCAGGCCGGTTAGGCTGACCCTGAAAGCCCTGCAGCGGCATATCCGGCGAATCCGTTTCCAGCAGCAGCGAACTCAGCGGCAGGCGAGCGATAGCATTGCGCGTTTTACTGGCGCGGGGATAGGTGATGGTGCCGCCCACGCCGATGGCGTAGCCCGCACGGATAAACGCCAGCGCCTGCTGCTCGCTACCGGCAAAACCGTGGACCACACCACGGCGCGGCACTTCAATGCGGCGCAGATGCTGCGCCAGCCGGTCGTGCGTTCGGCGTGAATGCAGGATCACCGGCAGATCGTAATCACGCGCCAGACGAAGCTGAGCATCCAGCACTGCCTGCTGGCGTTCAAACTGCGGATTCTCAATATACAGATCCAGCCCCATTTCACCCAGCGCCACCAGCTTGCCAGGCCGCTGGCGCAGGATCGCCTCCAGCGCGGCCAGTGCGCTCTCGTCGTGCTCGTCAATCGCCATCGGATGCAGCCCCAGTGCGGCATAGATCGAGGGATGCTCAGCGGCCAGCGCCATAACGCGATCGAAGCGCTCGGCTGACACGCTGACGGCGATAATTTTCTCTACGCCCGCCTCCGCCGCCAGCCGCAGACTTTCCTGCTCATTTCCAACAAACGGAGGAAAGTCAAAATGGCAGTGGGTATCAACAAATTGCAGACTCATGCCAGAGATCCTTTATCCAGTTCGCTGTCAAATCCCGCCGCCGGATCGACAATGATCCCCTGGCGATCGGGTTCGTTTGCCACCGGGGCAGGCGGCACCACGGCTTTCGGATGCAGCTGACTGCCGCCCAGCCACTGGCCGAGCGTGGCGAGGAAATAACGCCCGCAGCGGCGGCCCAGATGATAGTCCTGGTTCAGTGACACCACCCGACTGCCCAGCGCGTTGCTGGCCAGTGCGCGCGGCGGATAAATTTCAATCACACGCAGCCCGCCGGGTGGGGAATCAATAAAGCTCTGGATCTGATGATAGCTATCCTCGTGCAGCTGCAGGATGTTCACCAGCGGCTGGAGCGCACTGTCGCTCAGCCAGCGCTCAATGCGCTTCACCCACTGTGGCGTATAGGTCATCTGCGACGGCACGGTACGGATCACCACAATGGTGTCCGCCCCCAGGCGCGCGGCTTCGCGCACCGGGATCGCATCAGTGATGCCGCCGTCCAGGTAGCTTACGCCGGACAGATCCACCCCATTGCGATACAGGCCCGGGATCGCGCTGGACGCTTTAATAATGTCATGCCAGCTGTCGGCATCGGGCGAAAAGTAGTTCGCCGCGTAGTCGTCGCTGCGGCATGCGCACATATAAAACTCACGGCCGGAGCGGAACAGTTTTTCCCCGGCATCCAGCGCCAGCGGAAACTCCTTGCGGGTGATATCCACCAGCCAGTCGAGATCGATCAGATTGCCGCCGCGCACAAAGCGCAGTGGATTAAAGAACTGGCTGCTGGTGGTGTAGCGGGTGATCACCCGTCGGGCATAGCCGGGCTGACCGCAAACATAGGCAGAAAGATTCTGCGCACCGGCGGAGGTGCCAAGCAGGAGGTCGAAAGGATTGAAGTGAGCACGCTGGAATTCATCCAGTACGCCAGCGGTGAAGATACCGCGCTGCCCACCGCCTTCACACACCAGGGCCATCGTGCCCGGTCGGAAAGGTTTGAGACCCAGCGGCGCGATGTTGCCGAGGGTTATCGGGATGCGTTTGCCCAAGTCAGGTATCCTCTTAACACAAGAACCTCAGAGGATACCTGGTCTCAGTCACGCCCGTAAGGCGCTTTTTGCTTTTTGTTGCAATTCGATTTAATTGTTTCGGCTGCTAGAGCTTCTTACGTCCGGTAAACAGACTTACCAGGAAGATAATAATACCCACGACGAAGACGAGTTTTGCCGCCCACGCCGCAGTACCAGCCAGACCACCAAAACCTAACGCGGCTGCAATCAGCGCGATAACCAGAAAGATAATGCCCCAACGAAACATAAGCTTCTCCTTACCACCAAAGTTGAAATCGAACGGCTTGCATCTCTTCATCATCCGGCATCGGGTTAACCTCCGCCGGAATCAGTCCGGGATGTTTTTCAGCTCAGCAACAGCAGGCTGACTGAATGTCTTCTTTGCTATTTAACGCTCAGATCGTTCTTCACACTTTTTACGCCATCAATGGCTTTGGCAATTCCTTCAGCGCGCTCAGACTGCGCCTGTGTTTTCACCGTACCGGAAAGCTGGACCACGCCGTTGGTGGTTTCAACCTTCACGTTGCGCGACGGCACGATGTCATCTGCTAAAAGTTTAGCTTTAATTTCACTGGTCGTTGCCGCATCACCGGCATAACCACTTACGCTCTGCTTAGTGCTGTCTTTTACATGCAGTTTATCGCTAACGGATTTCACCCCTTCAATTCCCTTCGCAAGCGCGACCGCTTTTTCAGCCTGATCCTGTGAGGACACAAAGCCGCTCAGCGTCACCACGCCGTCATGGGTTTTAACGGAGATATCCGTGCTTTTAATCGCTTCGTCATCTACCAGCGCCGCTTTAACTTTCGCCGTTACGCCGCTGTCATCCATGTAGTTACCGACTTTTTTCATAGAGCTATCGATTTTTGAACCCGCACTGTCGGCAGAGCTTTGCACTTTATTCATCACGGACTCTTCCGCCATTGCAGAACCGCCCACCAGTGCAGAACCTACCAGTACAGCCATCAGAGTTTTAGCAATCTTAGTCTTCATCATCGATTCGTTCCTTTTCGTCTTCATCACTCACAACGGTGAGCTTTTCAGCTACAAACGGCGTAGCTGTAGATTTGGTTTCGGTTGTCCATAACCGTCAATCTTGCAGCAGTCGCTGCCGTCCGTTTTGCGTCCTTTAGAAATAAATATAGTCAGGAATCAGGATTTCACCGGATAAGACGGGAGAATTGATGGCTAAAGCAGCAAAATAGCGGGGTTTTAGGAGTAGTCTGTAACGAAAAAGGGGGACGACCTGCTGTGCAGATCGTCCCCCATTATGATGGTTTCCTGCTAACGAGCAGGTGCGCAAATCCCGGGATTAATGCTCGCGGGTTTTACGGAACACCACGTCAGGATAGCGCTCCTGGGTGATATTCAGGTTGACCATCGTCGGCGCGATATAAGTCAGATTATCACCGCCGTCGAGCGCAAGGTTAACCTCGTTCTTACGCTGGAATTCATCGAATTTCTTCACGTCGCTGCACTCTACCCAGCGGGCGGTAGAGACGTTCACCGATTCGTAAATCGCTTCAACGTTGTATTCGCTTTTCAGGCGCGCAACCACCACGTCAAACTGCAGCACACCCACTGCACCCACGATCAGGTCGTTGTTGTGTACCGGGCGGAAGACCTGCACGGCACCCTCTTCCGACAGCTGAACCAGCCCTTTCAGCAGCTGCTTTTGCTTCAGCGGATCGCGCAGACGAATACGGCGGAACAGCTCCGGCGCGAAGTTCGGAATACCGGTGAACTTCATGTTCTCACCCTGGGTAAAGGTGTCACCAATCTGAATCGTGCCGTGGTTATGCAGGCCGATAATATCGCCCGGATAGGCTTCTTCCACGTGAGAGCGGTCACCGGCCATAAAGGTCAGCGCGTCGGCAATCATCACATCTTTGCCCAGGCGGACCTGGCGCAGCTTCATGCCTTTTTCATATTTGCCGGACACTACGCGCATAAACGCCACGCGGTCACGGTGTTTCGGGTCCATGTTGGCCTGAATCTTAAACACGAAACCGCTGAATTTCTCGTCGGCGGCGGTGACGGTGCGCTGATCGGTTTCACGAGGCATCGGTGAAGGCGCCCACTCAACCAGACCATCCAGCATATGGTCGACGCCGAAGTTACCTAACGCGGTCCCGAAGAAGACCGGCGTCAGCTGGCCTTCAAGGAAGGCCTCACGATCGAACTCGTGGGATGCGCCCTGCACCAGCTCCAGCTCATCGCGCAGCTGCGCGGCCAGGTCTTCACCGATGGCGGCATCCAGATCCGGGTTGTTCAGACCTTTGACGATGCGAACTTCCTGAATCGTATGGCCTTTACCGGTCTGATACAGATAGGTTTCATCTTTGTACAGGTGGTAAACGCCCTTAAACAGCTTGCCGCAGCCAATCGGCCAGGTGATAGGCGCGCAGGCGATTTTCAGCTCGTTTTCCACCTCGTCCATGACTTCCATCGGGTCGCGGATATCACGGTCCAGCTTGTTCATAAAGGTCAGGATCGGCGTATCGCGCAGACGGGTGACTTCCATCAGCTTACGGGTACGATCCTCAACGCCTTTCGCGGCGTCGATAACCATCAGACAGCAGTCCACCGCCGTCAGGGTACGATAGGTATCTTCCGAGAAGTCTTCATGCCCCGGGGTGTCCAGCAGGTTAACCAGGCATTCGCGATACGGGAACTGCATCACGGAGGTGGTGATCGAAATACCACGCTGTTTTTCCATCTCCATCCAGTCCGATTTCGCGTGCTGGCTGGAGCCGCGGCCTTTTACCGTACCGGCAGTCTGGATCGCCTGTCCGAACAGCAACACTTTTTCAGTGATGGTGGTTTTACCGGCATCCGGGTGGGAAATGATGGCAAAAGTGCGGCGACGGGCCACCTCTTGCATAAAGGGTGCATTAGACATGAAGTTCTTCTGAGCCAATTAATCGTTAATGGCCGGCATTTTCGCCGATTCTGCCGTCAGAAACAATGCAGAACGCCGCTTAATCGCCGGAAAGACTCGCCGCTGCTCAACCAGGCCGTTTCAGCCGCCCTCTTTCTGCTTCGCAGATATCGCGCACGCAGCAGCCCTGAAGGTGGTCATTCACCAGCCCCAGCGCCTGCATCAGCGCGTAAGTGGTTACCGGTCCAACCCAGCGCCAGCCGCGTTTTTTTAACGCTCTCGACATCGCTTCCGCTTCCGGCGAAGTGTTATTGCCCTGCCAGTAATGGATATCGACCGTCTGCGGGCGCGCTTCCGGTTTCGGTTCAAACTGCCAGAACCAGGCGGCGAGCGACCCCGCTTCGGCTACCATTTCAATCGCGCGCTGCGCATTGTTGATAGTCGCGAGGATCTTCGCCCGGTTGCGGACGATGCTTTTATCCGCCATCAGCCTGGCGATATCGTCCTCGTTAAAACCCGCCACTTTCTCGAAATCAAACCCGGCAAAGGCCCGGCGGAAATTTTCCCGCTTGTTGTAGATCATCTGCCACGACATGCCGGAATGAAAACCCTCCAGGCAGACCTTTTCAAAGATCAGCCGATCGTCGGTGACCGGCCTGCCCCATTCGTCGTCGTGATAATCGGGCATCTGCGGCTGCCAGTAGCAGCAGGTACGGCCTTGTGCATCAACGATCAGGCCCGTTTCATGCTGCGCATCGTTCTGTTCGTGTTTCATCTTCACCTCAATCCATTACGGTGCTCGTTGCGGATAAACGCCGCTCGGTTAGCAATGCTATATCTAAGCAGCGAAAAATGCGGCATTTGGCTTTTAGCGCGGCCGTCCGCTATTTTTACTTCACCTGCGGCATCACCGCCGATTCACTTCTTAACAAGGGTATATCGCGTTATGAGCACCAACGACTATCAGCCAGCAAAAGTCTGGAGCGAAAATAAGGCGCTGGGCGGCACCTGGGGCAGCATCAACCGTCCGACGGCGGGCGCACGCCACGAGGCCACTCTGCCAACCGGTAAACATCCTCTGCAATTGTACTCTCTGGGTACGCCTAACGGCCAGAAAGTGACGATTCTGCTGGAAGAGCTGCTGGCTCTTAACGAGCAGGGTGCTGAGTATGATGCGCACCTGATCCGTATTGGCGAAGGCGATCAGTTCTCATCCGGTTTTGTTGCGGTGAATCCGAACTCCAAGATCCCGGCGCTGCTGGATACCTCTACCACACCGGCAACCCGGGTGTTCGAGTCCGGCGCCATTCTGGTCTATCTGGCGGAGAAGTTTGGCCATTTCCTGCCAAAAGATCCGGCCGGACGCACCGAGACGCTGAACTGGCTGTTCTGGCTGCAGGGCGCGGCACCTTACGTCGGCGGTGGTTTCGGCCACTTCTATCACTATGCGCCGGTGAAGATCGAATACGCCATCGATCGCTTTACGATGGAAGCCAAGCGTCAGCTCGATCTGCTGGATAAACAGTTGGGTGAGCATCGTTATATCGCGGGTGACGAGTACAGCATTGCTGATATCGCGATCTGGCCGTGGTACGGCACGCTGGTGCAGGGTCTGATGTATGAGGCGGCGGAGTTCCTGGATGCGGCGTCGTACAAGAATGTGGTGCGCTGGGCGGACGAGATTGCGCAGCGTCCGGCGGTGAAACGCGGTCGGATTGTGAATCGTACCTGGGGCCCGGAGGATCAGCAGCTGGCAGAGCGCCATGATGCGTCGGATTTTGCGAAATTGGGGCTATAAGTTGCGGTGAGATCCGTGAACGGGGTGACCGTTTCGGGGCAGGTCGCGGTGGGATCTGCGAATGGGGCTACCGTTACGGGCAGATCGCCGGGTCGCCGTAAACCCCTCCCTGGGGGCTTGGCTGCCGC
>NZ_JACVTX010000016.1:0-119439 GCF_016624745.1 Erwinia sp. S43 | reverse complement strand
AACCAGCTAACCAGCTAACCAGCTAACCAGCTAACCAGCTAACCAGCTAACAGGCAGTACCAGAACCGCTCCCCGACATGCCATCAAAAATCCGGCATCCCGCTATGGAAACGCAGTTCGCTATCCGGCTCGCTGATTAAGCGGGCCTCGGTTTCACCAAACTTCCGTACTCGTGCGCTGATATCCTGCCCGGAAATCAGCGTCGCCAGCGCCAGATAATCCTGATAGTGGCGCGCTTCAGAACGCAGCAGCGAGACGTAGAAGGCCGACAGCTCGTCATCCAGATACGGCGCCAGGCTGGCAAAGCGCTCGCAGGAACGCGCTTCGATATAGGCGCTGCAAATCAGCTTATCCACCAGCGTCTGCGGCTCATAGGTGGCAACTTCTCGCAGCAGCCCTTTGGCATAGCGGCTGGCGGTAATTTTCGCATAGGGAATATTCCGCGCCTGCATAATCTCCAACACCTGATAAAAATGATGCAGCTCTTCTTTGATCAGCAGCACCATCTTATCCACCAGCTCGTCACCGTAGGGCGCTTCTTCGCGGGTAATAATAGTTTTAGACAGCGCCCGGTGCTGTTCAAGAAACGTCAGGTCGCTGTGCGAATTGTGGACAAAGTTTTCCCACGGCTTCAGCCACGCCAGCAGCGCATCGCCGCTGGCTTTATCGGCCACGTACTTACGAATCAGCCACATGGCGGTTTGTGCCGCTTTTAGCTCACAGACCAGGTGATCGGTCAGCAGCAGGGCCAGATTTTGCGGTTTACGCGCTTCGTCGATCCACGCCTGCGGTGTGCGGCAAAGCAGGAAGCCGTGAATGGGAGCAAGGAGATGTTCGATATTCATCATTCGGACCAGAGAGGAAAGAATCAGCACGCCGCAGAGAGCCTGCGGCGTGCACTATGCGGGATTAGTGACGTACGCCGTTGTCTTCCTCGTCGTCTGCCTCATCTTCACCGTCTTCATCTTCGTCCTGAGCATCAGGATCTTCGAAGTAGGTGCCCCAGCCATCGTAATCAACGTTGAATTTCGCCACCAGATCCACCAGCTGTTCAACCTGCTTGTCGATCAGATCCGCGTTCAGCGCGCCTTCGCTCAGGATATCGCAGCACATTACGGTGGTGCCGTCTTCCAGTTCCAGCTCTTCCGGCTCGGTGACTTCATAACCCAGTTTGAACGCTTCTACCGCCGCCTTCTCCAGCGCGTCAAAGCTGTCGCAGGAAAAATGATGCTCAATCGTATACAGCGCATCAGGATCGCTACCGTCTTCCAGCAGCTCTTCGATAATTAACCGCGTCTCTTCACGCTGCTCAGCCAAAAATGCTTCATTAGCCATGATCCGTTCCTTAATTTATGGGTCTTGTTTGATTATTTTCCCACAGCGCCCTCTGCGCCACTACCTTTATACAAAAGTTTCTGCACGCCGGGGTTGAAAATGAATATTCATACGGTTAGATTGAATTTAAATTCATTAAAGATTACCTGGAGTGCTTTATGAGTCATCTGTACCAACGTCATTTCCTCAGGCTGCTGGATTTTACCCCTGCCGAAATCAACGGCTTACTCGCTCTGGCCTCAACGCTTAAGACCGATAAGAAAAACGGTGAAGAAATTCAGCATCTGAAAGGCAAGAATATTGCGCTCATCTTCGAAAAAGACTCGACCCGTACCCGATGCTCTTTCGAAGTTGCCGCTTACGACCAGGGCGCTAACGTCACCTATCTTGGCCCAAGCGGTAGCCAGATCGGCCACAAAGAGTCGATGAAGGACACAGCTCGCGTGCTGGGACGGATGTATGACGGTATTCAGTATCGCGGCCACGGCCAGGCGCTGGTGGAATCGCTGGCTGAACATGCCGGGGTGCCGGTATGGAACGGCCTGACCAATGAGTTCCACCCGACCCAGCTGCTGGCCGATCTGCTGACCATGCAGGAACATCTGCCGGAGAAAGCCTTCAGCCAGATGACCTTCGCCTACGTTGGTGACGCACGTAACAATATGGGTAACTCCATGCTGGAAGCGGCGGCGCTGGTAGGTCTGGATCTGCGCCTGGTCGCGCCGAAAGGCTGCTGGCCGGATGAAAAGCTGGTGCAAGAGTGTCGTACAGCGGCAGAGAAGACCGGTGGCAAAATTACCCTGACCGAAGACATTGCGGCCGGTGTAAAAGGCGCTGACTTTATCTATACCGACGTCTGGGTTTCCATGGGCGAGCCGAAAGAGGTCTGGGCCGAACGTATTGCGCTGCTGCGTAGCTATCAGGTCAATACGGCGATGCTGGAACTGACCGGTAATCCGCAGGTGAAGTTCCTGCACTGCCTGCCTGCTTTCCACGACGATCAAACCACGCTGGGCCAGCAGATGGCACAACAGTACGATCTGCACGGCGGTATGGAAGTCACCGATGAGGTGTTTGAATCTGCGCACAGCGTAGTGTTCGATCAGGCGGAAAACCGTCTGCATACCATCAAAGCGGTGATGGTAGCGACGCTGGCAAAACTGTAGTAATCCGGCGGGAGGCAAACGATTACCCGGCGCGCGATTTTCACTTGCCGTGCCGTTTCGAATGCGTATAATGCCCCCCGTTTGCCGGGAGGAACCATGCCACAGAACGCTATCAACATCACCGTTCACCCACGTCTGTACACAGGCGGGCAGTGCCGTTTTTCCTTCCGTTGCAAGACCGATCATCAGAAGAAAGCCCCTCATTGAGGGGCTTTTTTTTGTCCTTTTTTCAGTACCGGCACGCGTAGAGGAGAGTGAACATGGCGACTATTGCCAATCCGCTATATCACAAACATATTATTTCGATTAACGATCTCAACCGTGAAGAGCTGGAACTGGTGCTGTGCACCGCCGCCAGCCTGAAGGCGAATCCTCAGCCGGAACTGCTGAAACATAAAGTGATTGCCAGCTGCTTCTTCGAAGCATCGACCCGTACCCGCCTGTCGTTCGAAACGGCGATTCACCGCCTCGGTGCTTCCGTAGTGGGCTTTGCCGACGGCAGCAACACCTCGCTGGGTAAAAAGGGCGAAACGCTGGCGGATACCATTTCGGTGATTGGCACCTACGTCGATGCGATTGTGATGCGCCATCCGCAGGAAGGCGCTGCACGCCTGGCGACCGAGTTTTCCGGCGGCATCCCGATCCTGAACGCCGGTGACGGCGCGAACCAGCATCCGACGCAGACCCTGCTGGATCTGTTTACCCTGCAGGAAACGCAGGGCCGTCTGAACAACCTGCACGTGGCGATGGTCGGCGATCTGAAATATGGCCGCACCGTTCACTCGCTGACTCAGGCGCTGGCCAAGTTCGAAGGCAACCGCTTCTACTTTATCGCGCCGGATGCGCTGGCCATGCCGACCTACATTACCGATATGCTGGATGAAAAAGGCATTGTCTGGACCCGCCACGATAATATTGAAGAAGTGGTGCCACAGGTGGACATTCTGTATATGACCCGAGTGCAGAAAGAGCGCCTGGACCCGTCGGAATACGCGAACGTCAAGGCCCAGTTTATTCTGCGCGCCAGCGACCTGGCCCACGCCCGCGACAATATGAAAGTGCTGCATCCGCTGCCGCGCATCGATGAGATCGATACCGACGTCGACAGCACGCCTTATGCCTGGTACTTCCAGCAGGCAGGCAACGGTATCTACGCACGCCAGGCGCTGCTGGCGCTGGTACTCAACAGCGAACTGGCTAATCAGGAGAAGCATGATGACGCACGATAATAAATTACAGGTAGAAGCGATTAAATGCGGCACCGTGATTGACCATATCCCGGCGCAGGTGGGCTTTAAGCTGCTTTCCCTTTTCCGGCTGACCGAAACCGATCAGCGCATCACCATCGGCCTGAACCTGCCGTCCGGCGAGATGGGGCGCAAGGATATCATCAAGATCGAGAATACGTTCCTCACTGACGATCAAATCAACCAGTTGGCGCTCTACGCGCCGCACGCCACGGTTAACCGCATTGATGATTATGACGTGGTGGCGAAAAGCTCCCCGACGCTGCCGGAGCGCATTGAGCGCGTACTGACCTGCCCGAACAGCAACTGCATCAGCCGCAACGAGCCGGTGTATTCCAGCTTCGCGGTGAAAGCACGCAACGCCAGTCTCTACCTCAAGTGCAAATACTGTGAGAAAGAGTTTGCCCACCATGTAGTTATGGCGAACGACTGATTCCTGTTTGCAGGTTTGAGCCGATATGGTAAATATCGCTGGGGCGCGCTAAGTCGCCCCGCAAACCTCAGACACATTCAGGAGAAACTATGTCTCGCGAAATCAGTACTGAAAACGCCCCGGCAGCGATTGGTCCCTATGTTCAGGGCGTCGATCTCGGCAGCATGATTATCACTTCTGGCCAGATCCCGGTAGATCCAAAAACCGGCAGCGTGCCCGATGATATTACCGCGCAGGCGCGTCAGTCGCTGGAAAACGTACGGGCCATCGTGGAAGCGGCCGGTCTGAAAGTCGGTGATATTGTGAAAACCACCGTATTTGTGAAAGATCTGAACGACTTCACCACGGTGAATGCCGCATACGAAGCCTTCTTTACCGAGCATCAGGCCAGCTTCCCGGCGCGTTCCTGCGTGGAAGTGGCTCGTCTGCCGAAAGATGTGAAGATTGAGATCGAAGCGATCGCCGTTCGTCGCTAAAGGTGCGGGCGGAGGCTTCCGCCCCGCATTGACCGACCGGGGGAATCAGGTCAGCAGCAGGGTCAGGTCGTCCTGACTGAAGCTGGCCGGTTCGCTCAGTTCATCCGCCAGGATCTCCCCCGCCAGTTCTGCTTTATGCTGCTGTAACGCCACCACTTTCTCTTCAATGGTATCCGCCGCAATCAGCTTGTAAACAAAGACCGGCTTATCCTGACCGAGGCGATAGGCACGATCGGTCGCCTGATTTTCCGCCGCCGGGTTCCACCAGGGATCGTAGTGGATCACGGTGTCCGCCGCCGTCAGATTCAGGCCGACGCCGCCTGCTTTCAGGCTGATCAGAAATACCGGGACTTCGCCCTGCTGGAAGCGCCGCACCGGCTCATTGCGTTCGCGGGTGCTGCCGGTCAGGGTGACAAAATCAATCCGCGCGCGCTGTAGCTCTTCCGCAATAAGGGTCAGCATCGAGGTGAACTGCGAGAAGATCAGAATACGGCGATCTTCAGCCAGCAGATCGTTGAGCATTTCGCGCAGCAACTTAAGCTTGGCGGAGTGCTTCACTTTTTCCGCCCGCACATCCTCCACCAGCCGCGGATCGCAGCAAATTTGCCGCAGTTTCAGCAGTGCATCCAGCACCAGCAGATGGCTCCGCCCTGCCCCCTGCTGTTGCACCGCCAGCTGCACCCGATCCTGCATCGCCGCGCGGACCTGGTCATACAGTTCACGCTGCGCACCTTCCAGCGGCACGCTACGCACGATGGTGTTTTTTGGCGGCAGTTCTTTCGCCACTTCCTGCTTGCGGCGGCGCAGCATAAACGGCCGCACACGCTTCGCCAACAGGTCACGACGAGCTTTATCACCGTTACGCTCAACCGGGACCCGCCACTCCTGCATAAAGTCGCGTTCGCTGCCCAGGAACCCCGGCAGCAGGAAGTCAAACTGCGACCACAGCTCGCCGAGGTGGTTTTCCAGCGGTGTACCGGTCAGGCACAGACGATGACGGGTCTTCAGCCCGCGGATCACCGAGGCCGCACGTGAAGCGCTGTTTTTCACGTACTGCGCCTCGTCGAGGATCAGCATGTGGTAGGCGTGTGCGACCAGCTGCGGCTGATCGCGCCACAGCAGGGAGTAGGTGGTAATCACCACATCGTACTGCTCCACCTGCTCGAAGAAGTCTTTACGCTGCGGACCGGTCAGTGCCAGCACGCGCAGGTCGGGCGCAAAGCGCGTCGCCTCGCAGCACCAGTTATGCACCAGCGTGGTCGGGACGACGATCAGCGCCGGTCGGTCAAGTCGGCCAGCTTCTTTCTCCAGCAGCAGATGCGCCAGAGTCTGAATGGTTTTACCCAGTCCCATATCATCCGCCAGCACGCCCGCCAGCTGGTGCTGACGCAGGAACTGCATCCAGCTGACGCCCTGCAGCTGGTAGTCTCGCAGCGTGGCTTTCAGCCCCGCTGGCGGAGCGACCGGCTGCACGCCGTCATTGCCGCTGAGCTTCTGTGACAGCTGGTGCACCGCGCTGTCGCTGTCAAAGGTCCAGCGGCTATAGGGATCGCTCTGGCCAAGTCGACCGACGTCCCATGCGGCCAGCCTGAGCGGCTGCGGGTCCTGCCTGTCGAACAGGTCAATCAGGTTACCCACCAGCGGCTTGAGCTGCGCGGCGCGGAACAGCAAACGCCGATCGCGTTCATCGCGCAGTTCAATTCGTTCATCATCAGGAATCAGGTTCAGGCTGCCGCCCATCCAGCGCCTGTCGCGGGCAAACAGCCCCGCCAGCAGCGGTTCCAGCCTCACGCGCTGGCGCCCCATTTTCAATGCCAGCTCCAGATCGAACCAGCCATCCTGTGCCTGCACCGCACGCCCTTCAATGGCGTCCACTTCGGTCACGTTCCAGGTAAAGTCGCTGTCCATGCGGATTTTCCAGCCGCGCCTGCGCAGGGCCGGCAGGCCGGTTTTAATAAAATCTCGCCATTCAGCGGGCGTTTCCGGGGCGAAGATCTCCGGTGGCAGCGGCGCAGGGGTATAGATATGGCCCGCCGGGATGGTTTGCAGCCCGGCATGCTGGATCTGCGCCAGCCAGTTCTGTTCTTCTTCTATATGGCGGGCAACGTGATAGTGCTGCCCTTTGCGGTCGCTGAAGCTTTGCGCACGACTTCCCGCATCGACCCGCACGCCGGCGTAGTCGAAGCTGACCGAGGCGAAGTCCAGGCGTTTCTGCCGGTGGCCGTAGTGGCCGTAACCGCTGATAAACTTGGCCCGGGATTCAAGTTGTAACGTGGGGATCGGCTCGGCGTGGATGGTGTTCAGTACGGCTTTTTCCACGGTCTGCCGCGGGCGCAGATTGGCGAGCATCACCGCGGCGACGTGGCGACAGTTATTTTTTACCGCGCAGCTGCATTCGCCGCTGGCCTGTAGCCTGCCCTGAGGACGGCTGAAATGCACCAGTACGCTGTAAGGCTCTGCCGCTCGCCCGGCAACTTCGCCGGTCAGCAGTCGGTTCTGCCACTGGATATTCTGCACGCTGGCGACCAGATCGCGCGCACGGGCAACGGTTCGTACCCCCAGCCAGCGGACGACCTGATTTTCGTTGTAGGTAACGGACGACATCGTGCAGTTATTCCTGGTTGAATCGGGCAAATACACTTTTGCCCCACGGCAACCGGCAATAATATTAATTCCGGGGGTAGGAATGCAACTGCGACAGCACACTAGCGGGCTAAAAGCAGACTGATGCGGCTTGCCTGCTCAGGTATTCATCCACTGCGGGTCATTTTTACCTCTTCACCGCGTCCTGATTTCCTGCCCCCCTGGAAATATCTGTAGCAATCCATCCAGACGGCTGGCTTGTCTCCCACACGTCGTAATCTTTGTTTCAGGTCAACAAAATCTCGTTTAAATACGATCAAAGCACTACATATAGCGCTTAATATACTTATCGCAACCTATATATAGATTTCACAGGAGAGTGGCGGTGGTAACTGAGGTCATCAAACGGGACGGCTGCATTGTGGCTTTTGATCCCGCACGTATTGAGGCGGCGATTCGTGCTGCCGCTCAGGCGGCACGGGTTGAGGATAAGGATTACTGTGCCACCGTCGCCGGTCTGGTCAGTGCTGCACTGGCCGGGCATCAGCGGGTTGATATTGCCGACGTGCAGAAGGCGGTGGAGGATCGGCTGATGGCCGGTGCCTATCCGCAGCTGGCACGCTGCTATATTGAGTATCGTCACGATCGCGATGTCGCCCGCGAGCTACGCGGGCGGCTGAATCATGAGATCCGCGGGCTGGTTGAACAAAGCAACACCGCGCTGCTGAATGAAAACGCCAACAAAGACAGCAAGGTGATCCCAACCCAGCGCGATCTGCTGGCAGGGATCGTGGCAAAACACTATGCTCGCCAACACCTGCTGCCACGCGATGTGGTCAGCGCCCACGAGCGCGGCGAGATCCACTATCACGATCTCGACTACTCGCCGTTTTTCCCGATGTTTAACTGTATGCTGATCGATCTGCGCGGCATGCTGACCCACGGCTTCAAAATGGGTAATGCCGAGATTGAGCCGCCAAAATCAATCTCCACCGCCACCGCCGTGACCGCACAGATTATTGCTCAGGTCGCCAGCCACATTTACGGCGGCACTACCATCAACCGTATTGATGAGGTGCTGGCTCCCTACGTTGAGGCCAGCCTGGAAAAACATCGCCAGGTGGCGCTCAGCTGGCAGATTGCGGACGCCGAAGCCTATGCCCGCAGTCGTACGGAAAAAGAGTGCTACGACGCCTTCCAGTCGCTGGAATATGAGGTCAACACGCTGCATACCGCCAACGGTCAGACGCCGTTTGTCACCTTCGGCTTTGGCCTGGGGGAGAGCTGGGCCGCCCGGCTGATCCAGCAGTCGATTCTGCGCAACCGCATTGCCGGGCTCGGGAAAAATCACAAAACCGCCGTGTTTCCGAAGCTGGTGTTCGCCATCAGGGCCGGGCTTAACCGCCTGCCCGGCGAAGCTAATTATGATATCAAGCAGCTGGCGCTGGAGTGTGCCAGCAAGCGTATGTACCCCGATATTCTTAATTACGACCGGGTTGTTGAGGTGACCGGCTCCTTTAAAACGCCAATGGGCTGCCGCAGCTTCCTCGGCGTTTATGAAGAAAACGGGGAGCAGATCCACGATGGCCGCAACAATATCGGCGTGATCAGCCTGAACCTGCCGCGCATCGCGCTGGAAGCGAACGGTGACGAAAAGCGCTTTTGGGCGCTGCTGGATAGTCGGCTGCTGCTGGCTAAAAAGGCGTTGATGACCCGCATTGCCCGGCTGGAAAACGTCAAGGCCCGGGTCGCTCCCATCCTGTATATGGAGGGTGCCTGCGGCGTGAGGTTGCAGGCGGATGAACCGGTTGCCGGTATTTTTAAAAACGGCCGCGCGTCGATTTCCCTTGGCTATATCGGGATTCATGAAACGCTGAATGCCCTGAGCGGCGGCGCGGTTCACCCGTACGATGACATCCGTCTGAGGGAGACCGGGCTGGCAATTGTCAGTCACCTGCGCCAGGCGGTGGATTGCTGGAAGGCCGAAACCGGCTACGGCTTCAGCCTGTACAGTACGCCAAGTGAAAACCTCTGCGATCGCTTCTGCCGTCTTGATGCCGCCGAGTTTGGCGTGGTCGCCGGTGTGACCGATAAAGGCTATTACACCAACAGTTTCCATCTGGACGTTGAGAAGAAGGTGAACCCTTACGACAAAATCGACTTCGAAGACGCCTATCCGCCTTTAGCCAACGGCGGGTTTATCTGCTACGGCGAGTATCCGAATATTCAGCACAACCTGAAAGCACTGGAGGACGTCTGGGACTACAGCTACCAACACGTGCCCTACTACGGCACCAATACGCCGATTGATGAGTGCTACGAGTGCGGATTTACCGGGGAGTTCGACTGTACCAGCAAAGGCTTTACCTGCCCGAAATGCGGTAACCATGACAGCAGCCGGGTATCGGTTACTCGTCGGGTGTGCGGCTATCTCGGCAGTCCGGATGCTCGCCCGTTTAATTCCGGCAAGCAGGAAGAGGTTAAGCGGCGGGTTAAACACCTTGCATCAGGTCAGCTGGGGTGAATATCCATCAGTATTACCCGGTTGATATCGTTAACGGGCCGGGTACACGCTGCACGCTGTTTGTCTCCGGCTGCGAGCATCAGTGCCCCGGCTGCTATAACCAGAGTACCTGGCGGGTAAACTCCGGGGTGCCTTTTTCCATTGAGATGGAAGAGCGACTGATCGCCGACCTCAACGACAGCCGCATCCCACGCCAGGGGCTGTCGCTGTCCGGCGGCGATCCGCTGCATCCGGCCAACCTGAGCGATGTTCGACGGCTGCTGAGCCGTGTGCGGCGCGACTGCCCGGGAAAAGATATCTGGATGTGGACCGGCTATCAGATGGCGGAACTGAGCGAACGGCAGCAGGAGGTGGTGGCCCAGGTCAATGTACTGATTGACGGGAAATACGTCCGGGAATTACGCGATCCGTCGCTGCTGTGGCGCGGCAGCAGCAATCAGGTGATCCACCGGCTGCGTTGAAGATCGGCGACGGCGGTGAGATGCGCCCCCCTGCTCACGCATTTTTACGCTAAAGTAGCGGTGACCGCCGTTTTCGAGAAGACTCATGAGCACAACTGCCGCCAGCTGGCGACTCTACATCCTGCGCACCGCGAAAGGCATGCTGTATACCGGCATCACCAACGATATAGACCGGCGTTTTAACCAGCATCAGAGCGGTAAAGGCGCGAAAGCGCTGCGTGGAAAAGGGCCACTGGAGCTGCTGTTTCACTGTGAAGCCGGCGATCGCTCGCAGGCATCAAAGCTGGAATATCAGGTGAAACAGCTGAAAAAAAATGAAAAAATCAGGCTGATTACCCACCAGCCTGAATCTTTATCTGCCTGGCTTGAAGGACTCAGAAACGGTTAAACGGCTCGGAATAGCCAATTTCACCCGTTACGCTTTCAAAAGCATCGTCCGCCAGTTTATACACCTGCAACGCCGTTTCCGTATCTGGCCAGCGGCAATGTAGCTGGTGCTGCGCGGCGCTTTCAAAGCCGAACCGAGTGTAGAAGTTCGCATCGCCTAAAACCACAACGGCGGCATAGCCGAACTCATTTAACGTATCCAGCCCTTCATAAACCAGCTGCTTGCCCAGCCCCTGGCCACGGACGCTTTCGTCAACAGCCAGCGGGGAAAGGCCAACCCACTGCCGATCTTCTTCATTCAGCGTGACCGGGCTGAAGGCCGCGTAGCCCAGTACCTGGCCTTCGTCATCAGTGGCAACGACGCCCAGCGTCAGCAGCCCGTCTTCACGCAGCTGCTGCACCAGTTCCGCTTCAGCAGATGTCGGGAAACTACGGCGCAGCAGACCATCGATGCTGGCGGCATCAACACCAATTTCGGTACGAATTAACATGACACACCTGCGCGATCCGGCGAGGAAGTCGCGTCCTCTTTTAGTCCGGCCTCAACAAAGTCGGCCAGTTGCATAAGCCCGAGGCGCATTGGCTTCGGCATGGATTCAATATCGATTGCGTCCATCAAATTCTTCACTTCCAGACCCAGTTCGGTATCGCCTTCAATATGCAGTCGGCGCTGGAAGAACAGCGTGTCGGGGTCCTGCCTGCGTGCCGCAATCAATAACAGGTCGTTAGCATTGCCGCGAAACCAGACGTCGCAGTCGCTGCGCTCGGCAACCAAAAGCTGCCCATTTTCAACCGTAACTGACCAGCGTAGCTCAAGATCGCTAACTTCTATACCCAGCCAGCGATTTTCAAGAAAATCCAGCTCGCCTTCTGCCAGCGCCTGCTGAAACTGCCAGCGTAACAATCCCTGTAATAGCGGCTTTTTTAGCGCAAACGGGGTGAATCGCAGTGGGAAGCGCAGCAGCTGCGGCCCTTTACGAATGCAGTGGGTACGTAGCGGGTTCAACACCATTATTACTCCTTACGAAAAATTTCGCCTATTTTGCCACAATGGCAGAGCGCGTCAGGCGGCTGGATCAATAAAATGGGCGAACTATACGGTTTTTAGCAGGGAATCCGTCCCTCATCAATACGCCATTCGATGCCTTAAATCAAAATTTGTCGCCGCTTTCCTCTCTAGAATCATCGATTCTTCTGTCTAATGGGATTGATCCTTATGGAACTGCTGTGCCCGGCCGGGAATCTTCCGGCACTGAAAGCCGCCATTGAAAACGGCGCTGACGCGGTCTACATCGGTCTGAAAGATGAAACCAACGCCCGTCATTTTGCCGGTCTTAACTTCACGGATAAGCGCCTGCAGGAAGCATCTCGCTTCGTTCATCAGCATAAACGCAAGCTGCACGTGGCAATTAACACCTTTGCTCATCCGGATGGCTACAGCCGCTGGCAGCGAGCGGTGGATATGGCCGCCGATGCCGGTGCCGACGCGCTGATCCTCGCCGATATCGCCATGCTGGCCTACGCCGCTGAGCGTTATCCGCAGATTGAACGCCATCTCTCCGTACAGGCCTCCGCGACCAATGCCGCAGCCGTACGTTTCTATCAGCGTAACTTTGATGTGGCTCGGGTGGTACTGCCGCGCGTGCTATCTATCCATCAGGTTCGCCAGCTCGCACGGGATACCAACGTGCCGCTGGAGGTGTTCGCTTTCGGCAGCCTGTGCATTATGGCCGAGGGCCGTTGCTACCTCTCTTCTTACCTGACCGGCGAGTCGCCCAATACTGTCGGAGCCTGTTCTCCTGCCCGCTTTGTTCGCTGGCAGCAGACCGCTGACGGGCTGGAATCGCGGCTGAATGAGGTGCTGATCGATCGCTACGAGAACGGCGAAAATGCCGGCTACCCCACCCTGTGCAAAGGCCGCTACAGGCTGGACGGTCAGCGCTACCACGCGCTGGAGGAACCCACCAGCCTGAATACGCTGGAGCTGCTGCCGGAGCTGATGGCAACCCATATCGCCTCGGTCAAAATCGAAGGCCGCCAGCGCAGCCCCGCCTATGTGGCTCAGGTGACGCGTATCTGGCGACAGGCTATCGATCGCTGCAAAACGTCCCCGGAAAACTTTGTCGCTCAGCCCCAGTGGATGGCGGCATTGTCCGAGCTGAGTGAAGGTACACAGACCACGCTGGGTGCCTGGCACCGGCAGTGGCAATAGGAGAATTGAAAATGAATTATTCCCTGGGGCCGGTGCTGTGGTACTGGCCGCATGAGGCGCTGCAGGATTTCTATCGCGCGGCTGCGGGCAGCGAAGCGCAGATTATCTACCTTGGTGAATCGGTATGCAGCAAGCGGCGGGCGACCAAATTCAACGACTGGCTGGCAATGGCGCGGGAGCTGGCAGCAGCAGGAAAGCAGGTGGTGCTGAGCACGCTGGCGCTGTTGCAGTCGCCCTCCGAGCTGACCGAGCTGAAGCGCTATGTGGATAACGGCGAGTTTATGATTGAGGCCAGTGACTTTGGTGCGGTCACGCTGGCCAGTGAGGCCGGGCTGCCCTTCGTGGCCGGGCCTGCGCTGAATGTCTATAACGCCGTCACGCTGGAACTGCTGCTCAAGATGGGGATGACTCGCTGGTGTATGCCGGTTGAGCTTTCAAGGGACTGGCTGGCCAATCTGCTGACGCAGTGTGAAGAGCTGGGTATTCGCGATAAGTTCGAGGTTGAGGTGATGAGCTACGGTTATCTGCCGCTCGCTTATTCTGCCCGCTGCTTTACCGCACGTTCGGAAAACCGCAGCAAGGATGACTGCCAGACCTGCTGCATTAACTATCCCCAGGGCCGCAGCCTGCACACCCAGGAAGATCAGCAGGTGTTCGTGCTCAACGGAATTCAGACCATGAGTGGGTACTGCTACAACCTCGGTAATGAGCTGGCCTCAATGCAAGGGCTGGTCGACGTGGTGCGCCTCTCTCCATCGGGCATCGATACGCTGGAGGTTGTCAGCCAGTTTCGGGCCAATGAAACCGGCCACAGCCCGATAGCGCTGGCGGCACGAGGTGATTGCAACGGTTACTGGCAGCGAGTGGCCGGGCTGGAGCTGATCGGATAAACGCAGCATTTAGCCCGGTGGGCGCAGCCGCCAGCCGTTTTCGCGCAGTTTTGCCACCAGTAATCCCGCAGTGGCATAAACTGCGCCCATCGCCAGCAGTACAATGACATACTCCCTGACTTCCACGACCGGCAGCCCCATCTGGTTGACTCCGGCAATCATTCTGGCCCCCCATGTGGAGGGAAGCATCATGGAAATAGTATGGACCCAGTCCGGCATCGATTGCACCGGCCAGAGAGTGCCCGAAAGGTAGTAGACCGGCGTGGTGATAAACGACAGCGACAGATAAATACGCTCTACCTCTCGAATGCATTCGGTCAACAGCTTTGCCAGCCCCAGCACCGCCAGTTGAAACGGTAGCGTCAGCAGCACTAACTCAGCCAACGGAGCCGTTTGGCGGTATCCCAGCACCCAGGGCCACAGCCCAAACAGCACTACCGATAAAAATAGCCAGACGGGGATTAGGGCTGACAGCGTTCCCAGCGTCACCGCCAGCGGCAGCTTCCCCTGGCTGCGCAGAGTGATATTGACCCGCACCCCGGCAATCAGTAACGAATGCTGTAGTAACATCACCAGCAGGCCGGGAAAAACGATAGCGGCAAAACTGATCCCAGGGTTAAACACCTCGACCGTTTGCCCGATGACGGGGTTAAGAATAACGTCTGCCTCACGGGTGCTGAAGCCCTGCTGCTGCATCAGTTGCAGGCTGTACTGGTCCAACACCTGCTGATAAGCGGCAATCACATCCAGCTCAATCTGACCGTTCGCCAGTCGGTTAGTCGCATCACCGTAAACAGGAATATTTACCTGTTTACCTGACAGCATTTTCTGCTCAAGGTCCTGCGGCATCAGGACCACCGCGAACAGTTTACGCAGTCCCAGATCGCGCAGAGCATCCGGGAGATTTTCATAGATCTGCGTGCTCACCTTTGGCGTCGCGTTCAGCTGCCGGGTAATCAGCCGGCTGGCCTTGCTGTGGTCCATATCAATCACCGCAACCGGCAGGTCCCATACGCTGCGGTTCATGTAAACGGTGCTCATCACACACAGCGAAAGCAGCAGCATCATCCACATCGGTTTTTGCAGCATGCGCATTAGCGTGGAGTAGAAGGTTTGCCACCACAGTTTCACTGTGCCGCCTCCGGTTTAAGCAGCCGCTGATAGAGGCGTTTGCGTACAAGCAGCGCTGAGAACAGTGGATAAACCATAAGCAGCGCGCAGACGCTGAGCACCGGTTTTCCGGGTACATCCCGCAGGAAAAGATCAAACATGGCATAAAGCGCATGGGTGAGTGGTTCGATATTGGATATCAGTTGAGCAGGCCACGGCATCGACAGCTCCGGCATTGCAATACCGGAAAACGTCAGTGCAAGACTGACGAAAATCCCCATCATGCTGTAGGCAGTAATCGCACTGCCGGTAAAGGTAAACAGCATCACTCCAAGGCTTTGCGCCGCCATGACGTAAAAAAACGCCACGGCCAACATATAAAACGGATTTCCCACCACCCTCGCACCAAAGATCCCCACCAGCAACGCGATCTCCGTCATCAGCAGCGCGGTATAGCACAAGGTGAACGGAAACAGTTTACCGAGCAGTGCCATGCCAAAATGGCTTTGATAAATTAACGGGCGCGCCCGTGCCAGCAGCCAGATAGTCAGAGTGACGGTGAATAGCTGAACCAGATGAATGCAGGCTGCGAATTGCTGATAGTAGATATAGCTGCCGCTGGCGTTGAACAGGCTGTCGTAGTCCAGCGTAACGTTCGGTAGCACCGGCATTGAACGCCCGCTAGCTGCCATCAGCCAGGGTTGGTACTGGCTGTTCAGCCCGGCTATCACGCCGCTAAAGTCCTGCGTGGAGTAAAACCCGGCGCCGTAAAACAGCGCGTTGTAGTAGAGGGTGACGCGCGGCTGCCGGCCAGCCAGCAGGTCGGCTTCGAAAAAGGGGGGGATCATTAGCACCGAATAGTCTTCGGCACGACGCAGCCGCTCCAGCGCAGCCGGTAAGCCACCGTCGGCAACGGTAACCTGCCCATGTGAACCTGCATTCAGATTGCGGATCAGCTGACGCGATGCTTCACTGTGATCGCGATCGACGGCGACGATCGGCAGATCGAGCAGCGTTCCGGCAGAGAAATCGCTGGCGATCAGCGCGAACAACAGCAGCGGGAAGCACCAGCCTAGCCAGTGAACGACCGGCTTACGCCAGGCAACCAGAATCTCATGACGAAAAGCGCGCAGGAAGGCCCAAAGCCTGCGATTTATTCCTGCCATTGCCATAGCGCACTCATTCCCTGACGTAAGTCTTTTACCGGTGCTAACGGATACAGGCGAACTTCAAACGTCTTCAGGTCGAAGTCACCGGTGGCACGGGTCGCGCGTTTTGTCGCGTAGTCACCCAACGGAGCGATGTAGCGAACTTCAGCCTCAATTTGCTGATTGTTCAGCGCAGGTACACGCAGCAAAACTTTATCGCCTTTGCGCACGTGCGCAAGAATGTCCTCGCGCAAATCAAACACAAACCACGCCGTGGGTAATTCAAGAAGCGTAATCAGCGGGCTACCGGAATTGAGTAACTCACCTCGTTCAGCAGGGATCGGGCCAACTTCGCCTGCAACCGGCGCTCTGACCAGCAGTTCATCGGTTTGCGCCTTGATCTCCAGCAGATCCTGTTCGGCCTGATGCAGCTGGGCGACATAGGCAGCACGCTGTTCAACACGATCGCCGTGCAAACCCTGATCGAGATTCGCCTGTGCAGCCAGCATCTGCTGCCGGGCGCTGTCGCGGCTTCTGCGGGCATTATCCAGGTCCTGGGCGGAAATATAGCCCTGCTTTGCTACAGAGAGGTCACGCTGCCAGGTTGCCTCGGCATTAAGATAGTCGGCACGGGACTGTTCGAACTGAGCACGTAAATTACGGATCGTCTCTTCGCGGGTGCCGTCAAGGGAAAGGTTGAGTATCTGCTGTGCCTGCTCGCGAGCCGCTTCAGCGGCTTTCAACTGGGCGATAAGTTCGGGAGCTTCAAGCCGGATAAGAGGTTGCCCGATAACCACATCATCACCACGACGAACCAGTTTTTCGACTACACGGCCGCGAGCTTTGGAAGAGACAATAACTTCCGTAGCGTCAACTTCGCCCTGTAACAGCAAATAATGATTGTGTGCACGAATCAAAATGGTCAAAGCAACTGCCAGAACGATCAGCAGAAGGGTAAAAAATGCCGTTTTCTTCATGAAATTTCCCCGTTTTTTATCAATAAATGGGGAAACGACCAGCCAGCCATTGTGCTTTCCTTTGCATAAAAATGGTCCATATTGAAGGAATATACGATCGCTGATTTAAGGTTTCTTACCGTAAAACCACTTTTAGCGGTATAACGCATTCACAGACACCCGCACGAAGATCGTGGGCGGTTAAATCTTTTACAAAGTGCTGCAAACGGACAATCGTTTGGCAAACATATATCGTAGCCTTGCACGATGTATGAGTCGGAATCTGAGAATAAGTGAGCATCTATGTCTGAGAAAAAAACAGTACCGCTTTCGGTACTCGATCTTGCCCCTATTCCGCTTGGTGCTTCCCCGCGCGAGGCGTTTCACAATTCGCTCTCTCTGGCCAGGCAGTCCGAGAAGCTGGGCTATCACCGCTACTGGCTGGCTGAGCACCACAACATGACCGGTATTGCCAGCGCGGCGACCTCGGTGCTGATTGGCTATCTGGCGGCGAATACGCAAACCCTGCGGCTTGGCTCCGGCGGCGTGATGCTACCAAACCACTCCCCGCTGGTGATTGCCGAACAGTTCGGCACGCTGGAATCACTGTATCCGGGCCGTATTGACCTGGGACTTGGCCGCGCGCCGGGCTCCGATCAGCGCACGATGATGGCGCTACGCCGTCATATGGGCGGACATGTGGATAATTTCCCTGCCGATGTGGCTGAAATGATTAGCTGGTTCGATGCGGCCGGGAACGATGCACCGGCGGTACAGCCAGTGCCGGGACTGGGATTAAATATTCCGGTGTGGCTGCTGGGCTCCAGCCTTTACAGCGCACAGCTGGCGGCCCAGTTGGGTCTGCCGTTTGCATTCGCCTCACACTTTGCTCCGGATATGCTGATGCAGGCGCTGCATCTGTACCGCGAAAACTTTAAACCGTCGGCACGTCTGTCACAACCTTATGCCATGGTGTGTATCAATATCGTTGCCGCCGACAGCGAGCGCGATGCCCGGTTCCTGTTTACCTCAATGCAGCAGCAGTTCATTAACCTGCGCCGGGGTCAACCTGGTCCGCTGCCGCCGCCGGTGGAAAATATTGATAGTTTGTGGTCGTCTTCCGAGCAATACGGCGTGCAGCAGGCGCTGAGTATGTCGATCGTGGGTGATAAAGAGAAGGTACGTCAGGGGCTGGCAAACCTGATGCGTGAGACTCAGGCGGATGAAATTATGGTTAACGGGCAGATTTTCGATCCCGAGGCACGCCTCTACTCCTTTGAGTTGGCCATGCAGGTACGAAACTCTTTGTAATTTTTCACGAATTGCAGACATAAAAAAACCAGCCCGCAGGCTGGTTTTTTATTTGGCATCAGTAATTATGCATCACGACGACGGGCTGGTGCACTGCCGCCTTCTTCGCGACGTGGACCACGGTTGAAGCCGCCCGGGCGACGTTCACCGCTGCGCTCGTTGCTGAAGCGACGACCGCCTTCACCACCACGACCGCCTTCACGACGCTCGCCACCGCCGAAACCACCACGGCCTGGGCCGCCCGGACGACGCTCACCGCCGCGATCGCTGCGTGGCTGTGCATCGCCAATCAACTGCATATTCATTGGTTTGTTCAGAATACGCGTACGAGTAAAGTGCTGAAGCACTTCGCCCGGCATGCCTTTTGGCAGTTCGATAGTAGAGTGAGTACCGAACAGCTTGATGTTACCGATGTAACGGCTGCTGATATCGCCTTCGTTAGCGATCGCGCCAACGATATGACGAACTTCAACACCATCATCACGGCCAACTTCAATACGGTACACTTCCATATCACCAACATCACGACGCTCACGACGCGGACGGTCACCGTCGCGCTCACCGCGTGCTTCACGTGGACCACGCTCTGGACGGTCACCGCGACGATCGTCACGCTCACGGAATTCACGACGTGGGCGCTGTGGAGCATCAGCAGGAACGATCAGAGGACGTTCGCCCTGGGCCATTTTCAGCAGGGCTGCGGCCAGAGTTTCGATGTCCAGCTCTTCAGCAGGCTGCAGTTTAGCCAGCAGTGCGCGGTACTGATCCAGATCGCTGCTTTCCAGCTGCTGCTGTACTTTTGCTGCGAACTTAGCCAGACGACGTTCACCCAGCAGTTCTGCGTTAGGCAGATCCACTTCAGGGATGGTCAGCTTCATGGTGCGTTCGATGTTACGCAGCAGACGACGCTCGCGGTTCTCAACGAACAGCAGTGCGCGGCCAGCACGGCCAGCACGGCCGGTACGACCAATACGGTGGACGTAAGACTCGGCATCCATAGGGATGTCGTAGTTAACCACCAGGCTGATACGCTCAACGTCCAGGCCACGAGCCGCAACGTCGGTCGCAATCAGAATGTCTAGACGGCCATCTTTCAGACGCTCCAGAGTCTGCTCACGCAGAGCCTGGTTCATGTCACCGTTCAGCGCTGCACTGTTGTAACCGCTGCGCTCCAGCGCTTCAGCCACTTCCAGCGTTGCGTTTTTGGTACGCACGAAGATGATTGCAGCGTCGAAGTCTTCCGCCTCCAGGAAGCGAGTCAGTGCATCAGTTTTACGGCCATAGGCAGTCCAGTAGCTCTGGCTGATGTCAGGACGCGTAGTCAGGCTTGACTGAATGCGCACTTCCTGTGGATCTTTCATGAAACGCTTAGTGATACGGCGAATGGCTTCCGGCATGGTTGCAGAGAACAGCGCGGTCTGATGACCGTCCGGGATCTGCGCCATGATGGTTTCAACGTCTTCGATGAAGCCCATACGCAGCATTTCATCTGCTTCGTCCAGTACCAGACCACGCAGGTTAGACAGGTCCAGAGTGCCACGCTTCAGGTGGTCCAGCAGACGGCCTGGGGTACCAACAACAACCTGAGGTCCCTGGCGCAGAGCACGCAACTGCACGTCATAACGCTGGCCGCCGTACAGGGCCACAACGTTAAGACCACGCATGTGTTTAGAGAATTCGGTTACGGCTTCGGCAACCTGAACCGCCAGTTCGCGGGTCGGTGCCAGCACCAGAATCTGTGGTGCTTTAACAGTTGGGTCAATGTTGTTCAGCAGCGGCAGGGAGAATGCCGCAGTTTTACCACTCCCGGTCTGTGCCATACCCAGAACGTCACGGCCCGCCAGCAGGTGAGGAATACACTCAGCCTGGATTGGGGAAGGCTTCACGTAGCCCATACCGTTCAGTGCTTCAAGGATATCAGCGTTCAGGCCAAGGTCAGAAAAAGTGGTTTGAATATCAGTCATGTAGTACACGTGCCTCGTAGATTTCGGCGGCCAGTCTACATAACTCGTCGTGAAAATTTTCAGTCATTTTCATCAAAAAGTGTGAACCGGCTCAAATTAGTGGTTTCGACAAACAAAAATGCCCTCATCCGCGAAGATGATGACTTTTCAAAGTTCAGGCAATAAAAGTTCGTCAGCTATTGCTGGTCGGATTCTGATAAATCGTCTTGTGTCTGGCCGAGTAGCGCCAGCTCCAACAATGCATATCGGTGCTCAACGAAGTTATGAACGTTGTTAGCGACCGTCAGCTTGAACAACGCTTCTGCGTTGTCCTTCTCCCCCAGACTTAGGTAGTACTTACCTAAATAGAAGTTGGTTTCACTGAGATGTTCAGCGAGCGAAGTGTTATCCGTTGCGTCCGCCTGGAGGCGCTCCGTCAGCGTTTTTTCGCTGATGTCGCCCAGGTAGAACTCGACAATATTCCATCCCCATTGGTCCTTTACCGCTTTGTCGTAACGCTGCTTCAGCGATACTTTGGCCTGTTCTGCGTCGATCTCACGTTCAGTGAGATACAGCCACAGGCTGCGGAAGGGATCGTTAGGATCGTCTTGATAAAACGCCTGCAGATCATCTTGCGCTAATTTAAATCTTCCGCCGTAGTAAAGGGCGATACCGCGATTTAAGTGCGCATAATTGTAAGTTGGATCAAGCTCAAGTACAGAATCAAACGCTTCATAGGCAGCATCAAAGTTGCCTGCCTGCGTTAAATATATGCCTAAGTAGTTGAATACTTCGGGCATATCCGGTCTGATAGATAGCGCCTGAGAAAAGTCATTCCGCGCCAGTGCTCTCAAACCTAAACTATCATACAACACTCCGCGCTCATATAACAGCTGTGCGCGTTCATCATCGGTCAATGACCGACTGGCAAGAATTTGTTCCATGCGAGCAAGAATGACTTCCTGTTGCAGCGTAGGCTGCAGCGGAACTGCCAAAATTTCGTTCTCACGCCAATTGGTGTTGCTGCATCCTGCCAGCGTTAAAGCTGTCGCAACGAAACACCAGCGCAAAAATGGCTTCATTTCCCACTCCCACAAACAAACATTGGGATGATCATCCTGTCATCCGCCTGCCGCATACAGGGGTCCAACCCTGCGATGAAACAGCTCTCCGCCATACGACGGAGAGCTCAATGGTGGTGCTTTATTCTGCTTCTGGTGCCGCAGGAGCTGCAGCTTCAGGCTGAGCCTGTTCGCTGGCTTCTTTGATGCTCAGACGCACGCGACCCTGACGGTCAACTTCCAGTACCTTGACCGGTACTTCCTGACCCATCTGCAGATAGTCGGTCACTTTCTCAACGCGCTTGTCAGCGATCTGAGAAATGTGTACCAGACCTTCTTTACCGCCGCCGATAGCCACGAAGGCACCGAAGTCGACGATACGCGTCACTTTACCGTTGTAGATGCGACCAACTTCGATCTCTGCGGTGATTTCTTCAATACGACGAATTGCGAATTTCGCTTTTTCGCCGTCGGTTGCAGCAATCTTAACCGTACCATCATCTTCGATTTCGATGGTCGTACCGGTTTCTTCGGTCAGCGCACGGATAACAGAACCACCTTTACCGATCACGTCTTTGATCTTATCAACGCTGATCTTAATGGTGTGGATACGCGGTGCGAACTGAGAGATATCGCCGCGCGGGGTGCTGATAGCCTGTTCCATCACGCTCAGGATGTGCAGACGCGCACCTTTAGCCTGGTTCAGAGCAACCTGCATGATCTCGCGGGTGATGCCTTCGATTTTGATGTCCATCTGCAGCGCGGTGATACCTTCACGGCTACCGGCAACTTTGAAGTCCATATCGCCCAGGTGGTCTTCGTCACCCAGAATGTCAGACAGAACCACGAAGTTGTTTTCGTCTTTCACCAGGCCCATTGCGATACCCGCAACGGCGGCTTTGATAGGCACGCCTGCGTCCATCAGCGCCAGAGAAGCACCACAAACGGAAGCCATTGAAGAAGAGCCGTTTGATTCAGTGATCTCAGACACAACACGCACGGTGTACGGGAACGCATCGCCTTTAGGCATAACGGCCAGCACGCCACGTTTCGCCAGACGACCGTGACCAATCTCGCGACGCTTCGGTGAACCCACCATACCGGTTTCACCAACAGAGTACGGAGGGAAGTTGTAGTGGAACAGGAAGCTGTCGGTACGTTCGCCCATCAGCTCGTCCAGGTTCTGTGCATCACGTGCAGTACCCAGAGTCGCGGTAACCAGCGCCTGAGTTTCACCACGGGTGAACAGTGCGGAACCGTGGGTACGTGGCAGAACGCCGGTACGCACGTCCAGACCACGGATCATGTCTTTTTCACGGCCATCAATACGTGGCTCACCGCGCAGGATGCGGCTACGAACGACGTCTTTTTCCAGCGCGTGCAGGATGTCGCTGATTTCGCCAGCGTCCAGGCTCTCGTCTTCAGCCAGCAGCGCAGCAGTCGCTTCAGATTTGATCACGTCAACCTGGGCATAACGCTCCTGTTTTTCGGTGATGCGGTAAGCATCGCTCAGACGCGCTTCAGCCAGGGCAGCAATACGTGCGTGTAACGCTTCGTTTACAGGCTCTGGCTGCCAGTCCCAGCGAGGTTTACCGGCTTCAGCAACCAGTTCATTGATGTTATTGATAACAACCTGCTGCTGATCGTGGCCAAATACGACCGCGCCCAGCATCTGGTCTTCGCTCAGCAGCTCAGCTTCTGATTCAACCATCAGTACCGCGCCCTGAGTACCGGCAACAACCAGGTCCAGCTTGCTCTCTTTCAGCTCATCGCTGGTTGGGTTCAGCACGTACTGGTCGTTGAGGTAACCGACGCGAGCGGCACCGATAGGACCATTGAACGGCAGGCCAGACAGCGCCAGCGCCGCTGAAGCACCGATCATTGCGACGATGTCCGGGTTAACCTGTGGGTTAACGGAAACCACGGTAGCAATAACCTGCACTTCGTTAACGAAGCCTTCAGGGAACAGAGGACGAATCGGGCGGTCAATCAGGCGAGAAATCAGAGTTTCGCCTTCGCTTGGACGGCCTTCACGACGGAAGAAGCTACCCGGGATACGACCAGCAGCGTAAGTACGCTCCTGATAGTTTACTGTCAGCGGGAAGAAGTCCTGGCCTGGTTTGGATTTTTTCTGGCCGACAACGGTAACGAACACAGCGGTGTCGTCCATGCTTACCATTACGGCAGCCGTTGCCTGGCGAGCCATCATACCGGTCTCAATGGTGACGGTATGCTGACCATACTGGAATTTTTTTACGATCGGGTTCAGCAAAATTAGTTCCTTAAACATCTGGGCAGGGTTTAATCCCACCGTGGATTACTAATCTTCACTTTGCATCCTCGCGACTAATGACAACCCTAATCCCCAATGGGATAAAGCCTCTCATTAGCCGCGCGAACCTCTGCAACTGAAGATCACACTCAGCAACAATACAATAGTTTGCCCGGAATTGCTGCCGATTGCTTGAAAAAAGGGGCCATAAAGGCCCCTTTCCAGCGAAACTCGTTCCAGGCTGTACGTTTGCCATTTTGTTATCAGATCGCTCTGAAAACGGGCAGAACAGCCTTAAGACTTAGCGACGCAGACCCAGACGCTCGATCAGGCTGGTGTAACGAGAAACGTCTTTACGCTTCAGGTAGTCCAGCAGTTTACGACGCTGAGAAACCATACGCAGCAGACCGCGACGGCTGTGGTGGTCTTTCTTGTGTTCAGAGAAGTGACCCTGCAGATGGTTAATCTGCGCAGTCAGCAGAGCAACCTGCACTTCAGTAGAACCGCTGTCGTTAGTACCACGACCGAAATCAGCAACGATCTGCGCTTTAGTTTCAACACTTAGAGACATGAGACAACTCCAAATTATAAGGTAAATGTACAGGCGCCGATCTCTAATTCAGCAACCCAGTGTAAAGCCGCGCCATTCTACTCCGCGCAATGCGCAAGCGCAAATTTACCCGTTATCTTTTCGTCAGCAGAAGCAAGGTCTGCCGACCGAACGAAACAGAGTAAATTAGTCGAAATGTTCCACAACCAGACGGCGTGGAGCCACTCGCCCATCATCGGCAATTTCGGCCATGCCGATGAATTTGTGTTCGTCGCCTTCGGTCACGCGCACCAGACCTGCACTTGGTGCACCTGCTACCCGAACCGGCATACCCTGTTTAAACCAGGCGGCCACTTCACTCAGCAGATTCACCACCGGGTATTCTGCTGCCGGGCTGTCCATCGGCATCAGTAAAGCATCAAGCAGAACCGCAGGCGGCTGTTCGCTTCGATGCGCTTCTTCCGCCAGTGCATTCAGCTGTTCCAGCGTCACCATTTTAGCAATCGGATAAGTGGCGACCTGTAAACGACGCAGATAGGTAACGTGCGCGCCACAGCCCAGTTTCTCGCCAAGATCGTCAATAATGGTACGAATATAGGTGCCTTTGGAAACGTGAATTTCCAACTCCAGCTCATTCCCCTCATGGCGAATGAACAGCAGCTCGTAGACATTGATGCTGCGAGACTCACGAGGAACTTCTATCCCCTCGCGGGCATATTCATACAGCTTACGGCCCTGATACTTAAGCGCAGAATACATCGACGGGATTTGCTGCGTTTCACCGCGAAAGCTTTCCATCGCTTCCATCAGCGCTTCCGCAGTAAAGGTTACCGGGCGCTCACTGACTACCACACCATCTGCATCTGACGTGTCGGTACGCTGTCCCAGCCGCGCAATCACACGATAACGCTTGTCTGAATCCAGCAGGTACTGAGAAAACTTGGTGGCTTCCCCAAGGCAGATAGGCAACATGCCCGTCGCCAAAGGGTCCAGCGCGCCGGTATGGCCCGCTCGATTAGCATTGTAGAGGCGTTTCACTTTTTGCAGAGCATCGTTAGAGGATAAGCCCTGCGGCTTATCCAGCAACAGCACCCCGTGGATATCGCGACCGCGACGGCGAGGACGGCTCATTAATCTTCTTTACCTTCTTCCTGCTCATCTTCTGTCGGACCACGGCGCTCAACGTCTTTTTTCACTACGTTGGTCACCAGGTTAGACATGCGCATCCCTTCAACAAGAGAGTTGTCATAGAAGAAGGTCAGCTCCGGCACAATGCGCAGACGCATTGCTTTACCCAGTAACGTACGGATGTAACCCGATGCATCACCCAGTGCACGCAGGCCGGCTTTAATTGCCGCTTCGTCTTTGTCGTTGAGGAACGTGACGAACACTTTCGCGTAGGCCAGATCGCGGGACACATCAACGCCAGAAACGGTGACCATCATACCCAGACGCGGATCTTTAATCTCGCGCTGCAGAATGATAGCGATCTCTTTTTGCAGCTCCTGAGAAACGCGCTGCGGGCGACCAAATTCTTTCGCCATAATTTATCTCTCCAAATAATTTGGGAGGCCAGAAGCCTCCCAAATAATATCCTGCAATCTTCACATCGCCGCTGCGTTAACTGCCCTGCTGCAACGCGAAATCTACCGGATATCTGCCAGTCGATTAATCGATGGTACGCTGAATTTCGATAATTTCGAATACTTCGATCATATCGCCAACGCGAACATCGTTGTAGTTCTTCACGCCGATACCACATTCCATGCCGTTACGAACTTCGTTAACGTCATCTTTGAAGCGGCGCAGGGATTCCAGCTCGCCTTCATAGATAACCACGTTGTCACGCAGTACACGGATTGGGTTGTGACGCTTGATGTTACCTTCGGTGACCATACAGCCCGCGATAGCACCAAATTTCGGTGATTTGAACACGTCACGCACCGCTGCAAGACCAATGATCTGCTGCTTGTATTCTGGTGCCAGCATGCCGCTCATCGCTGCTTTCACTTCGTCGATCAGATTATAGATCACGGAGTAGTAACGCAGATCCAGGCTTTCAGAATCAATCACGCGGCGAGCAGAGGCATCGGCACGGACGTTGAAGCCAACCAGGATAGCGTTAGATGCGGCAGCCAGGGTGGCGTCGGTTTCGGTGATACCACCTACGCCGGAACCAACGATTTTCACTTTCACTTCATCGGTAGAAAGTTTCATCAGTGAGTCAGCAATGGCTTCTACAGAACCCTGTACGTCGGCTTTCAGTACGATGTTCAGTTCAGATACTTCGCCTTCGGTCATGTTCGCAAACATGTTTTCCAGCTTAGATTTCTGCTGACGTGCCAGTTTAACTTCACGGAATTTGCCCTGACGATACAGCGCAACTTCACGCGCTTTCTTCTCGTCACGAACAACCGTTGCTTCATCACCCGCAGCAGGAACACCGGACAGACCGAGGATCTCAACAGGGATAGATGGGCCAGCGGTCAGAACTTCACGACCCAGCTCATCACGCATCGCACGAACACGACCGTACTCGAAACCGCACAGTACGATATCGCCTTTGTTCAGCGTACCTTCACGCACCAGCACGGTAGCAACCGGACCACGACCTTTATCCAGGAAGGATTCGATAACCACACCGCTCGCCATACCCTGACGCACGGCGGTCAGTTCGAGAACTTCAGCCTGCAGCAGGATAGCGTTCAACAGGTCGTCAATACCGGTACCGGCTTTCGCAGATACGTTGACGAACATGTTTTCACCGCCCCACTCTTCCGGAATAATTCCGTACTGAGTCAGCTCGTTCTTAACGCGATCCGGATCGGCTTCTGGCTTATCGCACTTGTTCACCGCAACAACAACCGGCACTTTCGCCGCTTTGGCGTGCTGGATTGCTTCGATAGTCTGTGGCATCACGCCATCATCAGCAGCAACAACCAGGATAACGATATCGGTAGCCTGAGCACCACGAGCACGCATTGCGGTAAACGCGGCGTGGCCCGGGGTATCAAGGAAGGTCACCATACCGTTGTCAGTTTCAACGTGGTATGCACCGATGTGCTGGGTAATGCCGCCCGCTTCGCCAGAGGCGACTTTCGTGGAGCGGATATAGTCCAGCAGTGAGGTTTTACCGTGGTCAACGTGGCCCATGATGGTCACGACCGGCGCACGGGATTCCAGCACGGCATCGGTGTCACGGTCGCTCATTACCGCTTCTTCCAGCTCGTTTTCGCGGCGCAGTGTCACTTTGTGACCCATTTCTTCCGCAACCAGTTGGGCAGTTTCCTGGTCGATGACCTGGTTGATGGTCGCCATAGCACCCATCTTCATCATCACTTTGATGACCTGGGAGCCTTTCACTGCCATCTTGTTAGCCAGTTCCGCTACGGTAATGGTTTCACCAATCACCACATCACGGTTTACTACCTGAGCTGGCTTATTAAAGCCCTGCTGCAGCGAGCTTGGCTTACGCTTGCCACCTTTGCCGCCGCGAACCTGCGCACGCGCTTCTTCACGGTCGGTTTTGGCTTCAGCGTGTTTGTTGCCCTTTTTACGAACCGGGGCTTTAGCTGGACGTGCTGCCGCACGAGTACGACGGTCACCTTCAACCTGTGCATCGCTCTCGTCTTCTGCAGCACGCGCGTGAGTGGATGTGGTGACGTGGTAGTCAGAGGTGTCTTCTTCCTCTTTGACTGATGCCCACTCTTCACCCTTTTCTTCCGCCATTTTACGCGCTTCTTCAGCTACACGCTTCGCATCTTCTTCGATCTTGCGACGCGCTTCTTCCTCGGCTTTACGCTTCAGTTCAGCTGATTCAGCTTCACGGCGGGCTTTGTCGGACTGTGAAGCCCGGGTCATTTCATCGGTATGTTGATTGCTCACTTTATCTCTTTCCGCTGCTTCACGTTTGGCTTTATCAGCTGCCTCACGCTTGGCCTGCTCCTCGGCTTCACGCTTCGCTTTCTCTTGAGCTTCGCGCTGGGCTTTTTCTTCAGCCTCGCGACGAGCCAGTTCTTCCGCTTCACGCTGTGCCTGCGCTTCTGCTTCAGCCTGTTCAGCTTCAGCCGGATCGCCTTTTACATAGGTGCGTTTTTTGCGGACTTCAATTTGCACCGATTTACTTTTACCCCCGGTGCCTGGGATATTCAATGTGCTGCGTGTTTTACGCTGCAGAGTTAGCTTACCAGATCCACCGCCATGTTCGCGATTCAGATGGGTAAGTAAAGTTTCTTTTTCTTGCTGGGTAACAGAGTCTGTTTCAGACTTTTGGATCCCTGCATCAGCAAATTGCTGTACCAGGCGTTCAACCGGTGTCTGAATCTCTGCTGCCAGTGATTTTACGGTTACATCTGTCGTCATACTGTTCCTTCCTGCTACAGTTTATTACGCGTCGTCGCCGAACCAGCAAATATTACGTGCAGCCATAATCAGCTCACCGGCCCGCTCATCGGTCAGGCCATCAATATCTGACAGGTCGTCAACACCCTGCTCGGCAAGATCTTCCAGCGTACGAACGCCTTTCGCGGCTAGCTTGAAGGCCAGCTCACGTTCCAGACCTTCCAGGCCCAGTAAATCTTCCGCAGGTTGGGCATCGCCCAGGCTCTCTTCTTTCGCCAAAGCCAGGGTGGTTAACGCGTTTTTAGCTCGGTCGCGCAACGCTTCTACTGTCTCTTCATCCAGGCCGTCGATCTCCAACAGCTCGTTGATCGGCACATAAGCCAGCTCTTCCAGAGAAGAGAAGCCTTCTTCTACCAGTACGGTAGCGAAGTCTTCATCGATATCGAGGTGTTTAGTAAAGACGTCAATGGCAGCATGCGCTTCGGCCTGATGCTTAGCTTGCAGGTCGTCGACCGTCATCACGTTCAGCTCCCAGCCACTCAGCTGTGAAGCCAGACGCACGTTCTGGCCATTACGGCCAATTGCCTGAGCCAGGTTTCCGGCTTCAACGGCAATATCCATGGTGTGATTATCTTCATCAACCACGATAGAAGCGACATCCGCTGGAGCCATCGCGTTGATCACGAACTGCGCCGGATTATCATCCCACAGTACGATATCAATACGTTCGCCACCCAGCTCGCTGGATACCGCCTGAACACGCGCACCGCGCATACCAACGCAGGCACCGACCGGGTCGATGCGCTTATCGTTAGTTTTCACAGCGATTTTGGCACGGGAGCCTGGATCGCGCGCAGCGGCTTTAATTTCAAGAACTTCTTCAGCAATTTCCGGCACTTCAATACGGAACAATTCAATCAGCATTTCCGGCTTGGAACGGCTGACGAACAGTTGCGCACCGCGGGCTTCTGGACGCACGGCATACAGAACACCACGAATGCGGTCACCCGGACGGAAGTTTTCACGCGGCAGCATATCTTCACGAATGATGACGGCTTCGGCATTGGTGTTAGAACCATCGGTAGGCCGAACTTCCAGGGAGATGTTGTCGCGGTTAACTTTCTTAACTACACCGGTGATGATCTCGCCTTCCTGCTCGCGGAACTGATCCACGACCATTGCTCGTTCTGCTTCACGGACTTTCTGAACGATAACCTGCTTGGCGGTCTGAGTGGTGATACGGTCAAAGGTCACGGATTCGATCTGATCTTCAACGAAATCACCGAGATCCAGCGATTCATCTTCGTAACGTGCTGCTTCCAGCGTGATTTCACGGGTCGGCTGCGTCACTTCGTTAACGATCAGCCAACGACGGAAAGTGTCGAAATCGCCGCTTTTACGATCGATGGTGACGCGAACGTCAATTTCCTGCTCGTATTTTTTCTTGGTGGCTGTAGCCAGCGCGCTCTCCAGCGCTTCGAAAATCTTCTCGCGCGGGAGGGATTTCTCATTAGAGACCGCTTCTACAACAGCTAAGATTTCTTTGTTCATCCTGGTATGCCTCAATCCGGACTTTTAAAAGTGGGGAACCAGGTTCGCCTTCTGGATGTTGCTCAGTGCGAACACTTCGTCGTTACCCTCAACGGCAACGGTAATCATTTCACCTTCGACAGATTTAATGATGCCCTGCCATTTGCGGCGGTTCTGTACCGCCATACGCAGAACCAGGCTGACTTCTTCACCAGTAAAACGTACGTAATGATCTGCGGTAAACATTGGACGGTCAAGACCAGGTGAAGAGACTTCAAGGTTGTATGGCACGGTAATCGGATCTTCAACGTCCATCACCGCGCTAACCTGGTGGCTCACATCAGCGCAATCATCAACATTGATGCCATCTTCACTATCAATATAGATGCGCAGGGTGGATGTGCGACCGCGTACAAACTCAATACCTACCAGTTCGTAGCCAAGCGCTTCTACCGGTGCTGAAATCAGCTCTGTTAATTTTTGCTCTAATGTGGACAATCCCACCCCCAAGACATAAAAAAAGGGCCTATAGCCCAGTGTTACTGTTTCCTGATAACAAAAAACCCCGAAAATTCGGGGCTTTATGCGACTGGACCCTGTATACCGCAATAGATGCGGCTCGGCACAATCCAAAAGAATTTTTTTCAAAATTCGCTGTAAACGCGCCGTTCTGTGCATACAGTATATTTGAAAAAGAACTCTAAGGGAAAGTGGTTGCGGGGGCCGGATTTGAACCGACGACCTTCGGGTTATGAGCCCGACGAGCTACCAGGCTGCTCCACCCCGCGTCCGAATACTACGCAAAACTTGCACAAATTGCAAGCAAAACTGAGATTTGGTACCGAGGACGGGACTTGAACCCGTAAGCCCATGCGGGCACTACCACCTCAAGGTAGCGTGTCTACCAATTCCACCACCACGGCACTAAAGTTGCGATTTTTTTATTTCTATCGCGTCGAAATGTAACTCAGGTCTTACTGCGGGATATCACTGCCCGGCGCTGCCGGTTTAGCTGGCGCAGTCTGCTGAGACTGTGCTGGCTGAGTCAGATTTTCCCACTCGCTTCCTTTCTGGGTTTTGTTGCTATTAAGGTTACCCAGGATCAAGCTGATAATGAAGAACAGGGTTGCCAGCACTGCAGTCATACGGGTCATGAAGTTACCTGAACCGTTAGAACCAAACAGTGTACCAGAAGCGCCTGCACCAAATGATGCTCCCATATCAGCGCCTTTACCTTGCTGCAGCATGATCAGACCAACAAGGCCGATTGCCACAATAAGGAAAACTACTAAAAGAGCTTCGTACATAATCAACCTTCTTCCTTGCACGTTAGATGTGCATTAAAAGCTTCAAACCAGTTAAATCGATAGTGAACCACTACCCATCAGAAGCGGGTGTGAATACTAACCAAAGGCGCTCTTCCGTGCAAGGGCAATTTTACAACATCACACTGATTGCAGAAAAAAGCGGCAAAAGACCAATTTATGGAGAAAAAACACGCTATTCATCAATGATTTTTCACAAAAAAACGACCAGACAAAAAACAAAAAGAACGCCGTTTTGTACGATAGAACAAGACCTGAAACAGGGGCCGAAGTGAATGTCCGGCCCCGCTCCGGATTATACGGCTTTCACCGCATCGGCAATACGGTGGGCAAGTGCGGTAACCTGAGCTTCGTCCTCACCTTCCACCATTACACGGATCAACGGTTCGGTGCCGGATTTACGCAGCAGCACACGACCACGCCCTTTCAGCTCAGCTTCCACTTCACTGGTTACCGCTTTAACCTGTGCATCTTCCAGCGGATCGTTTTCGCCACTGAAGCGCACGTTAACCAGAATCTGTGGCAGCAGCTTCATTCCACTACACAGATCGTGCAAAGTCATATGATTGCGGACCATCGCAGTTAGTACTTGCAAACCTGCAACCACACCGTCGCCGGTGGTCGTCTTATCAAGCAGGATTACGTGGCCTGAATTCTCAGCGCCAAGACGCCAGCCTTTTTCCTTCAGCTTTTCCAGTACGTATCGGTCACCCACTTTCGCCCGGGCAAACGGGATACCAAGCTGTTTAAGCGCCAGCTCCAGGCCCATATTGCTCATCAGCGTACCGACAACACCACCGCGCAGTTGCCCCTGGCGTAAGCCCTCACGGGCGATGATATAGAGGATCTGATCGCCATCAACCTTCTGCCCAAGATGATCAACCATCATGATACGGTCGCCATCACCGTCGTAGGCCAGTCCCAGATCGGCTTTCTCAGCCAGTACACGCTCCTGTAACAGGCGCAGATCGGTTGCACCGCACTCTTTATTAATGTTCATCCCGTCAGGCTGCACGCCAATCGAGATGACGTCTGCACCCAGTTCACGCAGCACATTAGGCGCAATGTGATACGTCGCGCCGTTCGCGCAATCCACCACGATTTTTAATCCGTTAAGGCTTAACTCGCTCGGGAAGGTTCCTTTGCAAAACTCGATGTAGCGCCCGGCGGCATCAACAATACGGCTGGCGCGTCCCAGTTCGATAGATTCAACGCAGGTAATCGGCTTTTCCATCTCGGCTTCAATCGCCTCTTCCACTTCATCCGGCAGCTTGGTGCCCTCGGTGGAAAAGAACTTAATGCCGTTATCATCGAACGGATTATGAGAGGCAGAGATAACAATACCCGCTTCGGCACGGAATGCGCGTGTCAGGTAGGCCACCGCAGGCGTAGGCATTGGCCCGGTAAACGCGGCTGACAATCCGGCTGCGGCCAGACCCGCTTCCAGCGCAGATTCCAGCATATAGCCAGAGATACGCGTATCTTTCCCGATGATAATTTTCTTCGAACCGTGGCGTGCCAGCACCTTTCCGGCAGCCCAGCCAAGTTTCAGCACAAAATCAGGAGTGATGGGATATTCACCCACTTTGCCACGAATGCCATCGGTACCAAAATACTTGCGGTTGCTCATAACGTTATTCTTCCTTCGCTGACTGTGTCGCTTCGACGACGCGCATCGCCTCTACGGTTTCTTTTACATCGTGTACGCGCAAAATATGAGCCCCCTGCATAGCAGCAATCACCGCACAGGCGATGCTGCCGGTTAAACGCTGCCCGGGACCCACGTTCAGCAGCTGGCCAATCATACTTTTACGTGACATGCCGACTAATAGCGGCAGGCCAAAGTGATGATAGTCGGCCAGGTGCGCCAGAAGTTGATAATTATGGGAAAGATTCTTACCGAAACCAAAACCCGGGTCGAGCAGCAGCTGTGATTTTTTTATCCCTGCCGCTTCGCATCGGGCAATATGCTGAACGAAAAAGTCATCAACATCGCGCAGAATGTTCTGATAGTGCGGTGACTGCTGCATGGTTTTCGGTTCGCCCTGCATATGCATCAGGCATACCGGCAGCCCGGTTTCAGCGGCGGCTTCAAGCGCTCCCGGTTCCTGTAGTGAACGAATATCATTGATAATGTGCGCGCCCGCGCGGGCAGATTCGCGGATGACCTCGGGTTTAGAGGTATCCACCGATATCCACACCTCAAAACGCTGTGCAATCGCCTCTACCACAGGAATAACGCGCTCCAGCTCCTCTTCCACGCTGACGTCTTTGGCGCCGGGACGGGTCGACTCTCCGCCGACATCAATAATCGTGGCACCGGCGTTAATCATCTCGTTAGCGTGGGTCAGAGCATGGATCAGTTCGTTATGCTTTCCGCCATCTGAAAACGAATCGGGAGTGACGTTCAGGATACCCATCACATGCGGATGTGAGAGGTCGAGTACGGTATCTCTGGCGTACAGCTTCATAACAAACAGTCTCCAATAGTAGATATAAAAAAACCCCGACCATAGCCGGGGTTTGCATTATAACAGCATATTGACTGCAATCTGGCGGACTCCATCAGGTTTCCGCCACACCGCTATCACACGATTTTATCTGAACCTGGCATGTCGTCGTTCGGGCGAGATGCCTGAGGCGCTGCTGTTTTCTCAATATTAACTGGCCCTTCCCAACCCGCTGGCGGACGAACCTCACGACGCGCCATCAGATCGCTGATCTGAGGTGCATCAATGGTTTCATACTTCATCAGCGCATCTTTCATCGCATGAAGAATGTCCATATTTTCGTCCAGAATGCGGCGAGCACGAGCATAGTTGGTATCAATCAGTTTTTTCACTTCCTGATCGATGATACGTGCCGTTTCATCGGACATATGCTTAGCCTTAGCCACTGAACGGCCGAGGAATACTTCACCTTCCTCTTCAGCATAAAGCAATGGGCCCAGCTTTTCTGAGAAGCCCCACTGAGTAACCATGTTACGCGCAACGCTGGTCGCCATTTTGATATCAGACGACGCGCCGGTGGAAACGTAGTCCGGCCCGTAGATAATCTCTTCCGCCAGACGTCCACCGTAGGCCACGGAAATTCGGCTTTCCAGCTTCTGACGATTGGCACTGATCTCGTCCCCTTCCGGCAGGAAGAAGGCTACGCCCAGCGCTCTGCCACGAGGAATGATGGTGACTTTGTGCACCGGGTCATAACCAGGAACCAGCGTACCCACAATGGCGTGACCTGCTTCATGGTAAGCGGTTGATTCTTTCTGCGCTTCAGTCATTACCATGGAGCGACGTTCTGCACCCATCATGATTTTGTCTTTCGCTTTTTCGAATTCAACCATCGACACCACACGCTTGTTACCGCGGGCAGCAAACAGCGCCGCTTCGTTAACAAGGTTAGCCAGATCTGCACCGGAGAAACCAGGGGTGCCACGGGCAATGATTGCCGCATCGATATCTGGTGCCAACGGTACACGGCGCATGTGCACTTTCATGATCTGCTCACGACCACGAACATCCGGTAAACCGACGACAACCTGACGGTCGAAGCGACCCGGACGCAGCAGTGCAGGGTCAAGCACATCTGGACGGTTAGTAGCGGCAATAACAATGATGCCTTCGTTACCTTCAAAACCATCCATCTCAACCAGCATCTGGTTCAGCGTCTGTTCACGCTCATCGTGACCACCGCCCAGACCTGCACCACGCTGACGACCTACCGCATCGATTTCATCGATGAAGATAATGCACGGCGCGGCTTTCTTAGCTTGTTCAAACATATCGCGCACGCGGGATGCACCCACACCAACGAACATTTCAACAAAGTCAGAGCCAGAGATGGTGAAGAAAGGCACTTTAGCTTCGCCTGCAATCGCTTTCGCCAGCAGGGTTTTACCGGTACCCGGAGGACCGACCATCAGTACGCCTTTCGGAATTTTACCGCCCAGCTTCTGGAAACGGCTAGGCTCGCGCAGGTATTCAACCAGCTCGCCCACTTCCTCTTTCGCTTCGTCGCAGCCTGCAACGTCAGCAAAGGTGGTTTTAATCTGATCTTCTGTCAGCATGCGGGCTTTGCTTTTGCCGAAGGACATCGCGCCCTTGCCGCCGCCGCCCTGCATCTGCCGCATAAAGAAGATCCAGACACCAATCAGTAACAGCATTGGGAACCATGAGATAAAGATCGAAGCCAACAGGCTTGGTTCTTCCGGTGGTTCACCGACTACTTTCACATTTTTAGTCAACAGGTTATCGAGTAACTTGGGATCGTTGACGGGAATGTAGGTCGTGTAGCGATTACTATCTTTTTTGGTTACGTTAATTTCACGCCCGTTAATACGTGCCTCGCGGACCTGATCCTGGTTCACTTCAGACAGGAAGGTTGAGTAATCAACCCTACGGCCATTCGACTCGCTGGGCCCAAAGCTCTGGAATACAGACATCAGCACGACTGCGATGACTAACCAGAGAATTAGGTTTTTCGCCATGTCACTCAAGGGATTAACCTCTTATTACAACTGTGTTAACAGACAGCGTAGGGTACTACATATCCTTCACACTTGGAATCGCTGCAAAACTGCGGCGGCGGATCCGGCGATGATGGTTACAGTTTGCGCCCTGTCGCTACAATGTACACTTCACGCGAACGAGAACGTGAAGCGTCCGGCTTACGAATTTTTACTTTCGTAAACAGGGAGCGAATTTCCCGCAGGTATTCTTCAAAACCATCTCCCTGAAACACCTTTACTAAAAAGCTACCACCGGGCGCCAATACGTCACGGCACATATCCAGGGCAAGCTCACATAAATACATCGACCGGGGAATATCCACTGCAGGTGTACCCGTCATGTTGGGTGCCATATCCGACATCACAACCTGAACTTTAGTCTCACCCACACGTTCCAGCAGGGTTTTCAGTACGCTTTCGTCACGAAAATCGCCCTGAAGGAAGTCGACCCCAACAATCGGATCCATTGGCAGAATATCACAGGCAATAACACGACCTTTTGACCCAATCTGCGTTACCACATACTGTGACCAACCACCCGGAGCCGCACCGAGATCAACCACGGTCATACCGGGTTTGAAAAGTTTGTCACCCTGCTGTATTTCATCCAGTTTAAACCAGGCGCGCGAACGCAACCCTTTTTTCTGCGCCTGAAGCACATATTTATCGCTAAAGTGTTCCTGTAGCCAGCGGCTGGAACTGGCCGAACGCTTTTTACCAGTCATACAATTTCCAACTATGATTCATTGTTCGCGATAAATAACCGCACAAATCAGCGAAGCCGATTTGGTGATACACTCGAGATGGCGGTAGAATGACCCGTTTTCAATCCCAATGTAAGTAAAAAATACGATGAATCTGAGTACCAAACAAAAACAGCACCTGAAAGGTCTGGCCCATCCGCTGAAGCCAGTAGTCATGCTGGGCAACAACGGCTTGACCGAGGGAGTGCTGGCCGAGATCGAACATGCACTGGAGCACCATGAACTCATCAAGGTGAAAATCGCCACGGAAGACCGTGAGACGAAAACCCTGGTGGTTGAAGCTATCGTGCGCGAAACCGGTGCAGTTAATGTGCAGGTAATCGGCAAGACGCTGGTGCTGTACCGTCCAACGAAGGAACGCAAGATCTCCATTCCGCGCTGAGGGGGGGGCTGGTCAGCTGACCGGCCTTTCCGAACAAACTCAGGTCAGGAGAAAGTGCCACGCTCCTCATTCCGATAAAAGGCCGCAGTGCGGCCTTTTTCTTATCTTTACAAAACCCTCATCCATAATGAGGATAGTCAATATCAGAGATACTGGACGTTTAACACTTCATATTCCACGTCGCCGCCCGGCGTTTTGATGATAGCAACATCATCAATTACCTTACCTACCAGGCCACGCGCCATCGGTGAATTGATCGAGATAAGATTTTGCTTAAAGTTAGCTTCGTCATCACCCACAATACGATAGGTAGACTCTTCATCACTATCCACATTTAACACGGTAACGGTGGCACCAAAAATCACCCGGCCGTTAGCGTTGCCAGCCATTTTTGTGACATCAATCACCTGGGCATTAGAAAGCTTTGATTCAATTTCCTGGATACGGCCCTCGCAGAATCCCTGCTCTTCGCGAGCAGCATGATATTCCGCATTTTCCTTCAGGTCACCGTGCTCCCGCGCTTCAGCAATTGAGGCAATAATCCTGGGGCGTTTTACCGTTTTGAGCTCTTCCAGCTCTTCGCGCAGTTTCTCTGCGCCTTTTAACGTCATCGGAATCTGATTCATCTCAATACCTCTTAAAATCTTTCCTGTTCAAAGTGTCGTCGTCCTGACGGATGGTATGCAGAAAAAGGCGTTCTGCGCCGCTTTCTACTGATTTAAAACAAAAGAAACCTGACCCGGAGTAAACTCCAGGTCAGGATCTATTTTTCAATTTGATACGTATTTTACCCCAGAGTTCCCTGGGGGTCATCGTTTACTTTCCACCGCAATGCACCGTAGTATGACAGCATCACCTGTCAGTTACCGCGAGATTATGCGATTTTCACGAATTGTTACCGGCCTTAGCTGCGCTTTTATGCTGCAGGCACAGGCAGCCCCCGTCGAAGACTACACCCAGTACCTTCCCGACGGCGCAAACCTGGCGCTCGTAGTGCAAAAAATTGGGGCGACAACGCCCTCTATTGATTATCACAGCCAGCAGATGGCGCTGCCTGCCAGCACAATGAAGGTGATTACAGCGCTGGCCGCTATGTTACAACTGGGCCCTGATTACCGCTTCAACACTCAGTTGGAAAGCAAGGGTAGCATTAGCGGCAATACGCTGCGCGGCGATTTGGTTGCCCGTTTCGGTGGTGACCCAACGTTAACGCGCCAGGATCTCCGTAATATGGTCACGAACCTGAAAAAACAGGGTGTAGAACACATTGCCGGCAATCTGGTGATTGATACCTCGGTTTTTGCCAGCCACGATAAAGCCCCCGGCTGGCCGTGGAACGATATGACCCAGTGCTTCAGTGCACCGCCGGGTGCTGCAATCGTAGACCGTAACTGCTTCTCGGTTTCACTCTACAGCGCTCCGACCCCGGGGGAAAAAGCCTTTATTCGCGTGGCCTCCTGGTATCCAGTCAATATGTTCAGCGAAGTCAGAACGCTGGCCAGAGGATCGGCAGACGCGCAGTATTGTGAACTGGATGTCGTTCCGGGTGAACTGAATCGCTTTACGCTAACCGGCTGCCTTACCCAGCGTTCTGAGCCATTGCCGCTGGCTTTCGCTATCCAGGATGGCGCCAGCTATGCCGGAGCGATCCTGAAATCTGAACTGCAAAACGCGGGTATTGATTACAGTGGCCATCTGATACGCCAGACTCAGGTCACCCAACCTGGAACCGTTCTGGCACAAACTCAGTCGGCGCCGCTTCGCGACCTGCTGAAAATTATGCTGAAAAAGTCAGATAACATGATTGCGGATACCGTATTCCGTACGATTGGTCATGAACGCTTTAACGTACCGGGTACCTGGCGCGCTGGCTCGGATGCAGTGCGCCAAATCCTGCGTCAGAAAGCCAATATCGATCTGGGCAATAGTATTCAGGTAGACGGCTCCGGGCTATCCCGCCACGATCTGATTTCTCCTGCTACCATGATGCAGGTACTGCAATATATCGCACAGAACGATCAGCAGCTCAATATCATCTCGATGCTGCCGCTGGCCGGTTATGATGGCACGCTGCGCTATCGCGGCGGGCTGCATGAAGCGGGCGTTGACGGCAAAGTCTCCGCCAAAACCGGTTCATTGCAGGGTGTGTATAACCTGGCCGGATTTATGACCACCGCCAGCGGGCAACGGGTGGCCTTTGTACAGTTCCTCTCCGGTTATGCCGTGCCGCCGGAAGATCAACGCCAGCGCCGCATCCCGTTGGTTCGCTTTGAAAGTCGTCTGTATAAGGACGTTTACCGGAATAATTAATCATTGAAAATATTAATTGTTGAGGACGATGAACTGCTACAAAAAGGCCTGACTCTGGCAATGACCGGAGAAGGTTACGCTGTGGACTGCGCGGCAAATGCGACCCAGGCGGTCGTATTCCTGCGCAGCAGCCAGTACAGCCTGATCGTGCTGGATCTCGGTTTGCCCGATCGTGACGGTACTGAACTGTTGCGCCAGTGGCGTAAAGAACAGAACGATTTGCCGGTGCTGATCCTGACGGCACGTGACGCGCTGGAAGATCGGGTTGAAGGGCTGGATGCCGGTGCTGATGACTATCTGGTGAAGCCATTTGCACTGGCTGAACTTAAAGCCCGCGTTCGGGCGCTGATTCGCCGCTATCAGGGCCACAGCGATAATCTGCTGGAGCGCGGCGACATCACGCTAAATCTCACATCCCAGCAGGTGGCCGTCGAAAATCTCCCCGTTGAAGTCACGCCAAAGGAGTTCGCCCTGTTGACTCGCCTGCTGATGCGCCTGGGCCAGACGGTTCATCGCGAAACGCTACAGCAGGATCTCTACAGCTGGCAGGATGACACCAGTTCGAACACACTTGAAGTACATATCCATAATCTTCGACGCAAACTTGGCAAAGATCGCATCAAAACCGTTCGCGGCGTCGGTTATCGTTTGGAAGAGCGCGAATGAACAGCATGCGTCGGCGTTTATTGATTATGCTGGCGCTAATTCTGCTGAGCTGTCAGCTGATGAGTGCTTTTTGGCTGTGGCATGAAAGCCGGGAGCAAATCAGTTTTCTGGTAAATGAAACGCTAACTAATCATGCCCGCAATGAGCATGTCGAAAATGAGATCCGCGAAGCCATTGCCTCGCTGCTGCTGCCGTCCCTGGTGATGGTGTGCTTTACCCTTCTGCTCTCCTTCTGGGCAATCAGCTGGATAATTCGACCTCTGCGCTCGCTACAAAGCAGCCTGGCCTCACGCTCTGCGGACAACCTGACCCCCCTGCCGCTGCATTCGGATATGGATGAAATTGTGGCGGTTACCGGCGCACTGAATCAGCTACTGGCGCGCCTGGACCATACACTGCAGCAGGAACGGCTGTTTACGGCAGATGCGGCCCATGAATTACGTACCCCGCTGGCTGGCCTGCGGCTGCACCTGGAGCTGTTGGAGCAGGACGGCAACCCGTTGGGTACGATGCTGGTCGCACGGGTCGATCAGCTGATGCATGTTATCGAGCAGTTGCTGATGCTGTCGCGAGCCGGACAAATGATGGTAAGTGGTCACTACCAGACTTTGAGCTGGAAAGAAGTGATTCAGCCACTGCGTCAGGAGATGGAAGAGATGCTGGCGCTTAACCAGCAACGACTTGTTGTTGACGATACCAGCGACGGCAGCCGCGTGCAGGGTGATGCCGTACTGTTGCGCCTGATGCTACGTAATCTGTTGGAGAACGCTTCGCGCTACAGCCCGCAGGGCAGCATTATCACGTTGATAGTCACATCCAGCGAAAACGGTAGCATAGTGACCGTGCGTGATGAAGGCCCTGGCATTGATGCCAGCGAGGTTCAGGAAGTGGTGAAAGCGTTCCGCCGAATGGATCAGCGGTTTGGCGGCAGCGGCCTGGGTCTGAATATCGTTCAGCGCATAGTGCAACTCCACCACGGCCAGCTAAGCCTGACCAATCGCACCGATCGTAGCGGGCTTGATGCCCGATGCAGGTTCCCGCAGCAGCTCAACTGAGCCAGCAATTCTTACAGAACATTCTGGAATTTTAATTAGCAACGCTAACCCGTTAAAAGTCGATCACCTGCAATTACCCTGTCAGATCAACGAAAAACCGCTAAAAATAGTGTAAAAAGCGATTATTCCCTCACGAGTACGAGCCTAATAAATCAATTTACCTTTATTGACACTTCGAAGCATTCAACGTAGCTTACTGGCCCTGAAAGCAAATGATAATAATTCTTACTTAGTTTATCATTTAAATAAGGACGTAGAATGGAATTGTTAACCTCAGAAAGCACGCTGCAATTTGCCGCAGATGCTGCCGCCAGTGGCTTTTTCTTTATGTCTCCCTGGCGCAGTCTCGCAGCGAAAGGTTGCTTTACCACTATCAATACGCCGGCATATGAAGGTGAAATGCTGACGGGTCGTTTTCAACACGATATCCGGCATCATCTGTCAGAAGCAAAACGGCAGGGAATACGTCATCCGGTCGTTGTGGGGGCAATCCCTTTTGATGTCCGCCAGCCTTCAGCTCTGTTTATCCCTGAAACCAGCCACTTTTTTGACCGCAGCAGCTTTCAGCGGCAGGTACAGACACACGGCTCATCACATAACGACATTCTGCGGCGTACTGCACTGCCTGAGCAGCCTGAATTTATGCGAATGGTCAGCGAAGCTATTGCGGCCACGGCTTCCTCGCAGTTGGATAAGGTCGTGCTCTCGCGCCTGATGGACATCGTCACGGAAAAACCTGTCGACGTTGCTGGCCTGATGCAACAGCTCATCGCGCAGAACCCCACTAGCTACAATTTTCACGTACCGCTTGCGCAAGGCGGGTCGCTGCTGGGAGCCAGCCCGGAACTGCTGCTGCGCATGCACGATCGCCGCTACTACACCCACCCGCTGGCGGGCTCGGCAAAGCGGGACAGCGATCGCGAACGGGATCGCGCGGCCGGTCAGCAACTGATGAAGTCGCAAAAAGACCGCTATGAACATCAGCTGGTGATCGATGCTCTGCGTCATGTGCTGCAATCGCGCAGCAAGCGCCTCGCCATCCCTGCGGAACCGGAGCTGCTGACCACCGGCACGCTTTGGCATCTCGGCACCCCGATAGAGGGTGAAGTCAGTCATGCGGCGGAAAACGCGCTTTCGCTGGCCTGCCTGCTGCATCCAACTCCGGCGCTGAGCGGATATCCTCATGCCAGCGCGATGCAGATGATTGCCAAACTTGAACCCTTCGAGCGCGATTTATTCGGCGGCATTGTCGGCTGGTGCGATGAGCATGGCAACGGCGAGTGGGTGGTCACTATCCGCTGCGGAAAAGTTGCCGGAAACCGGGTTCGTCTGTTTGCCGGGGCGGGAATTGTTCCTGACTCAACGCCTGAATCCGAATGGCGTGAGACCGGCGTCAAACTGAATACCATGCTGCGTGCATTTGGCCTCAATTAAAGGTAAATCATGACTATTCCCTACACTCACTGGCCTGATGAGCTGGCCGCACGCTATCGCGCGAAGGGTTACTGGCTCGATCGGCCGATGACGGATATTCTGCACAGTCAGGCTGAAAATACTTCTGTCGCAGTCATCGAAGGCGATCGGCATTACAGCTATCAGCAGCTGGCACAACTTTCCGATCGGCTGGCGGCGGCACTTCAGCGACGCGGACTGAAAAGCGGTGATACCGCCCTGGTTCAGCTCGGTAACGTCGCGGATTTTTACATGGTGTTTTTCGCCCTGCTTAAAATCGGGGTGGCACCGGTTAATGCGCTGTTCAGTCACCAGCGTAACGAGCTGGACGCCTACGCGTCACAGCTGCAGCCATCGTTGCTCATTGCCGATCGACAGCATCCGCTTTTCAGCAATGATGATTATCTGCAGCAGCTCAAACAGGCTATTCCGGCACTCAGCGTGATCGCCTTACGTCATGAACATGGTGTAGCGATGTCCCTGGCGGGGATGGCCGATGAGGCAGCCGGAAGCTTCTCAGAAACACCTTCTGCGGCAGATGAGGTGGCCTTCTTCCAGCTTTCCGGCGGCAGCACGGGTACGCCGAAACTCATCCCGCGAACCCACAATGATTACTACTACAGCATTCGTGGCAGCGTTGATATTTGTCAGTTCAGCCGCAGCACCCGCTATCTCTGCGCCCTGCCCGCTGCGCATAACTATGCGATGAGCTCCCCGGGCGCACTGGGTGTATTTTACGCCGGTGGCTGTGTAGTGCTGGCACACGATCCCAGCGCTAACCTCTGTTTCCCTCTTATCGAAAAACATCAGGTCAACGTTGCCGCACTGGTTCCGCCCGCCGTCAGCCTGTGGCTACAGGCTATCCAGGAGTGGGGAAGCAATCGCGCCCTGGCTTCGCTGACTCTGCTGCAGGTTGGCGGGGCCAGGCTGAGTGAGTCACTTGCTGCTCGTATTCCCACGGAAATCGGCTGCCAGCTGCAACAGGTGTTCGGTATGGCCGAAGGACTGGTTAATTACACCCGTCTGGATGATGACAGCCAGCATATTCTGACCACCCAGGGGAGGCCAATCTCTGAAGATGACGAGGTCTGGGTAGCCGATGAGTTCGGTAATCCGCTCCCAGCCGGAACAACCGGACGTCTGATGACCCGTGGCCCCTACACGTTTCGCGGCTACTACAACAGCCCTGAACATAATGCCGCCAGCTTCGATCGTCAGGGGTTTTACTGCTCTGGCGATCTGATCTCCATCGCTCCCGATGGTTATATCACCGTGCAGGGGCGTGAAAAGGATCAGATCAACCGCGGTGGTGAAAAGATCGCAGCAGAGGAGATCGAAAACCTGCTGCTCCGCCACGCTCAGGTGATCCACGCCGCGCTGGTTTCGATGGAAGACAGTCTGATGGGCGAGAAAAGCTGTGCCTTTATTGTGACAAAGGGGGTGCTGAAGCCGGTGGCGCTTCGCCGCCATCTACGTGAGCTGGGCGTGGCGGAGTTCAAACTGCCGGATCGCATCGAATGTGTTGATTCACTGCCCCTCACACCGGTCGGCAAAGTAGATAAAAAACGCCTGCGCCAGCAGCTTGCCCATACTCAGAGCCTCTAATTTTCAGGAGAGACCATGGCTATCCCTAAACTCCAGTCCTATCTGCTACCTACGCAGGCAGAGCTGCCGGTAAACAAAGTGAAGTGGGATTTTAACCCCGCACGTGCGGCGCTGTTAATTCATGATATGCAGGAATATTTCCTCAACTTTTGGGGAGAAGACAGCCCGTTGATCGATCAGGTAGTGGAGAACGTTGCTCGCCTGCGTCAGTTCTGTAAATCTCAGGGCATCCCGGTGTTTTACACCGCCCAACCCAACCAGCAGAGTGACCAGGATCGCGCGCTGCTGAATGATATGTGGGGCCCCGGTCTCAACAAGCATCCCGATCAGCAGCGAGTGGTCAGCGCGCTGGCACCCGATGAACAGGATCAGGTACTGGTAAAATGGCGCTACAGCGCTTTTCATCGCTCCCCGCTTGAGTCAATCCTTAAAGAAACCGGACGAGATCAGCTGATTATTTGCGGTGTTTACGCCCACATTGGCTGCCTGACCACCGCGACAGATGCATTTATGCGCGACATTAAACCGTTTATGGTTGCCGACGCGCTGGCAGATTTCAGCCGCGAGGAACATATGATGGCGCTGAACTATACCGCCGGGCGCAGCGGAAAGGTGGTGATGACCTCTGAACTGCTGCCGGCAACAACACCAGCCAGTAAAGCCCTGCTGCGCGCGCTGGTGCTGCCGCTGCTGGATGACGATGCAGAGGATCTGGATGATGCGGATAATCTGGTGGACTACGGTCTTGATTCCGTGCGGATGATGGAGCTCGCCGCCCGCTGGCGCCAGATCCATAGCGATATCGATTTTATTTCTCTGGCCAAAGATCCGAGTATCGATGGCTGGTGGAAGTTACTGTCACGGGAGCCAGCATAATGTCCGCCAGTTTCGATTTTACCGGTAAGCAGGTTTGGGTTACCGGCGCGGGCCAGGGCATCGGCTACCACACCGCGCTGGCTTTTGTTGCCGCTGGCGCTTCCGTTGTCGGCTTTGATAAACAGTTCTCGCAGAGCGATTATCCGTTCCAGCGCGAGATCGTCGATATCGCCGATCCATGGCAGGTGAAGCGCGTCTGCGAAAAAGTACTTTCCGATACCCGACATCTTGACGTGCTGGTCAATGCTGCCGGTATTTTACGCACCGGCTCCACCGAGGAACTGGCATTTGCAGACTGGCAGGCCTGCCTGGCGGTTAATGCCGGAGGCGCTTTCAACCTGTTCCAACAGACTCTGCCGGTATTTCGTCAGCAGCGTGCCGGTGCGATAGTCACGGTCGCTTCTAACGCAGCTCATGCGCCGCGTATCGGCATGTCTGCATACGGTGCTTCAAAAGCCGCGCTGCGCAGCCTGTGCATGACCGTCGCTCTCGAAATGGCACCTTATGGCGTGCGCTGTAATATTGTTTCGCCGGGTTCAACGGATACCGCGATGCAGCGCAGCCTGTGGCAAACCCCGGCAGATGAACAGCAGATGATTGCGGGTTATCCGGAGCAGTACAAACTGGGCATCCCACTGGGTAAAATTGCCCGCCCTGATGACATCGCCAGCGCGGTGATGTTCCTGGCTTCCGACAGCGCCAGCCACATTATCATGCAGGATATCGTGGTTGACGGTGGGGCAACGCTCGGTGCGTAAGCCGCAATTGCTGTGGAAGCGCCAAAGCAGCACGGAGGCACTCAACCAGATGGCCGAAGGCAATATGATCGCCGGACTGGGGATCCGCTTTACCCATCTGACAGAGGATCGTCTGGAAGCGACCATGCCGGTTGATTCACGTACCCATCAACCGTTTGGCCTGCTGCACGGCGGGGCCTCGGTGGCTTTAGCGGAGTCACTGGGATCGATGGCGGGCTGGCTATGTTCGCAGCATGGGCAGAACGTGGTAGGTACAGAAATCAGCGCCAGCCACCTGCGCGGCGTATTCAGCGGTACGGTACGCGGTGTTTGTCGTGCTTTACACGCCGGGACGACCAGTCAGGTATGGCAGATTGAGATCTTTGACGATCGCGATCGGTTATGCTGCATTTCACGCCTGACCACTGCCGTTATCGGCTAATGAAAATAAACAGGGACGCCATGGCGTCCCTGTTTTCATCGCAGATTAGCGCTGATAGATAATTTCAACGCCTTCGTCGTCTTCATCATCCCAGTCATCATCCCAATCGTCATCTTCTTCGACGGCAGGCTGTGCTTCTTCCAGCTGCTGACGATGGTAGTCGTCCCACATAAACTCCACTTTCTCTGGCTGCTTCGCTTCCAGTTCAGCTTGTTTCGGGTTGGCATTCATGAAGGACATAATGTCCCAGCATAATGCATTAACGCCTACACGATTCGCAGCAGAAATCAGGTAGTATTTATCGGTCCAGCCCAGCGCATCAGCAATCGCCTTAGCACGTGCTTCGGCTTCTTCGCTGTCCAGCAGGTCAACCTTATTGAACACCAGCCAGCGCGGTTTCTGGAAAAGCTTCTCGCTGTACTTTTCCAGCTCCCCCAGAATAACACGGGCATTTTCCACCGGGTCGCTTTCATCGATCGGTGCCAGATCGATGGTATGCAGCAGAACGCGGCAGCGCTCAAGGTGCTTCAGGAAGCGAATTCCCAGACCTGCACCGTCTGAAGCCCCCTCAATCAGGCCCGGAATATCGGCAACCACAAAGCTCTGCTCGTTATCCATACGCACTACGCCCAGGCTTGGTACCAGGGTAGTGAAGGGATAATCGGCAACTTTTGGTTTTGCAGCAGATACGGCGCGGATGAAGGTCGATTTACCCGCGTTAGGCAGGCCCAGCATACCCACGTCAGCCAACAGCATCAGTTCCAGCTGCAGGTCACGTTTCTCACCCGGCGTACCCATTGTTTTCTGGCGTGGAGTACGGTTAACGGATGACTTAAAGCGGGTGTTACCCAGCCCGTGCCAGCCACCCTTCGCGACCATCAGCAGTTGCTGATGATGGGTCATATCGCCCAGCGTTTCACCCGTTCCCTGATCGATAACGCGCGTACCGACGGGAACTTTGATGATGATATCTTTACCACGTTTACCGGTACAGTCACGGCTCTGGCCGTTTTGACCCCGTTCAGCGCGGAAGGATTTTTCGAAACGATAGTCAATCAGGGTATTCAGGTTTTCGTCGGCCTGCATGTAAACATCGCCGCCGTCACCGCCGTCGCCGCCGTCCGGTCCACCACGAGGAATATACTTCTCACGACGGAAACTGACGCAGCCATTGCCGCCGTCGCCTGCTACAGCCAGGATCGTCGCTTCATCAACAAACTTCATTTTACTTCTCCGTCACTCATTCGCCCGTGGCCCAGTGTCTTTGCACCGGAACGGGATTGCTCCGCCGTGGCCATAAGCGATGACCCATTGCGGAAAATATGGCACCTGGCCAGGCACCAGTCACTCCGATTGAACCCTGAAACTTCAGAGGCGGAATGGAAAGCGTTCGAACCAGCCAGGCGATAATAATTCTGAAAACTTCAGCGTAAAGGCGTCAGCGTCTCTTTTTCGCTGACCAGCACCACCCGTTCGATGAAAGGAATACCCGTCACCGACAGCAGCACCATCACTGAACATAAAGTGTACAGCAAAAACAGGATCTGTTGCGAGGCCAGTCGACTCAGTAGCATTCCTAACGGGCAGAATGTAAAAAGCCCCGCACTGAGATGCGGGGCTTTTAATTTCGCAGCAAGAAGTGACTTAAAAATCACTCTGCGGCTCGAAAACCTTACTCAGCAACGATGCTGATGTATTTACGGTTGTTCGGGCCTTTAACTTCGAATTTGACCTTGCCGTCTGCAGTTGCAAACAGGGTGTGGTCACGACCGCAGCCAACGTTGGTGCCGGCGTGGAATTTAGTACCACGCTGACGAACGATGATGCTACCTGCCAGAACTGATTCGCCGCCGAAACGTTTTACGCCCAGACGTTTTGCATTGGAGTCACGACCGTTACGAGTCGAGCCACCAGCCTTTTTATGTGCCATTTGTCAGATCTCCTCTTAGGCGCTGATGCCAGTGATCTTCACATCAGTGAACCACTGACGGTGACCCTGCTGCTTACGGTAATGCTTACGACGACGGAACTTAACAATCTTGATCTTGTCGCCACGACCGTGAGCAACGATTTCCGCTTTGATCACGCCACCTGAAACTAAAGGCGCGCCGATTTTAACGTCTTCGCCGTTGGCAATCATCAGAACCTGGTCGAACTCAATAGTTTCGCCGGTTGCGATGTCCAGCTTTTCCAGGCGAACGGTCTGACCTTCGCTTACTCGGTGTTGTTTACCACCACTTTGGAAAACCGCGTACATATAAAACTCCGCTCTCGCGCTTGCCTTTTTTTGATTATCAGGCTGCGCTATAAATATTCACAATAGGGCGCGAATTCTACGCAACTTCGCTGCCAATGACAAGTGCCAGTTACGCTGTATTGCAGAAAAAAAACGCAACGTGCATGGGACGCTTTCACCGTTGTGTTTTTCAAGTACAATCTGTCATACATTTCATGCCACAGGCACGCGTAAAGGCGCTTATCATACCAGCAAACTGAGCGAGCGATAGCTGAACAGACTGATGAACTTAGAACAGATAAATGAACTTACCGCGCAGGATATGGCGGATGTCAACGCGACAATACTCGACCAGCTGAACTCGGACGTATCCCTTATCAATCAGCTGGGCCATTACATTATTAGCGGCGGTGGGAAACGTATCCGACCAATGATCGCCGTTCTTGCTGCACGCGCTATCAACAATTACGACGGCAAGCAGCACATCGCCGTGGCGGCACTAATCGAATTTATCCACACCGCAACGCTGCTGCACGACGATGTGGTCGACGAATCGGATATGCGCCGTGGTAAAGCAACGGCCAATGCGGCATTTGGCAACGCGGCCAGCGTACTGGTTGGTGATTTTATTTATACCCGTGCCTTCCAGATGATGACCAGCCTCGGCTCGCTGCGGGTGCTGGCGCTGATGTCTGAAGCGGTTAACGTGATTGCCGAAGGTGAAGTGTTACAGTTGATGAACTGTAACGATCCGGACATCACTGAAGAAAGCTATATGCGGGTGATTTACAGCAAAACTGCTCGCTTGTTTGAAGCCGCCGCGCAGTCTTCCGGGATACTGGCAGGTGCCACCGCAGAGCAGGAAAAGGCTCTGCAGGATTATGGATGCTACATTGGCACCGCTTTCCAGCTGATTGACGATCTGCTGGATTACAGCGCAGATGGTGCAACACTTGGTAAAAATGTGGGTGACGATCTCAGCGAAGGCAAACCGACGCTGCCGTTGCTGCACGCCATGCGCAACGGTACTGCTGAGCAGGCCAGCATGATCCGTAAGGCTATTGAGGAAGGTAATGGCCGCCATTTACTGGAACCAGTTTTGGAAACCATGAACCAGTGTGGCTCGCTGGAATGGACGCGCCGTGCTGCCGAGCAGGAAGCGGACAAAGCCATTACTGCCCTGCAAGTTCTACCTGAATCTCCATGGCGCAGCGCACTTGAGGCACTTGCTCATATGTCTGTACAACGCGAATTCTGATTGAAAATGCGCGGAAATCCGCGCTTTTCATGATTCATCTTAGCCATTCCCCCACCGCCAGTCCTGATATTACTGCACGATGTAACGTTACATCATTTGTCTCCACTTTTGCGTAGAGCTACGCAAAACTGGCTCTTTGCATAAAAATTACTGGAAATTAAAGGAAACAAGTTGATATAAAGCTCTTATAAATTCCGTTACTATCGTCAGGGTTAATACGGTAAATACGGATGCGCAGGAAAAGACTTTCCCTGTGCAGATTATTTCCTGTTGTTTCCACAAGTGCACAAGGAGAAAGAGCACGTGGCCTATAATTCTCAAGACTGGCATCCTGCCGATATCATTGCCGCCCTGCGTAAAAGAGGCACCACTCTCGCCGAACAGTCGCGCCGCGCAGGCTTAAGCTCATCAACGCTGGCTAATACGCTATGCCGGCCGTGGCCGAAGGGGGAATGGCTGATTGCTGACGCCCTGGAGATACACCCGGCAGAGATCTGGCCCAGCCGCTATTACGATCCTAAGACAAAGCAGTTGATCGATCGTAAAAAACTGATCAGAAAATAAAAAGGGCCGGTATTGAAGACCGGCCCTTGCTAAAAGACTACAGGCAACGTTTATTCGTCACCGCTGACCCGCTGGATATTGGCACCCAGAGCCATCAGCTTGTCTTCGATATGCTCATAGCCACGATCGATATGATAAATACGATCGACGATCGTTGTACCTTCCGCAATACAGCCAGCCAGAACCAGGCTGGCTGATGCGCGAAGATCGGTCGCCATTACCTGAGCACCCGATAGCTTTTCTACACCGTGGCAAATCAGCGTGTTGCTTTCAATTTCACCGTGCGCTCCCATACGTACCAGTTCCGGTACGTGCATAAAGCGGTTTTCGAAAATGGTCTCAGTGATCACCCCAGTTCCTTCTGCTACCAGATTCAGCAGGCTGAACTGTGCCTGCATATCCGTCGGGAATCCTGGATGCGGCGCGGTGCGCACGTTCACGGCTTTCGGTCGCTTGCCGTGCATATCAAGGCTTATCCAGTCCTCGCCCACTTCAATGTCGGCCCCCGCCTCACGCAGTTTGGCCAATACGGCATCCAGCGTGTCAGGCTGAGCAGCACGGCAGACCACTGCACCACCGGAAATCGCAGCCGCCACGAGGAACGTACCGGTTTCGATACGATCGGGAAGCACACGGTACACGCCACCGCCCAGGCGCTCAACGCCCTCGATGGTAATGCGATCGCTGCCCGCGCCCGTAATTTTTGCACCCAGCGTATTCAGGAAGTTGGCGGTATCAACGATTTCCGGCTCGCGCGCGGCGTTTTCGATAATCGTTGTGCCGGTTGCCAGCGTAGCGGCACTCATGATGGTTACCGTGGCACCCACGCTGACCTTATCCATGACGATATGTGCGCCCTTCAGGCGGCCATCGACCGAGGCCTTAACGTAGCCCTCTTCCAGCTTGATCTCAGCACCCAGCTGTTCCAGGCCGGTAATATGCAGATCGACCGGACGCGCGCCAATAGCGCAGCCGCCGGGAAGCGATACCTGACCCTGGCCAAAACGCGCCACCAGCGGGCCAAGCGCCCAGATAGAGGCACGCATGGTTTTCACCAGATCGTATGGGGCACAGTAAACATCAACCTTACTGGCATCCATATGCACCGAGCCGTTACGCTCGGTCTTCACACCCAGTTGGCCCAGCAGCTTCATGGTGGTATCGATGTCCTTCAGTTTCGGGACATTCTGAATCTCTACCGGTTCTTCAGCCAGCAAAGCAGCGAACAGGATCGGCAGGGCAGCATTTTTAGCCCCGGAAATTGTGACTTCACCACTCAGCCGGGTTGGACCCTGCACACGAAATTTATCCATTGCAACTGCTCTCTGTTGTCAGACCAAAAATCTGCGGCTCAGCCCGCCAGCACATCATCGCGCGGTGGACAGCTGCCGCTTAGAAACCGTTTAACTTACGGTCACGCGCCCACTCTTCAGGAGTGTAAGTCTTGATTGAAACGGCGTGAATACGGTTGTCCGCAATATAGGCCATCAGGGGTGCATAGACCGTCTGCTGCTTCTTCACGCGGCTCAGTTCACCGAATAACTCACCCACGGCAATCACCTGAAAATGGCTGCCATCGCCAGTGACGTGGACTTCCTGCAGCGGTAACGCGCTCATAAGCACGGACTGAATTTCACTATTTTCCATGATGCTTTCAAATTCACCTGATAATAAACAGGCACACATATTAGTGGAATCTGCCCTACTCTTAAACAAGCAATAAATGCCAGGATCGTCAGAAAAAGGCTAAATGAGAATGAATAACGCTATACGTCGCTCAGGCTTGGAGGATCGGGGGAAACGAAAAGGAAAGCAAAGATCAACGAACTCAATATGTTCCGCAAGAGTACGGCGGCCTGAGCCGCCGTGTCCTGGATCAACGATTATCGGCAATAATTTCCTGAAGATTATACAGGGTAATCAGAGAACGGAGCTTATCGGGGATACCGGTGAAATGAGGTGTTTTGCCCTTTTGTAACGCGATTTGCCGCAGATGCACCAGTAATGCCAGCCCCGCAGAATCAACGCGATCCAGGCTGGATACATCAATAACCTCAGCCTGCTGCATTAGTTGATCCCGCTGCTGCCATAGCGGCAGCAGGGTTTCGCGCTCAAGCTCACCGCTAAGACGCAACAGGCCGGAGTCGACTGTCCAGCTAAGCAAATCTGCCGTCATGTTGCTCACTGCTGTTTGTCCAGCGTGATTGGCTGTTGCGCATAGGATTTCAGCCGCTCGGTCAAACCATCGATGCCTTTCTGTCGCAGGATGTCACTCCATTCGTTTTGCTTGGTAGTGATCATACTGACCCCTTCGGCAATCATGTCATAAGCCTGCCAGTCGCCCGTACGACTGTTTTTACGCCACTGGAAATCCAGACGTACCGGAGGGCGGCCATTTTTATCAATGATGGTAACGCGGATAGCAATGATATCGGCATTCCCCAGCGGCTGCTCGGGAGCTATCTGGTATGTCTGACCGTTGTAAAGCGCCAGAGCCTGACCGTAGGCCTGCGCCAGATAGTCACCAAAAGCGCTAAAATAGGCTTCTCGCTGTGCCGGAGTGGCATCTTTGTAATAGCGACCCAGCACCAACGCTCCGGCATATTTTATTTGCACGTACGGCAGCAGTTCTTCTTTAACAACCTGACGCAGATAGTTCGGGTCCTGCTTGATCTTAGCTTGCTCATTCTTCAAACGATCGAAGGTTTTTGCTGCCGCTTCATTCATCATCGAATAAGGGTTAGTTTTATCAGCCGCCGCGTTAGCCGCAATCGGGGCAACGATCAGCATTGCCACCATCAGTAAACGTTTAAACATTACTTATCCTCTCCTGGAGTGTTAGCCACAGCCGGTTGCTCAGAAGCACCGTTATCATCTGCTTTATCTGCGCTCTTATCGTTGCCATTTCCGCTTTTGTAGAGGAACTGACCGATCAAATCTTCCAGCACCATTGCCGACTTGGTGTCCTGCAGCGTGCTGCCATCTTTCAGCATCGCGGTACCCATTTCCGGGTCATCGAAACCGATATTCATCGCCAGAAACTGTTCGCCCAACAGGCCTGATGTACGTACCGCCAGTGAGCTGGTATCCGGGATATTGTTATACTTTTCATCAATATCCATAGTGACCCGCGGCGAGTAGTTTTTTGGGTCAAGCGTGATATCCGTTACGCGGCCAATCACAACGCCACCCACTTTTACCGGCGATCCTGATTTTAAGCCGCCGATATTGTCAAAGGTAGCATAGAGTTTCCAGGTCGGTTCATTGCCGAGCGACTTCAGATCGGCAACGCGCAGACACAGAAAAACGATCGCGCAAAGCGCTAACAATAAGAAGGCACCTACCCAAATTTCGCTTTTTTTCGTTTGCATCGAATCAATTCCCAAACATCAGTGCCGTAAGCACAAAATCCAGACCGAGCACAGCCAGAGAGGCATGTACCACAGTACGCGTTGTTGCCCGACTAATCCCTTCAGACGTCGGAATGGCGTCGTAGCCGTTAAACAGCGCAATCCAGGTCACGGTAATGGCAAACACGAGGCTCTTAATCACGCAGTTGATAATATCAGTACGCACATCGACCGCATTCTGCATCGCTGACCAGAAGAAGCCACTGTCGATCCCTTTCCAGCTCACACCAACCATCGCACCGCCGAGTATCCCCACGGCAACAAAGATCAGCGTCAGCAGAGGCATGCTGATCGCCCCAGCCCAAAAACGCGGTGAGACAATACGCCGCAGCGGATCAACCGCCATCATTTCCATGCTGGAGAGCTGTTCCGTGGCTTTCATCAGACCGATCTCAGCGGTCAGCGCGGAACCGGCCCGTCCGGCAAACAGCAACGCGGTGACCACCGGCCCCAACTCGCGCAGCAGAGACAGTGCCACCAGCATCCCGAGGCTGGTTTCAGCACCATAGGTATTCAGCACCAGATAGCCCTGCAGGCCCAACACCATACCAATGAACAAGCCGGAAACCACGATAATCAGTAGCGATAATACGCCAACGCTATAAAGCTGCTTTACCAACAGCGGCGCATGTTTGCGAAAACTGGGAACGCCGATAAGTGCATGGAAAAGCATCAATCCGGCACGGCCAAAGGCGGCACAGGTATTAATTCCCTGACGTCCTAATGACGCCAGCGCTCGTAAAAACATCAGTATGTTAACTCCCTGAGCCGACTAAATCGTGAAGATAATCTCCCGCCGGGAAACGAAACGGCACCGGCCCATCAGCAATACCATCAATAAACTGACGCACGCGAGCATCATTATTCTCTCTCAGTTGAGGTGACGTACCCTGGGCGATAACTTTCTGGTCGGCAATGATATACGCATAATCAGCAATACTCAGTACTTCAGGTACATCGTGGGAAACTACAATGCAAGTGACACCCAGCGAATGATTTAGTTCGTCGATAAGCTTGACCAGTACGCCCATCGTGATGGGGTCCTGACCGACAAAAGGTTCATCGAACATAATCAGATCGGGTTCAAGCGCAATGGCTCGCGCCAGCGCAGCACGTCGCGCCATTCCCCCGGACAGCTCGGAAGGTTTAAGATTCGCCGCACCCCGCAGCCCCACCGCTTCCAGCTTCATCATCACCGTGCTGTGCAGCAACGCCGCAGGCAGCTGAGTGTGCTCGCGCAGCGGCCAGGCAACGTTATCGAAAACGCTCAGGTCGGTAAACAATGCGCCGGACTGGAACAGCATGCTCATTTTTTTGCGGGCGGCATAAAGACGGGAACGCGAAAGCGTGGGGATATTTTCACCGTTGAACCAGATTTCACCACTGTCGGGCGGTATCTGTCCGCCGATCAAACGCAGTAGCGTTGTTTTACCAATGCCAGAGGGTCCCATAATGGCGGTAATTTTCCCTTTGGGCACCGTAAGCGAGATGTTATCGAAAATAGGCCTGTTGCCACGGGAGAAACAGACATCCCGGACATCTACCAAATTCGTTTCCGTCTGGCCCATAGTTACCTCGATCCTCAATTCAGGCGTTAAATATACTTCCGATGGTAACGCATTAACCGCCGGACTGGACACTTTTACAGAAACTTACTGCAATCACTTCGCGAAAGCTGGCATAAGTTTTACTTTTTAGCTTTAGACCGTCAAAATCACGGGCATTAAAAAAACGTAACCAGAAACGCTTCGTCACATGCAGCAACCGACGATTATATCCGATAAAAGGACATTTCATGCTCGTAGCTATAGCACTATTGATTATCGGTTTAGCCTTACTGGTTTATGGGGCCGATCGTCTGGTGTTTAGCGCCGCTATTTTATGCCGATCGCTTGGTATCCCGCCGCTGATCATCGGGATGACCGTGGTAGGCATTGGCACCTCCCTCCCCGAGCTGATTGTTTCGTTTTCAGCGGCAACGCACGGACAGATGGATATCGCCGTTGGGACAGCAATTGGTTCCAATATTACCAATATCCTGCTCATTCTCGGCGGTGCAGCACTGCTGCATCCACTCACCGTGCATTCCAACCTGATACGCCGCGAGCTGCCACTGATGCTGCTGGTGACTCTGCTGTGCGGCATCATACTCTTTGATAATCACCTTAGCCGGAATGACGGGCTGGGGCTGATTGCCATCGCCGCCTGCTGGCTGCTGTGCACCATAAAAATCGCCCGCCGGGCAGAGCGTGAGAATAATGACACCCTGACCCGTGAGCAGCTGGCCGAACTACCGCGTGATGATGTCGGCAACACAGTAGCTTTCCTGTGGCTGGCCGTTGCGCTGATATTACTGCCGGTTTCAACCCGTATGGTGATTGATAACGCCACGGTGATTGCCGACTACTTCGGCATCAGCGAGCTGGTTATTGCACTGACGATTATTTCAGTTGGTACCAGCCTGCCGGAGCTGGCCACGGTGATCGCAGGCGCGTTGAAAGGCGAAGATGATATCGCCATCGGTAACCTGATTGGGTCTAACATTTATAATATGGTGATTGTCCTGGGTATCCCGGCACTGATTCATCCCGGTAGCTTTGATGCCAGCGCATTTGCCCGAGATTACTGGGTCATGCTGGGCGTCAGCGCCCTGTTTACGCTGATCTGTTTGCAACGCAACCGCCGGATTGGCCGGATAGCCGGTGCGTTGCTGCTGTGCGGATTTATCCTCTGGGTGGTCATGCTGTACGGTTTCCCCTCAGTGACTTTCTGGTAAAAGGACTGAAGAGTTATGGCGCATATCATTACCGATTCTGATTTTGACTTTATAACGGCCGGAAAAGAGGTTTTACAGATCGAGCGAGAGGGACTGGAACAGCTCGATCAGTACATTAACGGTGATTTTAACCAGGCCTGTGCGCTGATTTCACGCTGCCGTGGCAAAGTGGTAGTCATGGGGATGGGCAAATCCGGGCATATCGGCAAAAAAATCGCCGCCACCTTTGCCAGCACCGGGACACCCGCTTTTTTTGTCCATCCGGGTGAAGCCAGCCATGGCGATCTGGGGATGGTCAGTCCTAATGATGTGGTTATCGCCATCTCTAATTCTGGAGAATCCTCCGAAATTTTGGCCCTGATACCGGTGCTGAAACGCCTGCATGTTTCCCTGATTTGCATGACCAGCCGCCCCGATAGCGCAATGGGGCGTGCTGCCGATATTCATCTGTGTGTTAAAGTGCCGCAGGAAGCCTGTCCGCTGGGCCTTGCGCCAACAACCAGCACGACGGCTACACTGGTAATGGGTGACGCCTTAGCGGTTGCTTTGCTTAAAGCTCGCGGCTTTACCGCGGAAGACTTCGCACTGTCGCATCCTGGTGGAGCGTTGGGGCGTAAGTTGCTGCTGCGGGTTGATGATATTATGCATTCTGGTGACGAAATGCCGCATATCAGTAGCGATGCATCACTGCGCGATGCGCTGTTGGAAATTACCCGCAAAAATATGGGCATGACGGTCATCTGTAACGATCTGATGAAAATCGAAGGTATCTTTACCGATGGTGACTTGCGTCGCGTGTTTGATATGGGCATCGATATACAGCACGCCAGCATTGCCAGCGTGATGACCCCTGGTGGCATTCGCGTCCGTCCCAATACGCTGGCGGTAGATGCGTTGAATCTGATGCAGAACAAGAACATTACTTCCGTGATGGTGGCCGACGGCGACCATCTGTTGGGCGTGGTACATATGCACGATATGCTGCGTGCCGGCGTTGTTTGATAAGGAATAAAACGAGAATGAGTAATCCAGCAGCCACCGTTGACACCTGCTATGGCCCGGTAAGTCAGCAGGTCATGGCGCAGGCACAGCAAATTAAATTGCTGATCTGTGATGTGGATGGGGTGATGTCTGATGGCGTGATCTATCAGGGTAACAACGGTGAAGAGCTGAAAGCATTTAATGTTCGAGACGGCTACGGCATCCGCTGCCTGCTGACCTCGGATGTGGAGGTGGCGATTATTACCGGTCGCAAAGCAAAACTGCTGGAAGATCGCTGTACCACGCTGGGTATTACCCATCTTTACCAGGGGCAGTCTGATAAGACTTTGGCCTTCCGCGAACTTCTGGATAAACTAGCGCTTAATGCCAGCCAGGTTGCCTACATTGGTGATGACCTGATTGACTGGCCGGTTATGGCCCAGGTTGGCCTGAGCGTGGCCGTCGCCGATGCGCATCCGGTACTGCTGCCTAAAGCTGACTACGTGACCCGCATTGCCGGGGGACGCGGAGCCGTTCGGGAACTTTGTGACCTGATCTTAATCTCTCAGGGTACGTTTGATAAGGCCATAGGGCAGTCTGTATGAGTAAAACAAGACGCTGGATTACACTTTTACTGACGCTGATTGCCATCATCTTGATTGGCTGGAATCTGGCGGATTCTGATAACGGTGACGGTGCAGTCAGCAACAACGATAGCGAACCCACCTATCTGAGTGATAATTCACATACCGTCGTTTACAACCCCGAGGGTGGGCTGAGCTACAGACTGATTTCAGACAAGGTGACTTACTTTTCAACAGACGCCATCAGCTGGTTCGACAACCCGAAGATGACGACTTACGATGAAAATAAAGTGGCTACCTGGTCAGTAAGCGCCGATAAAGCCAAACTGACTAACGATCGTATGCTGTTTCTGTACGGCAATGTAGTCGTAAAAAGCCTGACGAAAGATGCGCAGTTGGAGAAAATTACAACCGACAATGCGCTGGTGAACCTGACAACTCAGGATGTCACCTCTAACGATCAAGTTACGCTTTATGGCCGCAGCTTTAACTCCACGGGAATGAAGATGCGCGGAAATTTACGGAAGAAAACTGCCGAGTTGATTGAAAAGGTCAAAACATCTTATGAAATTCAAAATGAAAAACAGCCTTAAGTTCCTGACGGCATCCCTGCTCCTCGCTGCCAGCGTTCCGGCTTTGGCCTTGACCGGGGATTCCGACAAACCGGTCAATGTCGACTCGGAGAATCAGGCACTGGATATGCAGGGGAACGTGGCCACGTTTACCGGTAAAGTGATCGTTACCCAGGGCTCGATCAAGATCACCGCCGATAAAGTGGTGGTGACTCGTCCCGGTGGCGACAGCAATAAAACTATCGTTGATGCCTATGGCAATCCCGCAACCTTCTATCAGATGCAGGACAACGGTAAACCGGTTCAGGGACACGCGCAGAAAATGCATTATGAACTGGCCAAAGATTTTGTTGAGTTGACCGGTAATGCCTATCTGGAGCAGCTGGACAGCAATGTCAAAGGCGATCGCATTACCTATCTGGTCAAAGAGCAGAAAATGCAGGCTTACGGCAGCACCGGCAAACGCGTGACAACCGTACTTGTACCGTCACAGCTGCAGGATAAAAGCACACCGTCTAACGGTCAGAAGAAGAGTAACTAACTAACATGGCAACGTTAATTGCGGAAAACCTGGCGAAGGCCTACAAAGGCCGCCGCGTGGTTGAAGACGTCAGTCTGGAAGTGAAATCCGGTGAGATTGTCGGACTACTGGGGCCAAACGGGGCCGGCAAAACCACCACCTTTTATATGGTAGTGGGTATTGTTCCGCGCGATGCAGGCCGTATCGTGATTGATGATGAAGATATCAGTATCCTGCCCCTGCACGCGCGCGCGCGCCGGGGGATTGGTTATCTCCCTCAGGAAGCCTCCATTTTCCGTCGTCTGAGCGTTTACGATAATCTGATGGCGGTCCTGCAAATTCGTGAAGACCTGACCAGCGAACAACGTGAAGATCGTGCCAATGAGCTGATGGCCGAGTTCCATATCGAACATCTGCGCGACAGTCTGGGCCAGGCGCTTTCCGGCGGCGAACGTCGCAGGGTTGAAATTGCCCGTGCGCTGGCTGCAAATCCCAAATTTATCCTGTTGGATGAACCTTTTGCCGGGGTTGACCCTATTTCCGTTATTGATATTAAAAAGATTATCGAGCATCTTCGTGATAGCGGACTTGGTGTGCTGATTACCGACCACAACGTTCGTGAAACGCTGGCGGTCTGTGAGCGCGCTTATATCGTCAGCCAGGGGCACCTTATCGCACACGGTACGCCTGAAGAAATCCTTGCCGATGAGCAGGTGAAACGCGTCTACCTGGGCGAAGAGTTCAGACTCTGATAAGGTGGCCATAAGGTTTGTTTTTTAGGGAATTATTATCCTGAATATGAAGCAAGGTTTACAACTCAGGCTGAGCCAACAGCTTGCCATGACGCCACAGTTACAGCAGGCCATTCGACTGCTGCAACTCTCTACGCTTGAACTACAGCAGGAAATTCAGCTGGCGCTGGAAAGCAACCCGTTGCTCGAGCAGAGCGATGTTCACGAGGAAATCGACTCTCGTGAATATCAGGAAACCGAAGCGCTGGATACCCGGGAAGCGCTGGAACAAAAGGACATGCCTGAAGAGCTGCCGCTGGATGCCACCTGGGATGAGATTTACACCGCAGGTACACCTTCCGGCACCGGTACTGACTACCATGACGACGAACTGCCGGTTTATCAGGGGGAAACCACCCAGTCACTGCAGGATTATCTGATGTGGCAGGTGGAGTTAACGCCTTTTACCGACACCGATCGTGCGATCGCGACTTCAATCGTTGATGCCGTGGATGAAACCGGCTATCTGACCATCTCGCTGGACGATATCCTCGATAGTATGGGGAATGAAGATCTCAGCCTGGATGAAGTTGAAGCGGTGCTGAAGCGCGTACAGCGATTCGATCCGGTGGGCGTATGTGCCCGCGATCTGCGCGACTGCCTGCTGGTCCAGCTTTCTCAGTTCCCTGACGATCTTCCTCTGTTGAAAGAAGCGCGGCTGATCGTTAGCGATCACCTCGATCTGTTAGCAAATCATGACTTCCGCAGCCTGATGCGCCTGACAAAGTTAAAAGAAGAGGTTCTAAAGGGTGCCGTTCAGCTGATCCAGTCCCTCGATCCACGTCCCGGACAGTCGATCAATACGCAGGAACCTGAATATGTCATTCCTGACGTGCTGGTACGAAAAGTCGGTGCGCGCTGGACGGTTGAACTTAACGCCGACAGCGTTCCGCGTTTAAAGATCAATCAGCACTATGCTGCACTGGGCGGTTCAACCCGTAACGACAGTGATTCACAATTTATCCGTAGTAATTTGCAGGAAGCAAAATGGCTGATTAAAAGCCTTGAGAGCCGCAACGACACGCTGCTAAAAGTGACACGCTGTATTGTCGATCAACAGCAGGCATTTTTTGAACAGGGCGAGGAATATATGCGGCCGATGGTACTGGCAGACATAGCCAGCGCAGTCGATATGCATGAATCAACTATATCGCGCGTAACAACGCAGAAGTATCTGCATAGCCCACGCGGTATATTTGAACTGAAGTACTTTTTCTCCAGCCACGTGAGTACTGAAGGCGGGGGGGAAGCCTCTTCTACTGCTATTCGTGCATTGGTTAAGAAATTAATTTCGGCGGAAAATCCCGCCAAGCCGCTGAGCGATAGCAAGTTGACTTCTCTGCTTTCTGAGCAGGGGATTATGGTCGCGCGCCGTACTGTGGCAAAATATCGAGAGTCTTTATCCATCCCGCCATCAAACCAGCGCAAACAGCTGGTCTGAAAGAACTGAGAAGGAAGACATCATGCAACTCAATATCACTGGACTAAACGTTGAAATTACCGAAGCCCTGCGCGAATTTGTGACAGCGAAATTCGGTAAACTGGAACAATATTTTGACCGGATTAATCAGGTCTATATTGTTTTGAAGGTGGAAAAAGTGACTCAAATTGCAGATGCGACGCTGCATGTGAACGGCGGGGAGTTGCATGCAACCGCAGAAGAAAAAGATATGTACGCGGCGATTGACGGCCTGGTAGATAAGCTGGCTCGCCAGTTAAATAAACACAAAGATAAGCTTAAACAACACTAAATTTCACCATGCGCTGATTGTCTCTGCAGCATCCCACATCGGGTTAAGCTAAAGTCAGCGGCGGCTCGTATCTTTATAAGGGTACGAGCCGCTAATCAATCAGGGGTCAACGACGGCTATTAAAACGGCCTGAGTTAATCGCCATGCGGATGTGAACACGTAAGTGAAACTATGATGAACAACGATCTAAAACTGGAACTGGGCTCGGTCCTGAACCTGTCCTGCACCCGTAATGGTGTACATTGCCAGAGTAAAAAACGGGCGCTGGAAATTATCAGCGAACTGGCGGCCAAACAGCTAAACCTTCCGCATCAGACTATTTTCGAAGCAATTCTGACGCGCGAAAGAATGGGCAGTACGGGTATCGGTAACGGGATCGCCATCCCGCACGGTAAATTACTCGAAGATACGCTGCGGGCGGTTGGTGTATTTATCCACCTGGATCAGCCGATTGCCTTTGACGCCATTGATAATCAGCCAGTGGATCTGTTGTTCGCCCTGTTGGTCCCGGCAGACCAATGTAAAACTCACCTGCATACGCTTTCACTGGTAGCCAAACGTCTGGCAGATAAAACCGTTTGCCGACGTCTGCGCGCGGCCCAGAGCGATGAAGAGCTGTACGAGATCATCACGGAAGATCACGATTAAGCCAGCCGTTGTATATTCACCACGACATCCGTGGTAACAGGTTAAATTGGGGGAAGAGTTAATGGTGCTGATGATCGTCAGCGGTCGTTCCGGTTCAGGTAAATCCGTGGCGTTACGTGCGCTGGAGGATATGGGATTCTACTGCGTGGACAACCTCCCCGTGGTGCTGCTTCCCGATCTTGCTAATTCGCTCTCTGAACGCAATATGTCTGCGGCGGTCAGTATTGACGTTCGTAATATGCCGGAATCCCCCGAAGTTTTCGAAACCGCACTCAACAATCTGCCCGACTGCTTTTCGCCGCAGCTTCTGTTCCTGGATGCCGATCGCAACACGTTAATCCGTCGCTACAGCGACACTCGTCGCCTGCATCCCCTCTCCAGCAAAAACCTGTCGCTGGAGAGCGCTATTGATGAAGAAAGCGATCTGCTGGAGCCGCTGCGTTCCCGTGCCGATTTGATTATCGACACTTCGGAAATGTCAGTTCATGAGCTGGCCGAGATGTTGAGGACCCGACTGTTAGGCAAGCGCGAGCGCGAGCTGACAATGGTATTTGAGTCATTCGGCTTTAAGCACGGAATCCCAATTGATGCCGATTATGTCTTCGATGTCCGCTTTCTACCAAACCCGCACTGGGACCCCAAACTGCGTCCGATGACCGGTCTCGATCGCCCGGTAGCGGCCTTCCTCGACCGCCATACCGAAGTGCATAATTTTATCTATCAGACGCGCAGCTATCTGGAACTGTGGCTGCCAATGCTGGAAACCAACAATCGCAGCTACCTGACCGTGGCGATTGGCTGTACCGGCGGTAAACACCGTTCGGTATATATCGCTGAGCAATTAGCCGACTACTTCCGTTCGCGTGGTAAAAACGTGCAGTCCCGTCACCGTACGCTGGAAAAACGTAAATCATGACCGTTAAACAAACCGTGGAAATCAGGAATAAGCTGGGCATGCACGCTCGTCCGGCAATGAAGCTTTTTGAACTGGTGCAGAGCTTTGACGCTGAAGTACTGCTGAGAAACGAAAGTGGTACGGAGGCCGAAGCCAGCAGTGTTATTGCGCTACTGATGCTGGATTCCGCCAAGGGCGGTCATATCGAAATTGAGGCCAGCGGACCGCAGGAAGCGGAAGCGCTGGCGGCAGTTATTGAACTGTTCGATGCCGGATTTGACGAAGAGTAATGGCCTGGGTTGTGATAATTTCCAGTTAATTAAGATGATTTCTGGAAAGAAAAGTTTCACCACCCAACTGACGCATCTGTCGCATTATCCATTGCTGACGCTGGCGAACATAACCTGAAGGTGCTGCGGCTTTAAAACGTATTGGATTCGGCAAAACGGCCGCCAGCAGCGCCGCTTCGGGCATGGTTAACCGGCTGGCGGGCTTATTAAAGTAGCGCTGCGCCGCCTCTTCCACACCAAACACACCGTCACCAAACTCAGCGATATTAAGATAAACGGTAAGAATACGCCGTTTAGTCCACACGGTTTCAATACCGACAGTCAGCCCGGCTTCCAGTCCCTTTCTCACCCAACTACGCCCATCCCAGAGAAACAAATTCTTAGCGGTTTGCTGAGACAATGTGGAAGCACCGCGCATACGAGAGTTTTCGCCGTTGCTATCAAGCACAGACTGAATGGCATCGACATCAAAACCCCAGTGCGTGGGGAATTTTTGATCTTCAGAAGCAATAACGGCCAGCGCCATCCATGTAGATATTTCATCGCGCCCGACCCAGTCAGAATGGGCAACATAGCTAAAATTACCCTGTAGCCAGGAGCCAAGCTGCCTTTCAACCATAACTGCGGAGAAAGGTACAGGGATAAAGGCGAAGAGCACTATACCGAGCAGCCAAAGGCCGACAATCCCCATCAGCAAACGCAACACGGCCTTTTTCATCCATACCCATCCCGGACGTCGGTTACGGCTCATTCGTCGACTCCATTATCATCATCTTCAGACAAAGCTAATTATTTTGGTCAGGTCCCTACCATGAGCTGCTTTCCCAGGAATCGGTTCCATAACGCGCCATAGTTTAATACATTTTAGGGTGCCACTATTCAGGGCGAAAAAACATTTTCAAATTGATTTACATTGCTTATAAATTTCACTGGGTACATTTCGAAATCACAAAACTCGAAATAGAAAACCATCGATAAATGAAACGAAATAACATCTTGTTGGCACTGTTTTCTATTAAATCGTGAGATTTATCTTGCTGAACTGTGTCAGCATTTTTTCGCCGAATGACGCTCTGAAGCCTGTTTGTGCTAGCAGAAACCAAAACGTTTCGGAAGAATTCAGCAAAAACCACAAAAAACGCAGTACAAACAGTATATTAAACGCATTAAAAATGCTGAAATCGCATTTCAGCTGCGGGGCCGGGACAATCCAATCCGACAACGTAACCCGTCAAGAATTTCCATGAATAAAATACAACAATCGTACAATAATCCATCATAAAAAAAGCAAAATGAATTACCTGCTTGACTGAGAAAGTAATTTGATGTCTTCTATTTACAAACACTGCTCAACATCACACATTTTAATGAATCTGGTAACATGTGATGTTAGATTTGCTAAGGTAGTGGCTGAGAGTTCTACCCAATACCCGGCCTGCGCTCCCGACGATTCATATCAGAATAGCGTGGGTTTCCATTTTCCCTGGTGTTGGCGCAGTATTCGCGCACCCCGGCCTAGGTCGGGGTCATTTTTTTTCAGAAACCTTAACCCATTCACGCAACACATTCACGTCGTTACGCCATTCCTGTTTAAGCTCATCAATCCACTCCTGTACATTGTCCCACCAGGCGGGTAGTTCAGGGCTTTGGATCTGTTTCGCGATCTGCTGCAAATGTACCAACCCAACCGAACCTGCAGCGCCTTTGATCTTATGCCCTTCTTCCGCAATGCCTTTCTGGTCGCGGGCCATCATGTTGGAATCCAGGACATCCAGATACCCAGGCATCATCTGTTCAAACATTTCCAGACTTTGATGAATCAACTTCGGTCCAACCAGTTCGATATACTGCTCCAGCATCACCACATCCAGCAGTGCCAGTTTTTTCTCATCCATATTGATCTCCTGCGCAGGCATCACCTGTTCCTCGCTTTGGTAGTTCCAGTACTTCTTAATCATCGCTGTGAGAGCGGGCACTGCAAGAGGTTTGCTCAACACATCATCCATTCCCGCATCCAGATATTCCCGTTTATCCTTCAGCACGTTGGCCGTTAATGCCACCAGAGGCGGTAACTGTTTCCCTGCGTGGCGCTGATGAATGCCACGTGCCACATCCAGTCCGGTCATATCCGGCAGTTGGATGTCCAGCAGAACCAGATCGAATTCATCCGGATCGAACATATCCAACGCTTCCTGCCCGGTCATCGCCACCTCGACGCTGTTACCCAGCTTCTCCAGCACCGACCTCGCCACCACCACGTTAAGCTCAATATCTTCCACCAATAGCACATGCAGCGCAGGCAGAGGAAGGTCGTCTTCAGGTTGTTCATCCTCAACCTCTTCCGCAACCCGGGGCGCGCTCAGCGTCAGCGTAAAGCATGAACCCTGCCCCTGTGCGCTACGCACACTGATATCCCCACCCATGGCCTGCGCCAGGCGACGAGAAACCGCCAGTCCGATGCCAGTGCCGGTTGCCGGCTTACCTCCGCGCTGATCTTTAACCTGATAGTACATGGCAAAGATTTTATCCTGTTCATCCTGCGGGATGCCCATTCCAGAATCTTCCACTTCGAAATAGAGATGGTCTTCGCCACGGTAACCTACCCGGACGACTATCTCGCCGCGCTGGGTGAACTTCACCGCGTTGCCGATCAAATTCCACAGGATCTGCCGTAACCGCGTCCCGTCCGCCACAATTTTGTGCGGCAGCGGTAGCTCAGGCTGCAGAATAAATTTCAGTCCTTTAGGTTCAGCCAGCAGGCCAGACAGGTTTTCCAGATCGGCAAGCAGCCCGGTGAAATCGAGTGGCTGATTATCCAGCTGCACCTTCCGGCGCTCGATTTTGTCCATCTCAATCACATCGTTGAAGATATTGCCAAGAGTGATGGCGGAGACATGAATAGTTTTAAGGTACTTGAGCTGTTCCTGGTTTAGATGGGTGTCCAGCAGAATGCGACTTAGTCCGACAATGCCGTTAAGCGGCGTACGAAGCTCGTGACTGATCGTAGAGATAAAGGTCGTCTTTTCCCTACTGGCATTCTCTAACGCGTCCTGGTAACGCTTACGCTCCGTTATATCGCGTCCGAAGCCCATCAGGCCGCTGCGTTTCCCCACGCGATCGTAATAAGGAACCTTGCGGATCTCAAAACAGGCTTTACGGCCATCGGGATACTGTAGCCACTGCTCGTAGGTCAGAGAAACGTTATGACGGAAGACTTTCTCATCCGTTTCCAGCACCTTTAGCGCCGCATCGTCGTCGTAGACGTCATTCGGGGTTAATCCTATAAGCTGCTTCTCGCTTTTCCCCGTCAGCAGCTCCATAGCCCGATTACAGCCAGAGAACTGCTGATCGGCATTACGATAGAAGACCAGGTCCGGCGAAGCATCCAGAAATGAGCGCAGAAAGGTCGACTGCTGCTCCAGTTCGATTTGCGCCTGCTCACGACGTGCCATTTCCTCTTTCAGCCGGGTCATCACCTGCAGACGCGCTTCTTCCGCCTTAATACGATCGGCAATTTCCTGATTGAGCTGTGTGATGTTTTCCTTCATTTGCTGATTCAGCTCAAGGTCGCGATTGCGCATCTCCTCAAGCTTATCGACCAGCCGCGCCAGTCGCTGGCGTGACTCTTCCAGCTGCTCAACAACGACCGAAAGGAAATATACCGCCCAGGGCGTAATCAGCAGGCCGAAAAACACCGAACGCACCACGTCGATGCTTTCCACATGCCCGCGCAGCACCATGGTCACGGCCATCTGGACAATCATTGCCAGTACCACCAGGGCGGAGGCCAACAGCAAAGAGAAGCGCACAAGCCCCAGCTTAACCATCAAATCAACGTAGTACTGGGCTAATAATCGAATTTGTTTCATGTAGGGTCCTTTCCGGTCTGAATCACACAATCATACCGGAATCGGATAAAAGTCCCACAGGTTAACGCGATGAGGAAAACGCACAAAAATGGTGCAACGCACAATGAAGATCAGGGCATTTGCACAGTTATAGTTCATCAAATGTTAATCAATACATACATTGCACAGTTATAGTTCATTTGTTTTTTATTAATGAAACTATTGCACGATATTAGTGCAGCACACTCTATATCTTGAAAGGTATTATTATGGAATTTTCATCGCCTGATGAAGTTTAGATTCTGCCGCTGAGATTCGCCTTACAGCCTGTACTGGCGCGGCCTTTGCGAGAAATTTTAATTATTTTGCCTTCAGAGCAAAAAGTTGTCGTCGTATATATTGACTAAATTTTATAACTGCATAATCTATAAAGCCGCTCAAAATCCAGAGCAACCCGCTTCGCCAATATAATTCATAGTGATGATGCAGATCGCTCACTATTCCTTGGTTACATCCAAACGAATAATCATTCATAAAATCCGAAATTCTAGTCATACCCTGGGTGATTAATTTTGCTAATAACCCCCCCTGTTTAATTCAAATATCCCCACTGATTAAAAACAGTGCGTTGATGTGGGTATTACCCCTCATTCAGCATATTATGCTGCAACCAGACATGATTCCAGCATGGTGCAGCGATTTGCTCGCTGCACTATAGTGAGACAGCTCACACTTCTTTACACGACGCCCCCCCATCCACAGGGGTAAAATATGACAATATTTCATTATTTATCATCACCTTAACAATGAAAACTCATAAAAAGGCATAAGAAAGATCGGTATTTGACCTCTGTACGCTTTCCCGATAAGTTGGGAATCCGCTGGAAGCTTTGCTTACGGGCCAGTGTCTCGGCATACATATGCAGTTAGACGACTCCCTCGTGATACCGGATATCTCCATTTAATGAGACCAGGAATCTAGAGAGTTTTTCATTCACGGACGATGCGCTTATGTCTCAGGATGGAATGCTCGGAGTCATGGTGTCCGCGTTTTAGCGGCAAAGAAAATTGATACAGACCCTGAGGTGACCGCTCAGCTGCGTTCTGTGCCTGAACAATATAGGTAATGTACAAAAGAAGTTAAGGAGGCCCTCGATGTCTGACTCAAAACCTTATCCCTATGGCTTGTATGATCCAACAAAAGAGAGTGATAGCTGTGGCGTGGGTTTCATTACACGTAAGGACGGCGAGCAAACTCATGAGGTCCTCCAGATGGCACACAGTGCCCTGTGTACCGTTCCTCATCGCGGCGGTATGTCCGCTGAAGGCGTGGGCGACGGCGCGGGCGTCAACGTCGACATCTCTCTGCATTTCTTCCGCAAAATTACCGGTCAACAGCTTGAATCGGGTCGTTTTGGCGTAGGCAATTTCTTTGTACCGAAAGACAGTGCGCTGCGCGCAAATGCCGAGCGTCTGGTTGAGGAAACCCTTGCGGCTTACGGCCTGTCGGTGATTTTAAAACGTGATATGCCGCTGGACACTGACGTACTGCGTCCGGCAGCCATTGTCTCACAGCTGCCTATCGCACAGTGGATCTTCACTATTCCTCAGGATATCGATAATCAAAACGATTTCGAAAAACGCATCTATCGTGCCCTGCTGGATATCGAAGCCCGCGCCTTTACCGAAAGTGAGTTTGGCGGCCTCTACCCGCTGTCACTCTCCTCGCGCACCCAGGTATTTAAAGCGCGCCTGAATTCCAATGAAGTGATCCCTTACTTCAAAGATCTGACCGATCCCGATCATCGCGTTCGCGGTCTGTTCTTCCATACCCGTTTTTCAACCAACACCGATCCGCATACGACGATGGCGCAGCCGTTCCGTTTGATGGCGCACAACGGTGAGCTGAATACCGACCGTAAAAACCGCATTGCGGAATCCGCGCTGGCTTCGGCTCGCGGCAAGAAAATCGTGCGTCCTAAAGGGCAGTCGGACAGCTCGCGTCTGGACCAGAGCATCCACAGCCGCCTGATGGAAGATAACCTCGACCTGATTAACGCCGTAGTTTCCATGATGCCACCGGCCTGGGAAAACGATGATTCTCTTTCCGATAACGTTCGCGCCATGCTCGAATACTTCTCCCTTTATGAAGAGAAGAATGACGGCCCGGCAGCACTGATCTTTGGTAACGGTGAAATCATCGGTGCCCGCCTTGACCGTCTGGGCCTGCGTCCGCTGCGCTCAGTGGAAACCGCGGAATACATCGGTGCAATGTCCGAAGCTGGCCAGATCGCCTTCCCACCGGAAAGCGTGCTGCGCCGCGGCCGTATCGAAGCGGGCGGAATGCTGTACTACGATCACAGCGAAAAACGCAGCTACACCACCGTAGAAGCGCTGGAAAAACTCGCTGCGGAGAAAGACTACCCGGCGCTGGTTGCCCAGGCTCGTATTACTCTGCAAGAACTGCCGGTGATCCCGGCAGAAAAACAGGGCTCCCCGCTGCGTTACAGCGGCGACCTGAAAACCTATCAGCGATTTGTGGCTTACTATTACAACCAGGAAAGCTTCAAATTCATGATGGACCCGATGCTGAGCACCGGGGCAGAAAAAATTTCAGCCATGGGTTATGGCAACGCGATCAACGCCTTATCCGATCATGAAGGCGGTATGGCGCACTACTTCTCCCAGCGCTTCGCGCAGGTGACGAACCCACCGTTAGACTCCATTCGTGAAGTTGACGGCATGACGCTGCGCGTGGCGCTGGGTGCTAAGCCGCATCTGGGCCGCAGTAAAGGTCGCCAGATCATCGTGCCAACGCCGATCCTGACCCACCTGGATATGCTGCAGCTGCGCGAGCAGGATGTGGCACCGTATGCCCGTTTTGAGATGCTCTATGCACCGGTGCTGGGTAGCGATGCAGAAAGCCGCCAGAAAAATGCCGATGCGCTGGAGCAGGCGATTGACGATCTTGCTCAGCAGGTGGTTGATTTTGCTCGTGAACAGGGCGGAATCGCAGTACTGACTGACCGCCACATCTCCTCTACTCAAGCCGCGATACCGATGCTGCTGGTGGTGTCCGCCATCAACCAGCGCCTCGTTCAGGAAGGTCTGCGTCTTGATGTTTCGCTGGTGGTTGAAAGCGGTCAGAGTATTTCTTCGCACCACATTGCCGCTGCGCTGGGCTTTGGTGCCTCAGCAATCTATCCGCTGGGCGTGCAGATGCGTGCCGAAGAGAAATATGGTGAAGGCGAAGAAGGCAATAAAGCCTTTAAGCGCTATGCCAAGGCCGCAGAAAAAGCGCTGATGAAAACCATGGGCAAAGTGGGCCTGTGTACCGTCGAAAGCTACAGCTGCGGTGAATTCTTCGAGCCAAACTTCCTCGATACGGAAGATCGCGTACTGAAGAAATACTTCCCGAACATTAAAACCCCGGTGGGTGGCGCAGGCTTTGCCTCTATCGCGCAGATGGCGGTGGACTGGCATCAGAGCGCCCTGAAAATTCAGGGAGAAGCTGAAGTTCCGCTGCTGGGCCTGTTTAAAGAACGTGCAGAAGGTGCCGGTCACTCTTACGGAACCATCGCCGTACGTACCTTTATCGACATGACCGAGCAGCCTATCCGCTTCGCAGATAAGCAGCGTGGGGAAGATCAGTTTATTCGCCTGCTGACGCTGGCCAAACTGGACAACGCTTTCAATATCAAAGCGAAGTCCTTTGCTGACAGCAGCTTTGAGCGCATCCCTGATGACGTCATTAACGCCTTTACTATCACGCCGGATTACCGTCAGTTCTCCAGCCTGATGCACGAAGAGCGCAAACGTCGCCCGGCCGCGCTGCGCGATATCCTCGCCTTCCCGTGCGATCTGACCCACGTTGACAGCCTGGCTGAATTCAGCCGTAAGCTGGGACGTTATTCGCTGGTCAACAACAGCTTCGCCGTGCGCGGGCTGACCTGTGAAGCCGGAAGCGCAGGCCAGTTTACCCTGCGACTGACCGATGCGATTGAAGGCCTGAAGCCGGAACATGAGCGTCTGCTGGTGCTGGCAACTGCGCTGAAAAACCGCTTCCTGGATGAAATTGAGCACACTGAAATTACCGCTGACGGCCTGCAGATCACCGCACAGGGCAAAGCGGCTGACTATCTGTCACGTATTTTCGCCACTCAGCCTTCCCTGCCGCTGAGCGAAGTGCAGCCGGCCTGCGAGATCACCCGCACGTTCGCCTCCGGTGCGATGAGCCACGGTGCGCTGGTTGCTCCGGCTCACGAAGCGGTGGCCCACGGCACCAACATGGTTGGCGGCATGAGCAACTGCGGTGAAGGCGGCGAGCACTATTCGCGCCACGGCACCATCCGTGCCTCTCGCATTAAACAGCTGGCATCCGGTCGTTTTGGCGTCTGGGCGGCTTATCTGGCCGATCCGATGCTGGAAGAGCTGGAAATCAAAATCGGTCAGGGTGCAAAACCGGGTGAAGGCGGTCAGCTGCCTGCGCCGAAAGTGACGGTTGAGATCGCCGCTGCTCGTGGCGGTACGCCGGGCGTGGAGCTGGTATCCCCTCCTCCGCACCACGATACCTACTCCATCGAGGATCTGGCACAGCTGATCCACGACTGTAAGGCGGCGCGCGTTCGCGTCATCGTTAAGCTGGTTTCCTCTGAAGGGATCGGCACTATCGCGGTCGGCGTGGCGAAAGCCGGTGCCGATGTGATCAACGTGGCGGGTAACACGGGCGGAACCGGTGCAGCCTCGGTGACCAGTTTGAAATACACCGGTCGCGTTGCCGAAATCGGTATTGCCGAAGTGCACCAGGCACTCTGCGCCAACGGCCTGCGCGAAAAAGTACTGCTGCGCTGCTCCGGCGCACAGCAGACCGGCAGCGACGTGGTGAAATCGGCCCTGCTCGGCGGCGACAGCTTCGAATTTGGTACTACTGCGCTGATGATGCTGAAGTGCGTGATGGCGAAAAACTGTAACGTGAAGTGCCCGGCCGGCCTGACCACCAATGCCGAAGCCTTCGATGGCGATCCGCGCCAGCTGGCACAGTATTTCATCAACGTTGCGCATGAAGTTCGTGAGATGCTGTCTCGTCTGGGATTACGCTCTCTGCGCGAAGCGCGCGGGCGCTCTGACCTGCTGCACCTGATGGATCACCCGCTGGAAGTCTGCAAACTCGATTTGCGTGCCATGCTCACCGTGGTACCGGAAGTGAAGATCGCCAAGCCGGTTTATCTGGAAAAAGATTTCGCCCTTGATAACGACTGGGTGGAGCTGCTGAACGACTCGCTGGTGGTTCAGGGAAGCACTGATATCCGTCTGGGCAATGGCATCACGCTGAACAACCGTAACAAGAGCGTCGGCGGCCAGCTGGCCATCGATATCGAGCGTATGCTGAACCACACGCTGAACGCGGAACAGCTGGCAGATATCCCGGCGCTGCTCGACGATCGCGGCCGCCGCTACCTGGCGCCGGGCACGGTCAACATCTTCACCTCAGGCTCTGCCGGTCAGTCTTATGGCGTATTCTGCAACGACGGGATGCAGATGACGCATTCCGGCACCTGTAACGACGGTGTGGGTAAAGGCCAGTGCGGCGGCGAGATTATCGTTGTTTCACCTGGCGGCGGCTCTGAAGATGCTGAAGGCAACGTGCTGATCGGTAACTTCGCGCTGTTCGGTGCCACCGGTGGCCGTCTGTTCGTTCAGGGCCAGGCCGGTGACCGCTTCGCGGTACGTAACTCCGGTGCGACCGCCGTTGTGGAAGGCGTCGGTGATTTCTGCTGCGAATATATGACCAACGGTGCCGTTCTGAACCTCGGTACGTTCGGTAAAGGTTTCGGTAACGGGATGAGCGGCGGCTTTGCCTACCAGTACGATCCGTACGGATCGCTCGCCAGCCATGCTGCCGGTGATTCCGTGCTGTTCGGCTCTATCGCCGAAGACAATGAAATGGCCCGCGTACACAAACAGGCGGTGTTCACCATGCTGACCTGGCATCTGGAGGCAACGAACTCACCTCGCGCCGCCTGGCTGCTGGACCACTGGGAAACCGAGTGCCAGAACTTTGTCTACGTGATGCCGCGCTCCCTGCTGCTGTATCAGGACAGCGCTGAGATCCTGAAAGCGAAAACCCGTAAGGATCTGCTGGAAGAGCTGTCTACCGCTCTGGCCGGCCATCAGGTAGCGAAATTCAAAGCTGCATGGCGTGAAGGTAAGCCGATCGCTAACGGTGCAGTACCGGCCTACGGTGCCACCGATACGCCGGAAATGCTGGTGTTGTTGAATAACTACACCGTACTGAGTTCTGCCCAGCAGTTAGCACTCTCCCGCCTGCCGAAAGGCACTGCGGTAGATGATGCCGCCGTTGAAAAAGCGGTACGTAACCTGCTGATGACAGAAGACTTTGCCCTGATCTCTAAGCTGCAGCGTCACGCTCGCGCAGCAATTGAGAACTACAACGACGAAGAGCTGTCCTGCCTGATCGCTGCCAAACGTATGGCGGACTACAAGGCAGCGCTGACTCAGCGTAACATCCGCTCAATGGATAGTCTGGCGACCTACGGCTGGATCATCTATCAGGATGCCAGCAACCGTCAGGTGCTGGGTGGATTGCCTGACTTTGAGGAACTGTTTGCCCGCGCCGCGCTGCCGGAGTTAGCCGCTGCGGTAGGCAAACTGGCCTGATAACAGCCTGAATCAACCGCGTTAACCGGCGCGATATCCCACGGGATGCCGCGCCGGAATGCAGGTTACTGAACATGACGAAACGGGATTGAGTATAGAAAACCCATGAAAATTCCTTATATTCCTGAAGATGCACCATTTAATGGTGAGCAGAAATTCTGGCTGGCAGGCTTCCTCGCCGGGTTACATTCACGTCTGCTGGTGCTGGAAGACAAACCGCAGGCGGGAGCAAGCGCGGGCGCGGCAACCACCACCCAGCTGCATATCCTGTTTGGTTCACAGACCGGTAACGCTGAGGCGTTAGCGCAGAGCGCCGCGAAAGCCGCACGTGCCAAAGGTCTGGTACCGGTAGTTCAGGGGCTGGGTGAAGTCGATATCGATGTATTCGCCACCATGCGCCACGTGCTGATTATCACCTCTACCTACGGTGAAGGTGAAATGCCGGATAACGCCGAGCTGTTCTGGCAGGCGCTTTCCGCCAGCACCGCACCGCGTCTGGAGCAGATGCACTTTGCTATCCTCGCCATCGGTGACACCGGCTACGACGGTTTCTGCCAGGCGGGTAAATTCTTCGATATGCGTCTTGAGCAGTTGGGTGCGAAGCGCGTATTCGACCGCATTGACTGTGACATTGATTACGAAGAACCTGCCGGTGAGTGGATTGCTAACTCAATGCCGCAGTTCGCCGCCAGTGCGGGCAGCACCGGCGCAGCGCTGGAGAACCTGCCGGAAGCGCCGGTGATCCCAGGCAGCAACAAAAACAACCCGTATGCCGCCGCCCTGGTGACCAACAAGCGCCTGTCCGGCGAAGCGTCCGGTAAAGACATTCGCCACTTTGAATTCGATCTGACCGACAGCGGTCTGAAATATGAAGCTGGCGATGCGCTCGGGGTGATCCCGGTCAACGATCCGGTCCTGGTCGATCTGCTGCTGACGCAGCTCAAATCCGATTATCAGAGCCCGGTTCCTGGCTTTGACCGCAGCCTGGGCGATCTGCTGACCTATCAGTTCGAAATCTCCGAGCCTTCACGCAAGCTGATCGAATGGGTAGGCCAGAACACCACTAACCAGGAGCTGCGTCACGTGCTTCAGCACGACGATAAAGATGCGCTTGGCGTCTGGTTGTGGGGTAAAGACACCCTGGATCTGCTGCAGCTGGATCTGACCCGCACGTTGACTACCGCTGAGTTTGTTACGCTGCTGCGTCCGTTGCAGCACCGCGCTTACTCCATCTCGTCCAGCTCGAAGGCGCACCCAAATCAGGTACACCTGACTATTGCTTCCGTGCGCTATCACAGCGCGGGACGTGCGCGTAACGGCGTTTGCTCAACCTATCTGGCAGAACGCGTTGGTCGCGGCGGCAAGCCGGCAATCTTTATTTCGCCTAACAAAGCTTTCCGCGTACCGTCAAACGGTAACGCACCGCTGATCATGATCGGCCCGGGCACCGGTATTGCACCGTTCCGCGCCTTCCTTCAGGAGCGTCAGGCAACCGGCGCCAGCGGTAAAAACTGGCTGTTCTTCGGCGATCAGCACCAGGAACACGACTTTATTTACCAGGATGAGCTTAACGGCTGGCAGGAAAGCGGTCTGCTGACTCATCTGGATCTGGCCTTCTCACGCGATCAGTCGAAAAAGATTTACGTGCAGAACCGTATGCTGGAACAGGGCGCTGAACTGTTTGCGTGGCTGCAGGAAGGGGCTTACTTCTACGTGTGCGGCGATGCATCACGCATGGCGAAAGACGTGGATAAAGCACTGTATGAAATCGTTTCTCAGTTTGGCGGTATGTCTGCCGAACGCGCAGCTGACTACATCGATCAGTTGAAGAAAGAGAAACGCTACCTGCGCGACGTATATTAATCATCCTTTGGATGCGGCCAGCCCGCATCCATTGACGATATGCAGTTAAAAAAAACGGGCCAATTGGCCCGTTTTTCTATGCTGCTTATTAATGGCTTACTTCACAACGCGTAATGCCGGGCGGCCACCGCGCGGCGGCGGCTCATCGTCTGGCGTGTGATCGTCATTTTCATCATCCGGACGATCGCCATCGATCACCGACATCAGGGTTTCCGGTGCTTCATCCTGTTCGGTTGAAGCATCAAACTCCCCGGCACCGTCGTAGGCTGGCTCCGGTTCGAACATTGTACCGGCGCCGTTTTCCCTGGCGTAGATCGCCAGCACCGCTGCCAGCGGCACGTTCACCTGACGCGGAACGCCACCAAAGCGAGCATTGAAACGAACTTCATCATTGCCCAGCTCCAGATTCCCCACGGCACGCGGCGCGATATTCAGTACGATCTGACCATCCCGCGCATATTCCAGAGGGACCATCACACCCGGCAAATTGATATCGACGACCAGATGCGGGGTGAGCTGGTTCTCAAGCAACCACTCATAGAAAGCGCGCAACAGATAAGGACGACGTGCGGTAAGTTGCGACATTTCCATCGTAATCAGCCCCGCGTTTGCAGGCGCATTTCACGCTCGGCTTCGGTCAGGGAAGCAAGGAATGAATCACGCTCAAAGACGCGAGTCATATAGCCCTTCAGCTCTTTCGAACCGGCACCGTTCAGATCAATACCCAGCTGCGGCAGACGCCACAGCAGCGGAGCCAGATAGCAGTCAACCAGGCTGAATTCTTCGCTCATAAAGAACGGCGTGCGAGAGAACAGTGGGGCAATCGCCAGCAGCTCTTCACGCAGCTGTTTGCGAGCCGCTTCGGCTTCCTGCGCCGTGCCGTTCTCAACTTTACGCATCAGGCTGTACCAGTCTTGCTCAACGCGGTGCATCATCAGACGACTTTCACCACGTGCGACCGGATACACCGGCATCAATGGAGGATGCGGGAAACGCTCATCCAGATACTCCATGATGATACGAGATTCATACAGCGTCAGCTCACGATCAACGAGTGTCGGCACGGTACGGTACGGGTTGAGGTCGATCAGATCCTGGGGCAGATTATCCATTTCAACCTGCTCGATCTCGACGCTTACACCTTTCTCAGCCAGTACGATACGAACCTGATGGCTAAAAATGTCAGTCGGACCAGAAAACAGCGTCATTACCGAACGTTTGTTGGCAGCGACAGCCATGTAAACCTCCAAGTTTATCCAGAAAATTACTGCGAATAGCCATCCACGCGGCGACTCGTTATTGCCATTAGCCCGATGATTGGCCACTCCAGCCGTAAGCGGGAGCTGCACGTCATTGTTGACTGGCCAATGGGCACAAAGTGACACATAGTCTACCAGATTTTAGTCAGCTTGTGCGGAGACGAATGCCGATTTACGAGGGAAAAGTGATAAAGCAAGATAACTTTCGCGCTTTTTGCACCAGCAGAAAATAAAAAACCCGGCGCTGAGCACCGGGTTTTCGATAACTGACTCTGCCGAAGCAGAATAAATTAACGTTTGGAGAACTGTGGACGACGACGTGCTTTACGCAGGCCGACTTTCTTACGTTCAACCTGACGAGCATCACGAGTAACGAAGCCTGCTTTACGCAGTTCGCCACGCAGAGACTCATCGAACTCCATCAGAGCGCGGGTGATACCGTGACGGATCGCACCAGCCTGACCAGAGATACCACCACCTTTAACGGTGATGTACAGATCGAATTTACCAACCATGTCCAGCAGTTCCAGCGGCTGACGAACTACCATGCGGGCAGTTTCACGACCGAAGTACTGTTCCAGAGAACGCTGGTTGATTACGATGTTACCACTGCCCGGCTTGATAAATACGCGAGCGGTAGAGCTTTTGCGGCGACCAGTGCCGTAGTTTTGATTCTCAGCCATTGCCTGTAATCCCGATTAAATGTCAAGAACTTGCGGTTGCTGTGCCGCATGGTTGTGCTCGTTGCCCGCGTAAACTTTCAGTTTACGGTACATAGCACGACCCAGCGGGCCCTTTGGCAGCATGCCTTTAACCGCGATTTCAATCACACGCTCAGGACGGCGAGCAATCATCTCTTCGAAGGTCGCTTGCTTGATACCACCGATGTGGCCGGTGTGATGGTAATACACTTTATCGGTACGCTTGTTACCAGTTACGGCAACTTTCTCAGCGTTCAGAACGATAATGTAATCACCAGTATCTACGTGCGGAGTGTATTCCGCTTTGTGCTTACCGCGCAGACGACGAGCAAGTTCAGTCGCTAAACGACCTAAAGTTTTGCCTGTTGCGTCAACAACATACCAGTCACGTTGGACGGTTTCTGGTTTAGCTGTAAAAGTTTTCATCTAAAAGCTTACCCAAATTAAGTTACACGTTGGTGAAATCCCAAACGCTTGAATAAACGGTTGGAGCTCACACGACCATCTTGACCAGTAAGCCCACCCCTTCGGATAGAGTTACTGGAACACAAAGAGTTTTGGGAAAAAAACCTTTGTTGTAACGTGGGGTCGCAAGATTATAGAGAAGTCGCCCATAAAAATCGAACACTTTCTACGATAAAATTGCCGTTCCGCCACGCCCTTTTTTACTCAGGGCAGATGCTGCAGGCGCAGGTATTCTTCACTCTGCATTTCCTGCAAGCGGGAAACACAGCGCTGATACTCAAACTTCAGCCGCGTGCCCTGATAAATTTCATACAGTGATGTTTCCGCCGAAACCACCAGCTTCACGTGACGCTCGTAAAACTCATCCACCAGCGCCAGAAAACGCCGGGCCTGATCTTCGGTTTTGTAAATCATCACCGGCACATCATACAGCAATACGCTGTGAAAACGGCGAGATAGCTCAATATAGTCGTGCTGGCTTCGCCCTTCACCACACAGGGTGAGGAAACTCATTGCGAGTACGCCTTCCTCCATGCCGAGCGTAGGGAGCTGCCGATGGTTGATTTCCAACGGTGCATGCGCTTCACGGGGTTTACCGGCCAGCGCGACAAACATCCGTTCCATCTCTTTTGAAGTGGAGGCGTCCAGCGGCGTCATCCATAAATGGGCAGAAGTCAGCGTGCGCAGGCGATAATCAATCCCGGCATCAACGTTCATAATGTCGCAATGCTGCTTAATCATTTCGATTGCTGGCAAAAAACGTGCGCGTTGCAAACCGTTACGATAGAGATCGTCCGGGGGAATGTTAGACGTTGCAACCAGGGTAATGCCACGGCTGAACAGCGCTTCCATCAGCGTGCCCAGTAACATTGCATCAGTGATATCGGAGACAAAAAATTCATCAAAACACAGTAGATCCGTCTCTGCTTTGAAGCGGTCGGCGACGGTTTGCAGCGGGTCGCTTTTCCCCTGCAGCTCGGTCAGCTCTTCATGCACGCGCAGCATAAAACGATGAAAATGCAGACGCTGTTTGCGCTCACCAGGAATTGCCTGAAAAAACATGTCCATCAGCCAGGTCTTTCCACGCCCAACGCCACCCCACATATACAGGCCACGCGCCGGGGGCTGAGGGTCGGTTTTCCCTTTGCCTAACAGCTTATTTAATTTGCCAAACAACCCACCGCTGCTCGCGGCGGGAGCGGGACGAGAACCGCTTAACGCCTGCCATATGCCGTCAAGCTGGGTGATTGCTGCGCGCTGTACTTCATCAGGCTGATACTCGCCGTTTTCCAGCGCCTGCTCATAGAGCGCCAGAGGGGACATCTTTTGCATAATTTAGTCACATTCCCTGAAAAAATGGCCGTGCCGGGGGGTTGATCGTCGAAAAAAAAGTCGTTCTACACTAAGCGAAGCGGCCACAGGATTCCACTTCCATAACATTAGCGGTTATAGTGGCTAGTAGTGAATGGAAAGACCCTACGGAACAACGAAGACAAAACGGGAGTTATTATGACCTGGGAATACGCGCTCATTGGGTTAGTTGTTGGGATTATTATCGGCGCGGTTGCAATGCGTTTTGGCAACAAGAAACTGCGTGAGCAGCGCTCGTTGCAGTATGAACTGGAAAAAAGCAAAGCTGAGCTGGCGGAATACCGTGAAGAGCTGACCAACCATTTTGCCCACAGCGCTGAGCTGCTGGACAATATGGCCCGCGATTATCGCCAGCTGTACCAACATATGGCAAAAGGGTCTAATGACCTGTTACCGAACCTGCCGGGAGAGAAAAATCCCTTTGCTTATCAGCTAACTGAGTCAGAAGCCGATAACGACCAGGCCCCGGTACAGATGCCGCGGGACTACCCGGACAGCGCTTCCGGCCTGCTGCGTGGTGAACGCCCCGCAGGAAAATAAGCCATTCTTATGGGGTGCCTGGCACCCCGTTTCGTTGCAAGTATCGCTGTCAGTCACATCTCAGAGCCTGCATGTGCAGGGTATTCATATCACTTCTCCGGTAGCGAGAGCGTCGTAACGATGAAAAAAACGTCATTTCTGTTAAGCGCATTAGCACTCAGTCTCGGCCTTAATCTGGCTATGATGACTCCTTCGGCCCAGGCTTCTCTCCCTTCGCAAGTTGAAGGGCAACCGTTGCCCAGCCTGGCCCCTATGCTGGAAAAAGTGTTACCAGCCGTGGTCAGTGTCTACGTGGAAGGCACACAGAAGCAGGAACAGCAGATCCCTGAACAGTTGAAACGTTTTCTGGGCCAGGACGGCGAACAGGATGACGGACCAAAGCAGCCTTTTGAAGGCCTGGCCTCCGGTGTCATCATCGATGCGGCGAAAGGCTATGTGCTGACCAACTACCATGTGGTGAACGGCGCAGACAAAATTAAAGTCCAGCTCAGCGACGGGCGTGAATTTGACGCCAAACTGATTGGTGACGATGAGCAAACTGACGTGGCGCTTATTCAACTGAACGGTGCCACGAAGCTGACCCAGGTCAGCATTGCCGACTCGGACCAGCTAAAAGTCGGTGACTTTACCGTCGCCATCGGGAATCCGTTTGGCCTGGGTCAGACGGCAACCTCCGGTATTGTCTCAGCCCTGGGGCGCAGCGGCCTGAATCTGGAAGGTCTGGAAAACTTTATCCAGACCGATGCGGCGATTAACCGCGGTAATTCCGGCGGCGCGCTGGTTAACCTGAACGGTGAGCTGATTGGCCTGAATACCGCAATTCTCTCCTCCGCGGGCGGCAACATCGGCATCGGTTTTGCGATTCCGAGCAATATGGCGATGAATCTTGCCCAGCAGCTGATTAAATTTGGCGAAGTAAAACGTGGACAGCTCGGCATTAAAGGCACGGAAATGACCGCCGATATGGCCAAAGCCTTTAACGTTGACGTCCAGCGTGGGGCCTTCGTCAACGAAGTTCTGGCAGGTTCGGCAGCGGCAAAAGCGGGCATCAAAGCCGGTGACATTATCATCAGCGTGGACGGCAAACCGGTTAATAATTTTGCCGAACTGCGGGTGAAAATCGGCACCACCGCACCGGGACAGGAGGTAAAAGTTGGCCTGCTGCACGAAGGAAAACCGGCGACTGTCAGCGTTAAGTTGGATAACAGCAGCCAGAGTACCGTGAGTGCAGAACAGCTGGCCCCGGCCCTTCAGGGCTCAACGCTCAGCGACGGAGCGGCTGTCGATGGCACCAAAGGTGTCAAAGTGGATAATGTTGAGAAAGGCACTCCCGCAGCAATCGCGGGCCTGCAGAAAGATGATGTCATTGTCGGCCTGAATCGCACCCCGGTTCAGAATCTGGCTGAACTGCGCAAGCTGCTGGAGGGCAAACCTCCGCTACTGGCGCTGAATATTATTCGCGGTAGCGACAGCATCTATTTACTGCTTCAGTAGTCCCCTTCGCGGGCACAGGCTACTGTGCCCGCGCAACTCATGTTATCCTGCATTTAGTTCATTCATTCACCGCTTAAAACCATGTTTCTTAAACTTTTACGTTCCGTGATATTCGGCCTGATTGTGGCGGGTATTCTTCTGGTAGCCGTTCCGGGCCTTAAGTTCGGCGGCGATCTGCTGTCCCAGCCTGGCAACAACGCCGACCAGGAACCGGTCAGCTACAACGATGCCGTACGGCGTGCGGCGCCGGCGGTGGTTTACGTTTATAACCGCAGCGCCAGCAACTCTTCTGATGTCCTGGGTTCCGGCGTCATCATGGACCCTCGCGGCTATATTTTGACGAACAAACACGTCATCAACGATGCCAACCAGATTATCGTGCGCCTGCAGGATGGTCGTTACTTTGAAGCAATGCTGGTGGGGTCAGATTCGCTGACCGATCTTGCCGTACTGAAAATTACCGCATCGAATCTGCCGGTCATCCCGATCAACCCGAAACGCGTGGCGCATATCGGCGATCTGGTGATGGCGATTGGTAATCCTTATAACATCGGTCAGACGGTCACTCAGGGCATTATTGGTGCAACCGGCCGCGTGGGGCTGAGCCCATCACGCCATCAGGACTTCCTGCAAACGGACGCCTCGATTAACCGCGGTAACTCCGGCGGTGCGCTAATTAACTCGCTGGGCGAACTGATGGGAATTAACACGCTTTCATTCGATAAGAGCAGCGATGGCGAAACGCCGGAAGGGCTGGGTTTTGCTATCCCGACACGGCTGGCCACCAAAATTATGGATAAGCTGATCCGCGACGGACGAGTGATCCGCGGATATATCGGTATCACCGGGGAAGAAATCCCGCGCTTTACCGGCCAGAATACCACGCTGGAGCATCCGCAGGGCATTGTCATCACCGGTATGAACCCTACCGGCCCGGCGCAAAAAGCCGGCTTGCAGATCCACGATGTGATTACGCGGGTGAATAATGTTCCCGCCGTTTCCGCAATGGAAACCATGGATCAGGTCGCGGAGATCCGTCCTGGAACAGTCATAGAGGTTGAGATCCTGCGTAACGATAAGAAGATGACGCTACCGGTCACGGTACTGGAATACCCGGAAGAGAACAAAAGTCAGTAGGGAAAAGTGGCTGTATCGCCCCGTCTGGAGACGGGGCGAAATGCAGACTTACTTAATAAAATCTTCGCCCAAAGCGATATCTTTTTTCAGCGTGTCCAGCATCTGATCAAGCGACTGCTGCTCAAACACGCTCAGTTTACCAATCGGACGACGTTCAACAATACCGTTTTTTCCCAACAGCAGCGGCTGTGAGAAGAAACGGGCGTATTCGCCGCTGCCTTCAACATAGGCACATTCGACAACATTGTTTTCCCCTTTCAGAGCGCGCACCAGCGACAGTCCGAAACGCGCCGCAGCCTGGCCCATTGAGAGCGTCGCCGACCCGCCACCCGCCTTCGCTTCAACAACCTCAGTACCGGCATTTTGAATGCGTTTAGTCAGATCCGCCGCCTCCTGCTCGGTAAAGCTGACGCCTTCAATCTGCGACAGCAGAGGCAGGATGGTAACACCAGAGTGACCGCCCACTACCGGAACGTTCAGATCCTGCGGCTGTTTGCCTTTCAGCGCAGCCACAAAGGTGTTGGCGCGAATAATATCCAGCGTGGTCACGCCGAACAGTTTGTTTTTGTCATACACACCGGCTTTTTTCAGTACTTCAGCTGCAATGGCGACCGTGGTATTAACCGGGTTAGTAATGATGCCAATCAGCGCTTTCGGCGCGGTCGCAGCAACCTGTTCAATCAGGTTGCGTACAATGCCCGCATTGACGTTAAACAGGTCGGAACGGTCCATACCCGGTTTACGCGCTACGCCAGCGGAAATCAGAACCACATCAGCGCCCTGCAAAGCCGGGGTCGCATCTTCACCGCTGAAGCCTTCAATTTTGACTGCTGTAGGGATATGGCTAAGGTCTACCGCAACACCCGGAGTGACGGGGGCGATATCATAGAGAGAGAGTTCTGAACCAGCCGGAAGCTGGGTTTTCAGTAGGAGGGCCAGAGCCTGACCGATACCACCCGCTGCACCGAGAACTGCAACTTTCATCCTAAACTCCTTATTATTTTGAGCATGTTATGCCGGGAAATCCATCTGCTTACGACCTTAGACGACCTGCGGGATAATGACGATAGCGGGTTTACGGTTTTGCGTGCTTAAGCACTAAAAAGCAGCAAATGCTGAAGATATGCCCGCATTACATCCTGTTATCGCTGGTCGCCAGTCGTTGCAACATGCAGACATCGTGATCCGGCGTACCTTACACCTATAGCACTTATCCGAACAACATCAATTTTATAACAAATTGTTCACTTATTGCGCAAAGTAGTACCGGCCCGTTAGATTTCTTTTCAGTGCCAAAGTTTGTTAGACTTCGGCTCCCTGCCAGGCTTTCACCTCGCACCACAATTCAAGTTTGCATAAAAATTCATTTAATTGCATAATAATGTACTATCCCGCTTGGGGTTCCCCCATTCACTTCCTTTTTATCGGTAACCTATGCGTAACCCATCAAAGCAAGAAGAACTGATTAAGGCGTTCAAGGCCTTACTGAAAGAAGAAAAATTCAGCTCGCAGGGCGAAATCGTCAATGCACTGCAGGAAGAAGGCTTCGAGAATATCAATCAGTCAAAAGTCTCGCGGATGCTGACTAAGTTTGGCGCGGTTCGCACCCGTAATGCGAAAATGGAAATGGTGTACTGCCTGCCGGCTGAACTTGGCGTTCCCACCACCACCAGCCCGCTGAAAAACCTGGTGCTGGATGTCGACTTCAATGATGCCCTGGTGGTGATCCATACCAGTCCGGGAGCCGCTCAGCTGATTGCCCGCCTTCTCGACTCACTGGGAAAAGCCGAAGGTATCCTTGGTACTATCGCCGGGGACGATACCATCTTTATTACCCCTGCCCGCGCCTTTACCGTCAAGCAACTGCATGATGCAATCCTGGTCCTGTTCGAGCAGGAGCTTTAAAGGAAAGAGTTATAAGCAGTCTTGTTATGCCCCATTGCTTAACCTCGTGCTAACACCTGTTACCGGGGCATTTATGAGCTGTCGCAAGGCAGCTCTTACCTCAGTTGTCGAGCCACCGCCCCCGTCTATTAGCACATATCACTGGCTTTTCGCGAGAAAACAGCCTGTCTGGCAAAGCACTATTTATTTCACCTGTGTGATCGCCCGCAAATAACCGCACAAATAGTTAAAGTCATCCAGGTTGATGTTTTTACGTGAATTTAACAAAGCCAGAGCAAAATATAAGCACTTCTTATAACTAGTGGTTATTAAAACCGCACACAGTTGCAATAAATCCCAGAAAAATATTATTAGCCTGCTATTAATATTTTCCGTTATCAGATCTATACTTATTTCCGTGATGAGAATCACAGTAACTAAAAAGATAAAAACAGTTGACGAGGAATAAAATCATGAACGTAAAAACTACCATTGCCGCTCTAAGCGTACTCTCTGCTCTGTCATTCGGTACATTTGCCGCCGAATCTGTTAACGCCACTCAGGCGCAGAATCTCCAGTCAATCGGTGTGGTCAGCGTCAGCGGCATCGCCGGTTCACCAATGGATATCCGCCAGGCGCTGGATAGCAAAGCGACGGAGAAAGGCGCCAGTGCATACCGCGTTATCGAGAGTTATCAGAACGGTAACTGGCATGCCACCGCCGAGATTTACAAATAATACCGGTTTAAAAAGTTATTCAGTGTCAAAAAATTAGTACGGTAACCCCAAGAATAATAAATGCTTTTTAGCCCTTTCGGTTACCGAAAAACCTTATCTGGAGTCAATATCATGAAAACTACATTTACTATCGCTGCCTTAGGTCTTGCTTCTGTTCTTTCATTCGGTGCCAGCGCTGCACAACTGGTGACTAACGATCAGGTTGCTCAACAGAATCTGCAATCTGTCGGCACCATCAGCGTCAGCGGCATCGATGCGGCGCCAAGTGATATCCGCCAGCAATTGTCAGATAAAGCTGACCAGCAAGGTGCAACCTCTTATCGCGTGATCGAAGCGCATAACGATGGCAACTACCACGCGACTGCTGAACTGTACAAATAAGTCATCGCACCGGATGCCCGGCATCCGGTGGTGATTTCCACACCCCTCTCATTTAGCTGTACCCGCTATGCACCAGATGCGGTAACAGAAAGCCGATATGCTGGTGCCAGCGCTTACCAAGTAGTAGAAATGCAAGTCCGTATGACAGGCAGGTAACCGCTGAGATTTATTAGTTATTCCTCGTCGGCGGCTATTCGTTGATAGCCCACTATGACGAACTCTTTGGCCCCGTTCGCCGGGGCCCTTTTTGATAAAGACTATCTGACATTGAAGTGGAGCTGGCCCTCCAGCTCCTCTTCAGCTTCATCAAATAGCAGGATCAGCGCTCCATAGCGCCGCTTCTGCCCACTCCCCAGATTGATAAACTCAATTTCCAGCGGTAGCGGCATCTTCACCGCGATCAGCACATCCCATAAACTGTCGAGATCGGTAATACCGTGTGGCTCCAGAGCGAAGCGCTCGCTGAACTGGCGGTAAAAATGCGCGCGATCGACAATCTCGTTAAAGTCAAAAATCTCTTTTCTCATTAAGGCTGCTCCGCTGAAAAAACTGCCGGACGACGGTGTGCCGCCCGCCGGGTTACAGTCCACCAATATGCAGGCCAGGCATCGACCTTTTACTCCACAGATAAAACGTTTTAGGCCTATGGAAGGTGCCGGATGGCATTCCCAACACGCGGGTTTACATCTCTTTCCGCAGCAAAGTATCCCGGCTGTACAGGCCACTTTTCCTTAAAAAAGGAGATCTTTTTTGGCCGGTCCCGGTTCAATTACGGTTATATGAACAAGTATAGATGGCAAAACCATGCTGTTTTGTGACGGTGTGGCATCGTGATGGGAAAAAGTACGGCGAAGATGCCGGTAGTCTGCACTACCGGCGAAAGGATCAAATCTGGATCAGGGTGTTCTGGTATTTTTTCAGCATTTGGGCAAGCCGGGCAACCGGTTCAGTCACGCTGATCGGTGCCTCATACAGCGCCAGCTTTTGCTGGTAAATATCAAACTCGGACAGCAGACGGGTGAAATAGTGACGCCGCTTCGCATCACTACTCGCCGAAATAACCCGGTCAGCGGTGTGGCGCAGCTGTTTATGGAAGGCAGACAGGTCGTCATTAATCGGAATATCCGCATCGCGCAGCCGTTGATGGCCAATAATCAGCGTCAGCGCCAGGCGGAATTTATCAATATCGCCCGGGAAGATATTCAGCAGCATGAACAGCTGCTGATACAGCGCAGGCAGATGGTTTTCCCGCCGCCTGGCCGTATTGGTGGTCATCGCTGACACCGCCGCATACATAAAGCGATTCAGCAGCGTGCGACCTATACGCGCCTTAGAGCTGTCGCGAATAAGCAGAATCACCAACAGTGCCACAAAACAGCCAATGGCCTGCCCCAGCGCACCGTCAAGGAAAGTACTGACGTGGAAGGTCATCGGGTTATCCAGCGTCAAAATGTTAATTGTGCCAACCAGCGCGCCCAGCGTGCCGATCTGACGCCGCTGAATAAAGATACCGGCCACAAATGCCATCACGCCAAGAGCAATACACAGCAGCAGCATACTTTGCTGCGTCGCGGGCATGATCACCATGTAATACAGCGCACCAAGCGGAACGGCAAAAATCATCCCGTAGAGGAAATCCTTGGCCATCATCAACGGGTTTGGCATACGCATAGCCAGAGCGGTAATGACCGCCAGCATAATCATCGCCCCGCTGCCGGAGGCCCAGCCGGTCCACAGCCAGAATATAGAACCCACGGCCGTGGCAACGAAAGTACGAACACCGTTGATAATAGCGTGCCGGGATTCTGCCGAACGCATTCTGACGACCGGCTCGGCATTCAGCACCTCTTCTTCGATACGGCTGATGCTGCTGTTGGTGTGGATACCCTTCAGCAACAGCAAATAGCGGCTGGCCGCAGCGACCCAGCTGCGAATCGTTGCCGGTGTATTTTTGCTGCCGCTGACGGTGATAATCCGGCGCATGATTTTCATCCGCTTATGGATGTCTGCCGTGCTTTCAACCGGCTTTTCAAACAGCAGCAGAAACTGTGGCGGCACATATTCCGGGCGGGAGTTCTGGATCAGGAACGTTTCACAGGCCTGGGTAATCAGCGTCAGTGAAAGCGTGTTCAGCACCGCCATTCGGCGCTCCACCTTCGGCCAGCCACCCGATTCCATCATCAACAGCGAACGCATTCCCTTCAGAGCGGTGGTTCGACGTACCAGTCCAGCCCAGGTTTTATCCACTTCATCCTTATCGGCATGGGCGACGCAAAGCTGCATCAACCGATACTGCTCCAGCAGAAGTGCATCGGCCTCGCGGTCGATATCCTGCTTGATGGATCGCGGCGAAAACAGCATATCGGCGAGAATGGCGCAAACAATACCAATAATGATTTCGCTACAGCGCTCTACGGCAAACTGCGGCGCAAGCAGCAGCGAACCGCTGGAATCAACGCTGACCACGATAATCAACGCGGTATAACCGGCCAGGCCTAAGGCATAGGAGTTCTCAAGCTTGATCAGCGATGACAGCCACACGCATACGCCGGCCCACAGGCAGCACAGCAGCAGCATAAGCAGCGGCGCGCGGATGGTGGCAATCATGATGGTCAGTGCCGCGATACAGCCGATAAAGGTCCCGACAATACGCAGCATGCCGCGATAGCGCAGCGCCCCGGAGAAGGGATCGCCCCCAGCGGCAAAGGCCGTACCGCCGGCAACAATCGCGGCGGTCATCACCGACCAGCGCGGAGTTTCAAGATTGAATTCAAAGCCCACAAACAGCGCCAGAATGATGGCAAAAGTCAGCTTGATGGGAAATCGCAGACGATACCACTGCATCATTTACTCCACCTTAGCCAAACTCGCGCAGGCGATGCATCAGTTTCATCAGCGGGGAGATGTCTTTTTCCTGGCGATCCTGCGCACCGGTTACCACAACGGTCGCCGTGGTGCCTGACGGGAACAGGTTGCCCGGCTGCTTGTCCAGGCGAATACGCACAGGCACACGTTGTGCCAGACGTACCCACTCCAGATTCGAATCGACGGTCGCCATGCCTTTGCTGTCAACGGTACTGCTGCTGTTCGTCACCCCGGCGGCCATGCTGTCAACGGTGCCAAGAATGACCTGGTTGCTGCCAAGCGGCGTGATCTCAACACGATAGCCAGGACGAATACCATCCAGCTTAGTCTCTTCCATAAAGGCCAGTACATAGAACGAATTCTGTTTGACCAGCGCCACCGACGTGGAACCCCGGGTAATAAACTCACCGGCATAGACGTTCAGGTTGGTGATCCACCCGGCCGAGGGTGCCTTCACTACGGTACGTTCCAGATCCAGTTTCGCCAGATCGCGCGTGGCGATGGATTTCGCCAGCTGATGCTCCGTGGTCTGGTAATCATTGTTGGCTTGATCGATAGCCTCACGCGACATGGCGGAAACGCCCAGCCGGTTGCGACGAGACGCTTCGCGACGCTTCTCATCCAGAATGGCCTGGTAGTAGGCAACGTCGGCATTAGCCTCGTCCAGCGCTTTTTGATAGCGCGGCTGGTCAATCACGAACAGCACCTGGCCTTTCTCAACCAGCTGGTTATCACGCACACGCACATCGGTTATCAGGCCACTCACATCGGGTGCAATCGCGACCACATCGGCGGTAAACTTTGCATCGCGGGTCCACGGGGATTCGGTGTAAAACACCCAAACGCGGAAAATCAGAACCACCGCGATCGCCACCAAAATCAGGGTGATGGCGAAACGGGAAATTTTTCTTATTAGTGCTTTCACGATGACCTCAGACGAACAAGCGGGATACAAGGTAGAACAGACAGCAGTAAAGCGCGGTGTTAAACAGCGCTGGATGCCAGACCCTGTCATAGAGTCCGGTCGGCATAAGCAGGCGACGAACCAGCCAGAACAGCATCAATGACACGACGATTTCAAAGAAAATGGGCGGAAAAGAAAGCCCGAAAACCACGATAACAGGAAGCACACTCATCTCTTATCCTTGTAAAAACAGTGCCGGAATACGAAGACGCAATAACGATCTCCCACCTGTTTCAGGGCAGTTTAAAGTTCAGGCTGATGATGGCCACGAAGTCGGGCCCGGATCACAACCGATACTCACAGAATAGTAGCTTATAAAGTGAGCTTTAAAATAGGGAGTAGGACTTCAGAACGGTAGTCCGGCACTGCTATAGTAACGCGCTTGACTATAAGTTATCTACTAAATGTGATCTAAATCACTTTTAAGCCAGGGTTAATAATGGAAAGACTGAAAGGCATGTCCGTTTTCGCCAAAGTGGTGGAACTGGGCTCGTTCACCGCCGCAGCACAGCAGCTACAGCTCAGCGTTTCTGCGGTCAGCCAGATTGTCGCCCGGCTGGAAGATGAGCTGCAGGTTAAATTGCTTAATCGTAGTACGCGCAGTATCGGGCTGACCGAAGCAGGGAAGATCTATTTTCAGGGCTGTCGGAGAATGCTGTCTGAAGTTCAGCAGGTTCATGAACAGCTGTGGGCATTTAATAATACGCCCATCGGTACGCTGCGCATCGGCAGCTCTTCCACCATGTCGCAAAACCTGCTGGCCCCGATGACGGTGGAGATGCTGAAAGAATATCCCGGCCTGACAATTAATCTGGTCACCGGTATTCCGGCCCCTGACCTGATCGCCGATGGTCTGGATCTGGTCCTGCGTGTGGGTGCTCTTCAGGATTCCGGTCTGTTTTCCAAACGCCTGGGATCGATGCCGATGGTGGTCTGTGCAGCAAAAAGCTATCTGGCACAGCACGGTACGCCGGAAAATCCAGAGGATATCAGTAACTTTTCATGGCTTGAATACAGCGTGCGCACTGACAATGATTTTGAACTGACTTCACCGGAAGGTAAATCTGTTCGCTTATCGCCGCAGGGGCGTTTTGCCACCAATGATGCTCAGACGTTAATTCGCTGGCTGAAAGCCGGGACCGGTATCGCCTACGTGCCGCTGATGTGGGTGATTGAAGAGATTAACGCCGGTGAGGTTGAGATCCTGTTTACCCACTATCATTCGATGCCGCGCCCGGTCTATGCGCTCTATACGCAAAAAGACAAGCTGCCGCTCAAAGTTCAGGTATGTATTAACTACCTTATCAGTTACTTCGATAAGGTCGATGAAATCTACCGGGAATTCCGAAAGGTGTAGCGGGGAAATAAAAAATCGGGCGGCCGCCTGTGCGATCGCCCGATTTAAATAACTGAACGTTGCGAGAAAACCAGCGTTGAATTACGCCGTGCCGCCTACCGTGATTTTATCCAGCTTCAGCGTTGGCTGGCCGACGCCGACCGGCAGACTTTGCCCTTCTTTACCGCAGACGCCAACGCCTTTATCCAGCGCCAGATCGTTACCGACCATCGAAATCTGCTGCATCGCCTCAATGCCGGAACCGATCAGGGTTGCCCCCTTCACCGGTTTAGTCACTTTGCCGTTCTCAATCAGATAGGCTTCTGAGGTTGAGAACACAAACTTACCGGAGGTGATATCCACCTGACCACCGCCGAAGTTCGGCGCGTACAGGCCATATTCAACGCTGGCAATAATGTCTGACGGCGTCGATTTACCGGCCAGCATATAGGTGTTGGTCATCCGTGGCATCGGCAGGTGCGCGTAGGACTCACGGCGGCCGTTACCGGTTGGCTTAACGCCCATCAGACGCGCATTGAGCTTATCCTGCATGTAGCCTTTCAGAATACCGTTTTCAATCAGTACGTTGTACTGTCCCGGAACACCTTCATCATCAACGGCCAGCGAACCACGTAGCCCTTCAATGGTGCCGTCATCCACTACGGTACAGAGTTCGGAAGCCACCAGCTCCCCCATCTGACCGCTGAATACCGAAGTACCACGACGGTTGAAGTCGCCTTCCAGGCCGTGACCCACCGCTTCATGCAGCAGCACGCCCGGCCAGCCTGCGCCCAGTACCACAGGTACGGAGCCTGCCGGGGCCGCTACGGCGTTCAGATTCACCAGCGCCATACGGACCGCCTCACGCGCCCAGGCGTCGGCACGAACTTCACCGTCTTCATTCGCCAGGAAGAACTCATAACCATGACGACCGCCGCCGCCGCTGGAACCACGCTCGCGCTTGCCGTTATCCTCAACCTGTACGCTGACGGACAGACGAACCAGCGGACGGACATCCGCCGCCAACGTTCCATCCGTGGCCGCCACCAGCACCAGTTCGTAAACGCCGGTCAGGCTGGCAGAAACTTCCTGAACGCGCTTATCTGCAGCACGCGCGGCACTGTCAACACGGTGCAGCAGGGCAATTTTTTCTTCGCGGGTCAGGCTTTGCAGCGGATCGAGCGCCGGATACAGCGGGCGATGCAGCACCGCGCCCAGGGTGTGCGACTGACCGTTGCCCTGTTCACGCACGATGCTTCTGGCCGCCGCTGCGCTCTGGTGCAGCGCATTCAAGGTGATCTGATCGGCATAGGCAAAACCGGTTTTCTCGCCGCTTACCGCGCGCACGCCCACACCCTGATCGATATTGTAGGAGCCATCTTTAATGATGCGGTCTTCCAGCACCCAGGATTCATGATAGCTGGACTGGAAATAGAGGTCGGCATAATCCAGCTTACGCTCGGAGAGCTGGCCGAGAATGGCAAACAGATCGTTATGACTAATGTTATTGGCAGCCAGTAGCTGCTCACTCACCAAATTCAGACTCATGAATTCTCACTCAGTATGGATGAGCCAGATGCGACTGGCCCTCAATATTCATTTAGGTTCGCTATGTTTACAGCGTGAGGCAATTCCATAGCCACGTCAAATTCACTTATCGTCGTTTTCTCGCGGCTTGCGCAGTACCTCATTGATTTCAGGCTTATCAATTGGCCCGGTGATGTGATAGCGCAGTACTGAAATTTTATTCCACAGCGGCCCCAGCACCTTGCTGGCGGCAAACACGGCAGCACCCACAACCGGGTTAACGGCAAAGGCCACACCAACCCCGACCGTCGTAGAAATCTCCGGCGCGACCACTGCTTCCATATCAATCTGCCGTCTTACGAGATCCATTTTGCCCTTCATGGCAATGTCCGCTTCCAGCCCATCCACCAGCAGGTTATCCGTGTGCATCACGCCATTTTCTATCCAGGCGGTGCCGTTGATCGAATCAAACCAGAAGCCCTGACCAAAGGTGTCGCTGAAATCAAAACGCAGCTTGCGGATCAGCGCATCGAAGCTGACCAGCCGCAGCAGCTGACCGGCACGCCCGGTTGAGACGTCGGTAATCTGCCCCGCGCCAAGATGCGATTTCAGCACCCCGCTCAACGTTTCTTCCGAAGGCTGCCACGGCGCAGAACGCCAGTGCAGATCGTAGTCGACGTTAAACGGCGCATCGCGCAGCGGGCTGCTAATGCCGAACCAGTTGGTCGCCTCGTTGATTTTTTTGCCGCTCAGGACACCTTTCAATGAGGTGCGCTGACCATCAGGACGATTTACCCACTCACCGTTAACCGTCAGGCGTGCATTACCGCTGTCAATCAGCCCGTTCTCCAGCTTCAGCGTGTCGCCCGTCGGCGTCAGAGAAGCCTGCATGCGGCCAAATTTTTGCCCGCGCAGCCAGCACTCGGCGCAGTTCAGATTCAGTGCTGGCCAGCGGCTGAAGTCGATGCTGGAAGCATCGGCCGGCAGTGGAGCACCGCCGCCCGAGGTCTGCCACTGCGGGTTATAATAGAGATATTTGAGCTGAGCGATCCAGGGGGCCGAGCGCTTCACCATCAGCGTCCCCTCCACTTCTTTCCCCTTCGCCGCGACCGTCGTGTCGCCAGCAACATCCTGACTTAGCGTAACGTTGAGATCCTGCCATCGCTGCCCCGCCAGCGTCAGAGCGGGCGTATGCAGCCGGATATCGCCCGGTAACGCGCTGCTGCCCGCCTTTTCGTTCTCAGAACCGGCAGCGGCCATAAGCCCCATCCACGCGCTACCATCAAGCGGCGGCAGATTCAGCACCATACCCTGAGTTTCCGGCAGCGGCGGCGTGCGTTTCGCATCATTCTCCCAAATACCGCGATCGATGCGCAGCTGTTTGCCCAGCAGCCAGCGGCTGTTAAAACGATGACGACTGCCGACCGAGCCACTGAGATCGAAGCTATTAAGATTACCTTTCGCCGTCAGTTTGACTGGCGTATTTGCAGGCTTACTGAGATCCAACGGTGCAGGTAAGTGACTACTTACATTTTTCAGGTCGCTGTCGATATCAACTTGATAATTTGCACCACCGCCGTGCGGTAGCGTGATTTGAACTTTACCCTGCCATGGCAGATTCCCCGCCAGCTGCGACCTTACCGCTGCCGGTATCACATTGATCTCACCGGGCTGCCAGTCTGCCTGCAGATCTACACCAATCTGATAATCTTTCTCACCTTCCAGCGTACTAAAACTGACCGCCAACGGCTGACCGAACCAGCGGGCATGCATCTGGTCACTTTTCAAATCGCCGTTATCATAGGTGAGTCGCCCGGAAAGCTGCTCAAACGTGGTTTCCAGCGGTTTGATATGCAGAGAGTTGTTTTTAAAGTTAACGTCACCGGTCGCGCGGACCTGCCTGCCATCCAGCGGGATATCAATATGTAAGTTACCGCTCACATTGCCGCCAACCTGTAGTTCATCAAGCGCAGCACCCAGCGATGACTTCAACGGCGAATCGTTGAAATAGTCGCGAACCTGGTCACCGCCGCCGCTAATTTCACCGTCAATCAGCAGTTTCTCTTCCAGATAATCAGGAATGACCGCCGAGATGTTACGCCCCTGCACCTCACCCAGCTTTGTTTCTTCAGCCTTCATCCACAGGCCGTTATTCACAAAATCGAGATCGATAGCCAGGTTTTCCAGCAGCGGCCAGCCGGGTTCGAATTCGTAGGTGGCTTTTCGCAGCGGTACCGCCACCTCAAACATGCCTTCGTTATGTTTAAACGGGAACTGATGCGGGTCACCGGCGAAGATCAGCGTGGCGTTATCCACCTGCCCGCCTTTTAGCGCGCCGCTGAGGTAGTTGGTCAGTGACGTGCCCATTAGCGGTTCAGGGAAGTAGCGCCAGGCATCGGCGGCATCCGTCAGCTTGATACCGGCCAGGATGTCCAGGCGCGGGGACTGACCTTTCTGCTGTTGGTAATGGAAATCACCGCGGGACCAGAGCGAACGGGCCTGTACGTCAAGCTGCTCACCGGACAGCGTCAGTCCGTCGGCATTATGCTGCCAGTTCAGCGCACCCGAAGCCCGGCTGATTTCCAGCGGAGCGCGGAACATATCGCCGTAGGGTAGTGTCGCCTGCTGTACGGCAAACACCAGCTGACCATCCGCCGCGCTGCCGGAAAGCGAACCGTTAAGGTGCTCCATGCCCGGCAGCAGCTTCCACTGCTGCCAGCTGAGGTTTTGCCAGCGTGCCTGGAAACGGGTCAGTTCGGGCTGGTTCAGCGGTACATCGGCGGCCAGCGACTGTATCTCGCCGCGCGGCTGCAGCGCGCGCCAGTTTTCCAGCAGTTCCGGCGAAAGTTTGGCAAATAGCGGAACCAGCGGGTCAAGCGAACCTAAATCCAGATGCGTGGCGCGCACGCGCAGTTCCGCCTGCTTATCCGGCCCCGGCAGTTCGCTGCTTTGCGGCAGCCAGAGCATGGAAAGCTGACCCTTTGGCCACGGATTGTCATCGGTGATAAAGCGCGTTTGCGGGATGTTAAGCAGCCAGCCGCGGTTAAAGCGGCTGATATGCGCAGTCAGGTTATCCACGCGCAGGTGGTGCGGCCGATCGGAACCCTCCCACTTTGCTCCGCCTCGCTTCAGCCAGACATCGCCACCCCAGACCTCACCGTTTTTCACTTCCATCCATGCGGCAAGGCTGAATTTTGCGCTTTCCAGGCTGGTATTATCGCGCATCCACTGCCCCAGCCACGGCTTCACATCCACATCATCGGCCTGCATCCACACGCGGCCGGTATCGAGATAACCGTTGCTGTCACTCAGATCGAGGCGAACCTGCACCTCGCCGTGCTGGCCAGTAAAGCTGGAAAGGCTGACCAGCCCCTCTGCCCGGTGGCGGTTACTTTCGTTAAGCCAGGTGAGCTGAGGAATTGCCAGTTGGGCACGTTGCCCGGAAGGGGTAACGAAGCTGATTTCACTGTCGCGCAGGTCGAAGTGATCGAACTGCCGCAGGAACAGGTTGTTGAGGCGATCGGCCTGTAAATCGGTTTGACCGCCGCCGCCGGTTAGCGGGGTGTTGGTAACCAGATTAAGCTGCCAGAAGGTCAGATCGCGAAACTGCCAGCGCAGATGCAGCAGTGACTGCCAGACATCCAGTGCCAGCGTGACGCGCTGAATGCTGACGCTGCCGCCGTCAGACAGCGCCGCCTGAATATCCTTAATTTCCAGGCGCGGACCGAAAGATTCCCAATTTCCAGACAGCGAACTGGACGTTACCTTACCGCCTGCCGCGGCCGATACGCGCTCAAGAATCGGCTCGCGCCAGGTATTCATATGCGGCATCACCAGGCGTAAGCCACTAACCAGCAGCGCAATAACCACAACTAACGTTGCGCCAGTCAGTAGCAAAATCCTCGGCAGTTGCCTCACATGCCTCTCCTTGTTTCGTTCCGGGGTAACAGTTTTTACTCTACATCATCACTACGTCAAACTGTTCCTGCGTATAGAGCGGCTCAATCTGTACTTTAACCTGCTTGCCGACGAAGATTTCCACTTCTGCCAGCGCATGCGATTCATCGCTTTTCAGCGCCTCACCGACCGCCGGGGAAGCGTAGACAAGGAAGCGATCGGAGTCATAGGCATGATGCACACGAACAATCTCACGCATAATTTCATAACACACGGTTTCTACCGTTTTCAGCGTGCCGCGGCCTTTACATACCGGGCAGTCCTGACACAGCACGTGCTCAATACTTTCGCGGGTGCGCTTGCGCGTCATTTCCACCAGGCCGAGCTGAGAGAAACCGTTAATGCCGGTCTTCACCCGATCTTTGCTCAGCGCCTGTTCCAGCGAGTGCAGCACCCGGCGGCGGTGGTCTTCATTACTCATATCGATAAAGTCGATAATAATAATGCCGCCGAGATTACGCAGCCGCAGCTGCCGGGCGATGGCCTGTGTGGCCTCGATATTCGTATTGAAGATGGTTTCTTCAAGATTACGATGGCCAACGAACGCACCGGTATTGATGTCGATGGTGGTCATCGCCTCGGTCTGATCGATAATCAGGTAACCACCGGATTTCAGCTCAACCTTACGGTCCAGCGAGCGCTGAATTTCATTTTCCACGTCGAACAGGTCGAATATCGGCTGCTTGCCGGTATACAGCTCCAGCTTCGCGGTCATTTCCGGGATGTACTCGCTGGTGAATTCCACCAGGTGTTCGAAAGTTTGACGTGAGTCGATACGAATGCGATCCAGCGCCGCGCCGGCAAAGTCGCGCAGAATACGCTGTGAAAGCGCCACCTCGCCGTACAGACGGTAGCGGGTTTGATTACGCTTCTTGCGCTCAATCACCTTGGTCCACAGGCGCTTGAGAAACGCAGCATCCGAGGCCAGCTCTTCTTCACCCACGCCTTCCGCCGCGGTGCGGATAATATAGCCGCCCAGCTCATCGCAGTAGCCGGAGACCACCGCTTTCAGGCGGTCGCGTTCGGCTTCGCTGTCAATGCGCTGTGAAACGCCGACGTGGGAGGCACCCGGCATAAACACCAGATAGCGTGATGGCAGCGTAATGTCGGTGGTCAGACGTGCGCCTTTGGTGCCCAGCGGATCTTTCACCACCTGCACCATCAGATCCTGCCCCTGACGAACCAGCTCGGAGATATCCCGCACCGAGAAGTTTTTCTGTTCATCGCCCGCGACGCATTCGGTGTGCGGCATGATGTCGGAAGCATGAAGAAAAGCGGCCTTCTCCAGACCGATATCCACAAACGCCGCCTGCATCCCAGGCAGTACCCGGCTGACGCGGCCTTTATAAATATTACCGACGATGCCACGGCGCGCTTCGCGCTCGATATGAATTTCCTGCAAAATGCCGCCATCGATGTAGGCTACGCGGGTTTCCGACGGCGTAATATTAACCAGCAGTTCAGCTGTCATCTTGTCCTCTCACTTCACGCAGCGCCAGGAAGCTGCTGAACAGCTCGGCTGTTTCAACCAGAGGCAATCCCACCACTGCGTAATAACTTCCGTTAATTTTTCTGACAAAGTTTCCACCCAGTCCCTGAATACCATACGCACCGGCTTTGTCCATCGGCTCGCCGCTGGCGATATAGTTCCTGATATCATCTGGTGTCAGTGAGCGAAACGTCACATCGGTGACAACAAGGCAATCAAGCGACCGCTGGCTGTCGGCAAACGCTACGGCAGTCATCACCTGATGGGTCTGGCCGGAGAGCTTTGCCAGCATCGCGGCTGCGGCATCTTTATCGGCTGGTTTTTCCAGCACTTCATTATGTAATACGACTATGGTATCGGCCCCAAGTACGGGCAGATCCTGGCGGGCAACGGCCACGCCGGCCTGCGCTTTTTCCAGCGCCAGCCGACGGACGTAGTGTTCGGCCTGTTCACCATCGCGGCGCTGCTCTTCTACCTCAGTAGAGATGCGCTCAAATGATAAACCAAGCTGAGTCAGTAGTTCACGACGACGGGGAGAACCAGAAGCCAGATACAGGGATACCATAATTGTCCTTTATTGTACGGCAAACTGGCGGCGAATTTTTCTCATCAGTAAGAACAACCAGGGCCAGAGTATGCCGTCGATGACGCTGCTCCAGAAAATTTCTGGTCTGAACGAAACGTTGATTACCAAGAATTCGGCCCAGAAGACGATCACATCCATCGCCAGCGACAGCACCATCACCATCAGTGCCTGCTGCCACAGCGCCAGATTGCGGAACAGCTGGAATTTAAACGCCACCAGATACGCGATAATGCTCAATGCCAGCGCGCGTACGCCCAGCGTTGAACCAGAGATGAGGTCCATTATAGATCCCATCACGAATCCCGTACCGACATTTACCCGATGCGGCAGCGCCAGCACCCAGTAAATTAAGATCAGCAGCAGCCAGGATGGCCGGAACATATAAATCTGTTCCGGCCAGGGCATGATTTGCAATACCAACGCAACGAGGAATGAGAGCCAGATGACCCAACGGCCATGACTGCGATAGCTACTCAAGGCTGACCTCCACGCACCGGTGACTGGCGGCGAACCGGCGCAGCCTGAGCTGGCGCGGGTTCCGTCACGGCAGCCGTGCCGGGCGCGGTGCTACCACTGTCACTAACAGCAGGCGGAGCCGGAGGCCCCATCTCGCTTACCGGCGGCAGTACCTGAGGCATCATCTGCATCAGACGTTCGTTTGCCACGCGGTGAACTTCATCAGGTGCCATTGGCATGGTGCCGTTACGATCGGCCCCCCACAGCAGTAGCAGATAGCGCAAACGCTGCAGTCCGGCGGTTGGACGCGCCTGAATCACCGTATAGGCACGCTGCGTATCCACTTTCACCGACGACACAACGCCGACAGGATAGCCTTCAGGGAAACGTCCACCGAGGCCCGACGTTACAAGCACGTCACCCACACGAATATCGGTGTTGCCCGGCAGATGCTCAAGCTGCAAATCTTCCGTGCAGCCGTTGCCCGCCGCGATCACGCGGATATCGTTGCGCAGTACCTGGATCGGCAGTGCATGGGAAGCATCGCAAATCAGCAGCACGCGGCTGGTGATTTTACCGACGGCAACCACCTGTCCGACGACGCCCTTATCGCTGATAACAGGCTGCCCTTCGTAAACACCGTTTACGCTGCCTTTATCAATCACTACCTGATCGGTATAAGGATCGCTGCCAGTAGAGATGACCTGGGTCACCATCTTGTGTTCATCCTGACGCAACGGCGAACCCAGCAGTTCGCGCAGGCGGGCATTTTCCTGTTTGAATTGTCCCAGCATCAGCAGTTCGCTGTTCTTCAGGATCAGTTCACGACGTAAGGCTTTATTTTCCAGCTCGACCTGCTGGCGGGAGGCCAATGTTTCAGAAACATCGTCCAGAATTTGACGCGGCCCATTGGCCAGAAAGTAGAATGGACTAACGGCGGTATCCATATAGGTGCGTATTTGGGTGAAAGCCCCCATACGACTATCGGCAACAATAACGCCTATTGCCACTATAACCGCTAAAAATAAGCGTAACTGCAGGGAAGGCCCCCTGCTGAACATCGGCTTCATAAAATCGGCGTTTTCCTCGACAACATGAAAAAGGAGTGCGGGCAGCGCCCCGCCACTCCCTTCAGGCAAATTATTCTTCGCTGAACAAATCGCCGCCGTGCATGTCAATCATTTCCAACGCTTTACCACCACCGCGTGCTACGCAGGTCAGCGGATCTTCTGCAACGACTACCGGAATGCCGGTCTCTTCCATAAGCAGGCGGTCCAGGTTACGCAGCAGCGCACCACCACCGGTCAGTACCATGCCGCGTTCGGAGATGTCAGATGCCAGCTCTGGTGGGCACTGTTCCAGTGCAACCATAACGGCGCTCACGATACCGGTCAAAGGCTCCTGCAGCGCTTCCAGGATCTCGTTTGAGTTCAGCGTGAAACCACGTGGAACCCCTTCAGCCAGGTTACGGCCACGCACTTCCATTTCATGCACTTCATCACCCGGGTACGCCGAGCCGATACCGTGCTTGATGCGTTCTGCGGTTGCTTCACCGATCAGTGAACCGTAGTTACGACGCACATAATTAATGATGGCTTCATCGAAGCGGTCACCACCAATACGTACGGAAGAGGAATAAACCACACCGTTGAGGGAAATCACGGCAACTTCTGTTGTACCGCCACCGATATCCACCACCATCGAACCGGTCGCTTCAGATACCGGCAGACCAGCACCGATTGCCGCCGCCATTGGTTCCTCAATCAGGAACACTTCACGCGCGCCTGCCCCCTGGGCAGATTCACGGATAGCACGACGTTCAACCTGCGTTGCGCCCACAGGAACACAAACCAGCACGCGCGGACTTGGGCGCATAAAGCTGTTGCTGTGTACCTGTTTAATAAAGTGTTGCAGCATTTTTTCGGTCACGAAGAAGTCAGCGATAACGCCGTCTTTCATTGGACGAATAGCCGCGATATTGCCAGGCGTACGGCCCAGCATTTGTTTTGCATCATGACCTACTGCCGCCACGCTCTTAGGAGAACCGGCACGATCCTGACGAATAGCAACGACGGAGGGCTCATTAAGAACGATGCCCTGTCCTTTCACGTAGATCAGGGTATTGGCGGTACCCAGGTCGATGGACAAGTCGTTGGAAAACATGCCACGAAATTTTTTAAACATACTAAAGGATAATCCTGCAAGCTGGGGGCGGAAAATAAAATCCGCTTACTTTACCAACCACACGAAGCAGCGACAAGGCGCAAAAACAGTCTACTTCGGTGAAAAATCATGCTATCTCGCGCCGGTGTCACAACCTTCAGCAGCATCTTCTGCAAAAAATGCTGATAACGCGGCATCCTGCCCTGGGGTTTAGACGGATAAAGCGGACATAACATACATAATATTTAACATTTTAGTTTCGCTTCGGCTGGCAAGGAAGCCGCTTCGAACCACACCGCGCGGCTATTCTACGTGAAAACCCGGCTAACGGCAGGCTAAACTCGATATCTTTGCGAATATTTTTTCACGTTGCTGTTGACCGGCTGAGAGGATGCAAAAAAGTCCCCCTGACCACCGGTAACGCCCAGCTCAACCAGAGTTTGCCACTCCTCTTTAAAACGCACTCCGGCGGCAAAAACCCGTGTTGATGTGTGCTTGCAGCTCTCAATCAGGCTCTGTACAAACAGCTGATTTTCCGTGCGCCGCTCGATATTACGCACCAGCCCCGGATGCAGCTTAATCAGCTCCACCTGAAACTGCCGTATATAAGCGGTGCTAACCACGGTTAACCCTGCCTGGTTGATGGCCACGCGGCAGCCAAAACCATAGATCAAACGAAACACCGGGTCTAATCGGTTGAAGTGTTGACACACATCCGCTTCTGCAAGTTCAAATAAAATACGTTTTCTTTGTGATTTAGTGCATTGCAGCAAACTATCGCGCAGCCAGTTGAGGAAACTGCGCTGCAGCAGGGAGTCCAGAGTCAGGGGAATCGCCAGCGTCTCTTCGGGCCACAGGTCGACCAGCGTCAATATCCGCGTCACCATCTGGCGGTCGTAGCGCTCTGCCAGTCCAAGCTGCTGCGCCAGCGGCAGGTATTCCGCCGCCAGCAGCTCTTTTTCACCGTCAAATATGCGCGGCATCATCTCACGGTGATGAACCTTGCCTTCGCTGGTTACCGCCGGTTTCTGATACAGACGAGGGCCGCCACGATTAACGGTATTTTCCAGTAGCGTGCGCCATTTCACGCTGCCCCGCCCCAGATCCTGAAGTGCACCTTCACCGACCGACCAGCCGTTTCCACCTTGTAACGTTGCCTGACGAGTGGCCAGTTCGGCATTCTCCATTACCTGCTGCGTAGTCTGCCCGCTGCGCCAGCCGCTGATACCGATATGGATCATATCCTCCCGATCCAGCATGCGCGTTGGCGGCAGCGTATCCACCGCCTTAATCAGCTGTGACGCAATGCCATCGGCATCTTTGACGCTGCGGTGCGGCAACAGCACGGCAAAGTCGCTGCGGAAGTAACGCGCCAACAGCGCGCCGGGGTAACGTAAAACGAAGGTCGACAGCAGATTGACCAGCGCAAACAGATAGTCCTGAACCTCGGTATGCCCCCAGCGCTCGCGCAGCGTGTCAAAATCCGGCAGGCGGATCATCATTACCATCCCGTGCGTGCCAACCGCCTCAGGATCTTCCAGTAACGTGGTCAATTGATTATCAAAAAACAGGCGATTATTTAACCCGGTGCGCGGGTCCTGAGCGGCGAAGGTGCGGATCAGCGTGTCGACGCGGTAATGCTGCTCTCCCGCCTCTTTCAGATCCGCCAGCAGCAAATCAATTGCGCTACTCGCTTTTGCCGGCCATTCATGTATCGACCCTGGGCGTACACTGGCGCGCTCACCTTTGATGATGGCTTCTGCACGCACCTCCAGCTTTTCCAGGCCTTTCAACTGCCGGTAAAGCCAGCGATGGGCCTGCACCAGCAAAAATGTCATGATCGCCACCACGGCAACGATAGCCAATAGTGTTGAGGCTCCAATCATCGAGCTGAACCACGTTTTGGTCGGATCGATCCACATGATGCGCAAAGTTAAATGCGGATGCTGGCGAAGATGAATATCGGTCTGACGAAAGCGGTTCGGTTCATCATCAAGCAGTGACTGCTGATGGCGGGTGACCTGCAACAGGGTGCTGTTGCCGTCATTCAGCTCAATGCGCTCAATCTGTAAGGGGTTCATGACCTGATGGAGCCAGGGAGAGATCTGCTGCGGAGACTGGGTTAACAAGGCGAGATCGACATCGTCAGCCATCCGTTCAACCCGAAATTCTGCTCTCTGGTTGCTAATATAGAAGAAGCTCAGCACACAGCCCACCAGCATTAGCAACATTCCTAATGTACAGAGCAGTGTGATAATCGCAGAAAGTTTGGTGGTTAATCGCATCCTTGTGCCCATTCAACTGCGGTGACAGATACGCCATTAACGGTAATGTACGCTCGTAGATTAATGGCAGGTGGAAAGCAGGCACCCTAGCCTGAGTAACACGGAATGGAAAAATACCATAACCCGGATGCCGTTTGCTTGTCTGGTGTCAGATAATCAGAGGTTTCTGCGAGTATAGTCGTCCCAGGTACTTTTTTCATTGAACACGCGATTTCAGGAGATTCACATGCAGGCACTGGTTCTCGAACAGGTAGACGGCAAGACACTGGCCTCCATCCAGCAGGTTGACAGCAGCGATCTCCCTCCCGGCGACGTTACCGTGGATATTGAGTGGTCAGGCATTAACTATAAGGATGCGCTGGCGATTACCGGCAAGGGAAAGATTATTCGCCAGTTCCCGATGGTTCCCGGCATTGATTTTGCCGGAAAAGTATACACCAGCAGCGATCCGCGCTTTCACAGCGGCCAGTCGGTGGTACTCACCGGCTGGGGCGTTGGCGAGAACCACTGGGGCGGCCTGGCCGAACAGGCGCGGGTGAAAGCGGACTGGCTGGTTGCGCTACCTGAAGGCCTGGAGGCTCGCCAGGCAATGATTATCGGCACCGCCGGGCTGACTGCCATGCTTTGTGTCATGGCGCTTGAAGAAGGTGGAGTGACTCCGGAAAGCGGAGAGATACTGGTAACCGCAGCCAGCGGCGGCGTGGGCAGCACGGCAATTGCACTGCTGCACGCGCTGGGTTACCGAGTGACTGCCGTCAGCGGGCGTGAATCTACCCACGACTATTTACAACAGCTGGGCGCCACCCACATATTGCCACGCAGTGAGTTCAGCGAAGCCTCCCGCCCGCTGGAAAAACAGCGCTGGGCAGGGGCAATCGATGCCGCAGGTGGTCAGGTGCTGGCCAGCGTACTGGCGCAAACCTCCTGGGGCGGCGTGGTAGCCGCCTGCGGCCTTGCCGGTGGCTTCGATCTGCCCACCAGCGTAATGCCGTTTATTTTACGTAATGTGCGCCTGCAGGGGGTCGATTCAGTGATGGCCCCGACCGTACGACGTATTGCAGCCTGGAAACGCCTGGTCAAGGTTTTACCTACCTCGTTCTATCAACAGGCCACTACGGAGATTTCGCTGTCACAGGCCCCTGAAGCCGCAGAAAAATTGTTAAATAATCAGATAACCGGCCGGACGCTGGTACGGGTTCGCTAATCCTTTCGCCCCGGTTTATTTGCCGGGGCTGATTTAACCGCAAATGCTCCATTTTACCTGAATGCTCGCTGAAAATTCTTCGCCAGGCCATGCTCTAATATCCACAGTCTTTGTCGAGAATTCCCCATGAAAACCGTAAACACACTGTCTGAAAACGACGTCACGCCGGAGAGCGTGTTTAATACCCGCCGGCGCACGCTGTTAAAAACCTTAGGACTTGGGGCTGCGGCTTTCACCCTACCCGGTGCTGCCAGAGCCGATGTGCTTTCATGGTTTAAAGGCAACGATCGCCCAAAAGCGATGCCGGGTAAGGCACTGGAATTCAGTAAACCCGCGCAGTACCAGGCCGATTTGCCGCTAACGCCGGAAGATAAGGTTACCGGCTACAATAACTTCTACGAATTCGGGCTGGATAAAGCCGATCCTGCCGCCAATGCGGGCACGCTAAAAACCACCGACTGGAAAATCACCATCGACGGTGAAGTGGCGAAACCACTGACTTTAGATATGGATGATATCTTTAAGCGCTTTCCACTGGAGCAGCGAATCTACCGCATGCGCTGCGTTGAAGCCTGGTCCATGGTGGTGCCGTGGATTGGCTTCGAACTGGGTAAATTGCTAAAAGCCGCTGAACCCACCAGCAATGCACGCTATGTCGCCTTCCAGACGGTCTATGCCCCGGATGAAATGCCCGGTCAGCAGGATCGTTTTATCGGCGGCGGGCTGGATTATCCCTATGTAGAAGGATTACGGCTGGATGAAGCCATGCATCCCCTGACCCTGCTGACCACCGGCGTTTATGGCAAAGCGCTGCCGCCGCAAAACGGCGCGCCGATCCGTTTGACCGTACCCTGGAAATACGGCTTTAAAGGGATTAAATCCATCGTAAAAATCAGTCTGGTCAAAGATATGCCGCCCACAACCTGGAACCAGCTGGCACCCAACGAATACGGGTTCTATGCCAACGTGAATCCACACGTCGATCACCCACGCTGGTCGCAGGCCAGCGAGCGCGTGATTGGATCAGGCGGTATTCTTGATGTTAAGCGCCAGCCGACGCTGTTGTATAACGGCTATGCCGAACAGGTGGCTTCGCTCTACCGTGGCCTTGATTTACGGGAAAATTTTTAAGTGATGCGCCTGAATGCGAAACAAATAACCGTCCTGAAGGTTCTGCTGCATCTGGCCGGCTTCCTGCCGTTCCTCTGGCTCCTGCTCTCTATCGATCAGGGCTGGTTCAGCGCCGATCCGGCGAAGGATATCCAGCATTTTACCGGCAGAATGGCGCTGAAGTTTCTGCTGGCCAGCCTGGCCGTCACACCTGTTGCTCGCTATGGAAAGCAGCCCCTGCTGATCCGCGTACGCCGATTGCTGGGGCTTTGGTGCTTTGCCTGGGCGACCCTGCATCTGCTCAGCTATTCGCTGCTGGAGCTGGGCCTCGACAATATTGGGCTTCTGGGTTCGGAACTGATTTACCGGCCATATCTGACCTTCGGCTTGATCAGCTGGGTTATTCTGCTGCTGCTGGCCGCTACCTCCTTCCAGAAAGCCCAGCGTCGATTAGGAAAACGCTGGCAAACGCTGCATTACACCGTCTATCTGGTGGCAATTCTGGCACCCATTCACTATCTTTGGTCGGTGAAAGTGCTTTCGCCACAGCCGTGGATTTATGCGTTACTTGCCGCGATCCTGCTGGCATTCCGTTATAAAACATTCCGCAAGTGGTGGCCGTGGTAACCGGTTCTGCCCCCGCAGATAGCGTGTTCTCTGTCACAACGGGATAAATCTTCAGCGTCTTTTTCACGGGCGCTGTGGATTATCTTCGCTGATAAGACCAGTATTTAGCTGCTAATTGCGTTGATATCGTTATAATGCCCGACTTCGTTTGCCAGCCGACATCAAATTTCATCTGAATGAGGTGACAAACCGGCTTTGGCGATGTATTTTGTGCGATGCCTCAATTATCGCAGGAGATAGCAGCAAGATGACGGATAAGTTTCATGTACTCCTTTTGAACGGTCCCAACCTGAATCTGCTGGGTACGCGTGAGCCGGAAAAGTATGGCCACACGACGCTGGGCGAGATTGTCAGCGATCTGACGGCACAGGCCGCAGCGCTGAACGTTACCCTGAGTCATCTCCAGTCCAATGCGGAACATGCGTTGATTGATCGCATACATGAGGCAAAAGGCAATGTCGATTATATCGTCATCAACCCGGCGGCATTCACCCATACCAGCGTAGCACTGCGTGATGCGCTGCTGGCAGTTAGCATCCCGTTTATCGAAGTTCATCTGTCAAATGTGCATGCCCGTGAGCCTTTTCGCCATCATTCATATCTTTCTGATATTTCTGCCGGCGTGATCTGTGGACTTGGCGTCGACGGTTATTCCTGGGCTTTACAGACAGCGGTAAAACGCCTGTCACCATCTAATTAAACAGAGTACGGAACCACACTTATGGATATTCGTAAGATTAAAAAACTGATCGAACTGGTTGAAGAATCAGGTATCGCTGAACTGGAAATCTCTGAAGGCGAAGAGTCAGTTCGTATCAGCCGTTCCCCGGCTAACGTTGGCTATCCAATGATGCAGCAGGCTTACGCTGCACCAATGATGCAGCAGCCACAGCCCGCTCTGGCCGCCGCCGTAGCTCCTGCCAGCGCACCGGCTATGGAAGCACCAGCTGCAGCTGAAATCAGTGGCCACATCGTGCGCTCTCCAATGGTAGGCACCTTCTACCGCACTCCTAGCCCGGATGCGAAAGCCTTCATTGAAATTGGCCAGAAAGTTAACGCCGGCGACACTCTGTGCATCGTTGAAGCGATGAAAATGATGAACCAGATCGAAGCCGATAAATCCGGCGTAGTGAAAGCGATCCTGGTCGAAAGCGGTCAGCCAGTTGAATTTGACGAGCCGCTGGTAGTCATCGAATAACGAGGCGAACCATGCTTGATAAAATTGTAATTGCTAACCGTGGTGAGATTGCGCTGCGTATTCTGCGTGCCTGTAAAGAGCTGGGCATCAAAACCGTTGCCGTGCACTCCACTGCGGATCGCGACCTGAAGCACGTGCTGCTGGCAGACGAAACCGTCTGCATCGGCCCGGCTCAGTCGGTAAAAAGCTATCTGAATATTCCGGCGCTGATCTCGGCGGCGGAAATCACCGGTGCAGTGGCTATCCACCCGGGTTACGGATTCCTGTCCGAGAACGCGGACTTTGCCGAGCAGGTTGAGCGTTCTGGCTTTATCTTTATCGGACCAAAAGCGGATACCATCCGCCTGATGGGCGATAAAGTTTCCGCTATCACCGCGATGAAGAAAGCCGGTGTGCCTACCGTTCCAGGTTCAGACGGTCCACTGACCGAGGACATGGATAAAAACCGTGCCTTTGCAAAACGCATTGGTTATCCGGTGATTATCAAAGCCTCCGGCGGCGGCGGCGGTCGCGGTATGCGCGTTGTGCGCAGCGACAAAGATCTGGAGCAATCCATCACTATGACGAAAGCGGAAGCCAAAGCGGCTTTCAACAACGACATGGTGTACATGGAGAAGTACCTGGAAAATCCACGCCACATCGAAATCCAGGTTATGGCCGATGGTCAGGGCAACGCTATCTATCTGGCCGAGCGCGACTGTTCCATGCAACGTCGTCACCAGAAAGTGGTGGAAGAAGCGCCAGCACCGGGCATTACTGAAGAACTGCGTCGCTATATCGGCGAGCGCTGCTCTAAAGCCTGTGTGGATATCGGCTATCGCGGTGCGGGTACTTTCGAGTTCCTGTTTGAAAACGGTGAGTTCTACTTCATTGAAATGAACACCCGTATTCAGGTTGAGCACCCGGTTACTGAAATGATCACCGGCGTGGATCTGATCAAAGAGCAGCTGCGTATCGCTGCCGGTCAACCGCTGTCAATCAAACAGGAAGAAGTGACCGTTCGCGGCCATGCGGTGGAATGCCGTATTAACGCCGAAGACCCGAACACCTTCCTGCCAAGCCCTGGCAAGATCACCCGCTTCCATGCGCCTGGTGGTTTTGGCGTGCGCTGGGAATCACATATCTACGCCGGTTACAGCGTGCCGCCGTACTATGATTCAATGATTGGTAAGCTGATCACCTACGGTGAAACCCGCGATGTTGCTATCTCCCGCATGAAAAATGCGCTGGCGGAGCTGATTATTGACGGGATCAAAACCAATATCGAACTGCAGATGAAAATCATGTCTGACGAGAACTTCCAGCACGGTGGAACCAACATCCACTACCTGGAGAAAAAACTCGGCCTGCAAGAGAAGTAATCCTGCCTGCTCGTGGGCCTGCATCGTCAGGCCCATTCTCCTTCCCCGTAAGTCACTTCTAAAGGTATTGCCGGGTCATGAGCCTTAACTCTGCCATCCCTGCATAAATGAACCTTTGCCGTCACTCTGAGGAGATACGGATGGATACGCGTTTTCTACAGGCAAATAAAGAGGCCCGCTGGTCGTTCTGGCTGGCTGTAGCCTATCTTGCCTGCTGGGTGCTGACGGCCTGGTTGTGGGACGACAGGCCCGGTATCACCGGGCTGCCACACTGGTTTGAGCTCTCCTGCCTGCTGGTGCCCGGCCTGTTTATATTTCTCTGCTGGCTGATGGTTCGCGTGGTTTTCCGCGATATTCCTCTGGAGGATGACAGTGAAGCTTGAGATTATTTTACCGCTGATTGGCTATTTACTGCTGGTCGCCGGTCTGTCGGTGTTTGCCATACGCAAGCGCCGTGAAGGCAGCTTCCTTACCGAGTATTTCCTCGGCAGCCGTTCAATGGGCGGCTTTGTACTGGCAATGACCCTGACCACCACCTATATCAGCGCCAGTTCCTTTATTGGTGGGCCAGGTGCCGCCTATAAATACGGCCTCGGCTGGGTGCTGCTGTCGATGGTACAGGTTCCCGCTGTCTGGCTGGCGCTGGGCGTATTGGGGAAAAAGTTCGCGATTCTTGCCCGTCGCTATAACGCCGTCACGCTCAACGATATGCTGTATGCCCGCTACCGCAGCCCGCTGCTGGTATGGCTGGCGAGCCTGAGTCTGCTGGTTGCTTTTATCGGCGCGATGACAGTGCAGTTTATCGGCGGTGCGCGCCTGCTGGAGACGGCAGCGGGTATCCCTTACGATACCGGCCTGCTGATCTTCGGCGGCAGTATTGCCCTGTATACCGCCTTTGGCGGCTTCCGCGCCAGCGTGCTGAACGATGCAATGCAGGGCCTGGTGATGCTGCTGGGAACGTTTTTGCTGCTGTATGCGGTGATCCACGCGGCAGGTGGAATGCACAGTGCTGTTGCCAAACTGGAAGCAATCGATCCCCGGCTGATTACGCCTTCCGGTGTGGATAATATTCTGACGCCAACGTTCCTCGCCTCTTTCTCGGTTCTGGTCTGTTTTGGCGTGATTGGCCTGCCGCATACCGCCGTACGCTGCATTTCTTATAAAGATAGCAAAGCGGTACATATGGCGATCGTCCTCGGTACTATCGTGGTCGTTGTGCTGATGCTGGGTATGCATCTGGCCGGTGCACTTGGCCGCGCTGTGCTGCCGGATCTGGCGATCCCCGACCAGGTGATCCCAACGCTAATGATCCAGGTATTACCGCCGCTGGCTGCCGGGATCTTTCTTGCCGCACCGATGGCGGCGATCATGTCAACGATCAATGCCCAGCTGCTACAATCATCGGCAACGATCGTGAAAGATCTCTACCTGCGTGTACGACCTGAGCATATGGCGAACGAGCGCCTGCTTAAACGCTTCTCCAGTCTGGTAACGCTGGTGTTGGGTTTGCTGCTGCTGCTGGCGGCGTGGAATCCGCCCGATATGATCATCTGGCTTAATTTGCTGGCCTTCGGGGGGCTTGAAGCCGTGTTCCTCTGGCCGTTGGTGCTGGGGCTGTACTGGGAAAAGGCGAATGCCGCCGGTGCACTGAGCAGCATGATTAGCGGTGCTGCCTGCTACACACTGCTGGCCAGCCTGCACGTTGAACCGATGGGTTTCCACCCGATTGTGCCCGCGCTGCTGCTCAGCCTGCTGGCATTTATTGCCGGTAACCGTTTTGGTCACTCTGCCGCTGAACCGCAGAAGACCTCCACCCTGTTTGAATAAGAGAATTGCTATGCCCTGGATACAGATGAAGATTAATACGACCGGCGCTCAGGCTGAAGAACTCGGTGACGCACTGATTGAAAATGGCGCGGTATCGGTAACCTTCCAGGATACGCACGATAATCCGGTTTTCGAACCGCTGCCGGGCGAAACCCGCCTGTGGGGCGACACCGATGTGATCGGCCTGTTTGACGCCGAAACCGAGATGCCGGACGTGATCGCCGGACTGGAACAACATCCGCTGTTGGGATCGGGCTTCCACCATAAGATCGAGCAGATCGAAGATAAGGACTGGGAACGTGAGTGGATGGACAATTTCCACCCGATGCGTTTTGGTCAGCGTCTGTGGATCTGCCCAAGCTGGCGTGATGTGCCCGATCCTGAGGCGGTTAACGTGATGCTCGATCCGGGGCTAGCCTTTGGCACCGGCACCCATCCCACCACAGCGCTCTGCCTCGCATGGCTGGATGGCCTGGACCTGGTGGGTAAAACAGTAATCGATTTTGGCTGCGGCTCCGGCATTCTGGCCATTGCGGCGCTGAAGCTGGGTGCAGCACAGGCGATTGGCATTGATATCGATCCTCAGGCCATTCAGGCAAGCCGTGACAACGCTGAACGTAACGGTGTTTCTGAACGCCTGTCGCTGTACCTGCCCCACCAGCAGCCGGACAACCTGAGTGCCGATGTGGTGGTCGCCAATATTCTTGCAGGCCCGCTGCGCGAGCTGGCACCGCTGATTAGCGTGTTACCAAAAAGTGGTGGTCATTTGGGACTTTCCGGCGTACTGGCGAGCCAGGCAGAAAGCGTCTGTGAAGCCTACGCAGACACCTTTACCCTCGACCCGGTCGCCGAGAAAGAGGAGTGGTGCCGTATTACCGGTATCCGCCACTAAAATTTCGCTGGTACAGGTCATTAGAACTGTGCCAGCGCGTTCTTTGCGTCACATGTGCCAAATAACACCCAATCTGACGTGAAAAATGTTGTTATATTGGTCACAAAAAAAGAAAAATCTTTGTACACAATTTCAGCATATTTTTTTAATTTATTGTTTTATATGAATTAAAATATACAACATGGGCTGAGCTACGCACGACATTGACCGCTAGCGTTAGATTGTTCAAAGTTTGGCCTTTCATCTTCCTGAAAAAATGCGTAATATACGCCGCCTTGCGGACACACTATGGTCACTTTTTTTTCATGCGCATAGGAAATCACCAGCTTCGTAATCGATTGATTGCAGCCCCGATGGCCGGGATCACCGACAGGCCGTTCAGGACCCTTTGCTATTCAATGGGCGCTGGAATGACTGTATCCGAGATGTTGTCGTCTAACCCTGAAGTTTGGGCCAGCGATAAATCACGGTTGCGTATGGTACACAGTGATGAGCCAGGTATTCGTACCGTGCAAATTGCAGGTTGTGACCCGGAAGAGATGGCACAAGCCGCGCGTATCAATGCAGCATCAGGTGCGCAGGTCATTGACATCAACATGGGATGTCCGGCCAAAAAAGTGAATCGGAAAATGGCAGGTTCGGCACTGCTGCAGCACCCTGAGCTGGTGAAGTCTATCCTCTCGGCGGTGGTCAATGCAGTTGACGTACCGGTAACGTTAAAGATTCGCACCGGCTGGGACAGCGACAACCGCAACTGCGTAGAGATTGCCCAATTGGCTGAACGCTGCGGTATTCAGGCCCTGACAATTCATGGACGCACACGCGCCTGTTTGTTCAACGGCGAAGCTGAGTACGACAGCATTCGGACAGTTAAGCAGAACGTATCCATTCCGATTATCGCGAATGGAGACATTACTGACCCGCATAAAGCCAGAGCTGTGCTTGACTATACGGGGGCTGATGCCCTGATGATAGGACGCGCGGCTCAGGGAAGACCGTGGATCTTCCGGGAAATCCAGCATTATCTGGACACTGGGGAGCTGCTGGCACCGATGCCACTGGCTGAAGTAAAGCGCTTGCTCATCGAGCACTTACGGGAACTGCACGACTTTTATGGTCACCGCAAAGGATACCGTATTGCCCGAAAGCACGTCTCCTGGTATCTCCAGGAGCATGCCCCAAACGACCAGTTTCGGCGCACATTCAACGCCATTGAGGATGCCAGCGAACAGCTGGAGGCGTTGGAGGCATACTTCGAAAATCTTGCGTAATTAGAAATAAAGAGCTGACAGAACTATGTTCGAACAACGCGTAAATTCTGACGTACTGACCGTATCTACCGTGAACTCACAGGATCAGGTGACCCAAAAGCCACTTCGTGATTCGGTCAAGCAGGCACTGAAGAACTATTTTGCTCAACTGAATGGTCAGGATGTGAATGACCTGTATGAGCTGGTACTGGCTGAAGTAGAACAGCCTCTGTTGGACATGGTGATGCAATACACCCGTGGCAACCAGACCCGTGCAGCCCTGATGATGGGTATCAACCGCGGAACACTGCGTAAGAAACTGAAAAAATACGGCATGAACTGATACTAATCAGTTATGTGTTTGATAAAAGGCGCTCCTCGGCATGGGAAGCGCCTTTTTTAATGGCCTGATAAATTGCTTAAACGCTCCGTTCGGCAGAAGAAATTGAGTCAATCTGATAGTGCATTTTATTTCGATAATTCAATGACTCTGACTTGACGGTTTTCGCTCTTGAAATTCTTCTCAGATTATTCGGCTTACCCCCTTCCTGGATGGCCTGTAACCTGTGTACACTCAGCGCCAATGGAAATGCCTTCGCAGGCCCGCCGCCCTCACCTTTCTGACCGCAGTGCGTAACGCCCCACGAATGTAAAGTTTTTGCCGGTAGCGGAACCCGGTTAAACCATCGTCCTGATCGGGTGTCTGAGTTACTGTACCGCAGCTAAGCCGTTTCATTAATGCAATACAGATTCACCATCCCTTAACGCTATACGAGTAATTATGAAGCATTCACCTAAGTTCCAGAGGGGCTATCTGCACCCGCGTTACTGGCTTACCTGGTTTGGCGTCAGCGTACTGTTTTTGCTGGTACAGCTGCCGTATCCGTTATTACACCGACTTGGCAGCTGGATGGGGCGTACTTCAATGCGCTTTATGAAGCGCCGCGTCTCGATTGCCCGCCGTAACCTGGAACTCTGTTTCCCGGATATGGATCGGGAGCAGTTGGAGCACCGCATCGTCGGAAACTTTGAATCCCTTGGGATGGGGTTGATTGAAACTGGAATGGCATGGTTTTGGTCAGATCGTCGCGTTAAGCGCTGGTTCAATGTTAATGGCCTGCATAATCTTCAGGCCGCGCAGAGCGAGGGCCGTGGCGCCTTAGTGATTGGCGTGCACTTCATGTCGCTTGAGCTGGGTGGCCGGGCGATGGGCCTCTGCCAGCCGATGATGGCCATGTACCGCCCGCACAATAACAAGCTGATGGAATGGGTTCAGACCAAAGGACGTATGCGTTCTAACAAGGCGATGATCAACCGCCGTGATTTACGTGGCATGGTCCAGGCCCTAAAACAGGGTGAAGCCGTTTGGTTTGCTCCAGACCAGGATTACGGCCCGAAAGGCAGCGTGTTTGCGCCGCTGTTCGCCGTCCCCCAGGCCGCCACCACCAGCGGTACATGGATGCTGGCCCGTATGGCAAAACCGGCGATGGTGACCGTCGTGCTGATCCGCAAAGAGGATGGCAGCGGTTATGAACTGGTCATCCAGCCAGAACTGAAAGATTATCCGATCGATGACGAGCAGCAGGCAGCAGCCTATATGAACCGCGTGATTGAGCGCGAGATCATGCGCGCGCCAAACCAGTATATGTGGCTGCATCGCCGCTTTAAAACTCGCCCGGCAGGGGCGACTTCTCTCTACTAATAGCCCTCTCTGAATTCTGAAAGCCAGCGTATCCTCGCTGGCTTTTATCTATTTCCCTACAAAACCCTTACAAAACTGTTACCTTTCTCACAGCGTTTCCATATAGTGAAACTGTTTGCACCATCTGTGACCAAGCCATCTATTTTTGCCCCGCCCCAGTGCGCGATATTAATAAAACTTTCAATTCCCTTCTGATTATTAGTAAAGCTTTCCAAGGAATTCAGCGCAATGCAAACCTGGCACCGTGTTTGCAAAGCAGTGAATAGCCAGACAGGCAAGCGCACCAAAGCGTGCGTTAAAACATAACAATATGATCCCGCCACACAGGATGCTTTATGAAAAAAATGATGCTCTCCACGTTGATTGCCGCTGCAACACTGTTTGCCGTTGCCAATCAGGCCCACGCGGGCACCACTCTGGATGCCATTAAAAAGAAAGGCTTCATTCAATGTGGTATCAGTGATGGTTTGCCGGGCTTCTCCTATGCGGATGCCAGCGGCAAGTTTACCGGTATTGATGTGGATGTATGTCGTGCTGCAGCCGCAGCGGTGTTTGGTGATGCGGAAAAAGTGAAATATACCCCGCTGACTGCGAAAGAGCGTTTTACCGCACTGCAATCCGGTGAGGTTGATATTCTGTCGCGTAATACCACCTGGACCTCTGCACGCGACGGTGGTATGGGCTTTATTTTCGCCGGCGTTAACTATTACGACGGCATCGGCTTCCTGACCCACCAGAAAGCAGGCCTGAAAAGCGCAAAAGAGCTGGATGGCGCAACGGTTTGTATTCAGGCCGGTACCGATACCGAACTGAACGTGGCGGATTACTTTAAAGCGAACAAAATGCAGTACACGCCGGTCACCTTTGACCGTTCAGACGAATCCGCTAAGGCGCTGGATACCGGCCGCTGCGATACCCTGGCCTCCGACCAGTCCCAGCTGTATGCCCTGCGTATCAAGCTGGGCAAGCCTGATGAATTTATCGTTCTTCCGGAAGTCATCTCGAAAGAGCCTCTGGGACCAGTGGTACGCCGCGGCGATGATGACTGGTTCACGATTGTGAAATGGTCACTGTTCGCCATGCTGAATGCCGAAGAGATGGGTATCACCTCTAAAAATGTTGACCAGATGGCTGCGAAGCCTACGACGCCTGATATGGCTCACCTGCTGGGTGCCGAAGGTGATTTTGGTAAAGATCTGAAGCTCGACAACAAATGGGCTTACAACATCGTTAAGCAGGTCGGTAACTATCAGGAAGTCTTTGACCGTAACGTCGGTAAAGACAGCCAGCTGAAAATTGCCCGTGGTCAGAATGCGCTATGGAACAATGGCGGCATTCAGTACGCACCGCCAGTACGTTAATTCCTCCGAATACCGGGCACCGCTCCAGCGGTGCCCACATCAGAATTTTCGTTACTGAGGTTTCAACATGTCTCAACGCCCAACCGTAAAAAGGGATTTTTCATTCAGTAATCCTGCGGTTCGCGCATGGTTTTATCAGATCGCTGCGATCGCCGCGGTACTTATCGTTGCTGGCTACCTGATCCATAACACCATCATCAACCTTGCAAGCCGGGGAATTACCTCCGGTTTTGGCTTCCTGGAACGCAGTGCAGGCTTTGGTATTGTTCAGCATCTGATTGATTACAGTGAAGGCGATACCTATGCTCGCGTTTTTCTGGTCGGCCTGACCAATACGCTGCTGGTTTCCGCACTCTGTATTGTGTTTGCCTCGTTTCTCGGCTTCTTTATTGGACTGGCGCGGTTATCTGACAACTGGCTGTTGCGTAAAATCTCTAATATCTATATTGAGACGTTCCGCAATATCCCGCCGCTGTTACAGATTTTCTTCTGGTACTTTGCCGTATTGCGTAATTTACCCGGCCCTCGCCAGGCACTTAGCGCCTTCGACCTCGCGTTTGTCAGCAATCGCGGACTGTACATTCCCTGGCCTGAGTATGCGCCGGGAACTTGGCCGTTCCTGATCGCGATTTTGCTGGCTGCCGTGGTCACCGTCGCTCTCTTCCGCTACAACAGAATGCATCAGCTGAAGACCGGCCAACTGCGCCGTACCTGGCCTGCCGCTATCGCTATGCTGATCCTGTTTCCGCTTGTGACATCGCTGTTTGCAGGCCGTCCAATGCACTGGGATGTCCCTGAGCTGCGCGGCTTCAACTTCCGCGGTGGTTTTGTGCTGATACCGGAACTGGCGGCGTTAACGCTGGCACTGTCAATTTACACCTCTTCCTTTATCGCAGAAGTTATCCGCTCGGGTATTCAGTCGGTACCCCATGGACAGCACGAAGCTGCACGTTCGCTGGGCCTGCCAAACCCGGTCACACTGCGTCAGGTAATTATTCCGCAGGCCATGCGGGTCATCGTTCCGCCGTTGACCAGTCAGTACCTCAATATCGTGAAGAACTCTTCTCTGGCTGCGGCGATTGGCTACCCGGATATGGTGTCGCTGTTTGCCGGAACGGTACTGAATCAGACAGGTCAGGCCATCGAAACGATCGCCATTACGATGGGGGTTTACCTCATTATCAGCCTGTCGATATCGCTGCTCATGAATATTTATAACCGCAAGATCGCCCTCATTGAGCGCTAAGAGAACGGATAATTATGACTGTTGCCACTCATGAAACGTCGCCCGCTGCTCACAACGCGCTTGCGCGTGCGGTGACCTGGGCCAGGAAGAATCTGTTTTCCAGCTGGAGTAATTCGCTGCTGACTCTGTTTTGTCTGTGGGTGATGTGGTCGGTTATCCCACCGGCCCTGAACTGGCTGGTCTTCCAGGCTAACTGGTTTGGCACCACCCGGGCAGACTGTACTAAGGAAGGGGCGTGTTGGATATTTATCCATGCGCGCTTCGGCCAGTTTATGTATGGCCTGTATCCGCATGAACTGCGCTGGCGCATCAATCTGGCCCTTATTATCGGGCTGATATCGATCGTGCCTATGTTCGTCAGCAGATTACCGCGCAGAGGCCGCTATATTGCCGCCTGGGCAATTGCCTATCCGATAGTCGTCTGGCTGCTGATGTATGGTGGCTATTTCGGCCTGGATCGGGTTGAAACTCGTCAGTGGGGAGGATTGACGCTGACGTTGATTATTGCGTCAGTGGGGATTGCAGGGGCGCTACCGCTGGGGGTCCTGCTGGCATTGGGTCGTCGCTCAACCATGCCGGTTGTCCGTACGCTGTGCATCCTGTTTATTGAGTTCTGGCGGGGAGTTCCTCTCATCACCGTGCTGTTTATGTCCTCAGTGATGTTGCCGCTGTTTATGGCGGAAGGCAGCACCATTGATAAGCTTATCCGTGCCCTGGTTGGGGTGATCCTGTTTCAGTCGGCCTATGTGGCGGAAGTGGTTCGCGGTGGCCTGCAGGCGCTGCCAAAGGGTCAGTACGAAGCCGCAGAATCGCTGGGGCTGGGATACTGGAAAACGCAGGGGCTGGTTATCCTGCCTCAGGCGTTGAAACTGGTGATTCCGGGGCTGGTAAATACCATTATTGCCCTGTTCAAAGATACCAGTCTGGTGATCATCATCGGATTGTTCGATCTGTTTAGTAGCGTGCAGCAGGCGACCGTCGACCCCACCTGGTTGGGTATGTCGACCGAAGGATACGTTTTTGCTGCACTGGTCTACTGGATTTTCTGTTTTAGCATGTCGCGCTACAGCCAGCATCTGGAAAAGCGCTTTCACACCGGGCGTACGCCGCACTGAGGTTAATTAAATGACTCAAATTATTACCCCTTCTGACGATGCGATGATGATTACGCTCGAAAATGTTAATAAATGGTACGGGCAGTTCCACGTGCTGAAGAATATTAATCTGGCAGTCAAACCACGCGAGCGAATCGTTCTGTGCGGTCCTTCGGGATCCGGTAAATCCACCACGATCCGCTGTATCAACCATCTGGAGGAACATCAGCAGGGGCGTATTGTGGTTGATGGAACTCTGCTTAACGACGATCTCCGCAATATTGAGCGTGTTCGGACTGAAGTTGGCATGGTTTTCCAGCATTTTAATTTATTCCCTCATCTTAGCGTGCTGCAGAACTGCACGCTTGCACCGATCTGGGTTCGTAAAACACCGAAGAAAGAGGCGGAAGAGCTGGCCATGCATTATCTGGAACGTGTTCGTATTGCTGAACATGCGCATAAATTTCCCGGTCAGCTGTCGGGTGGTCAGCAGCAGCGCGTAGCGATTGCGCGATCGCTGTGTATGAAGCCGAAGATCATGCTGTTTGATGAACCAACTTCCGCACTGGACCCAGAAATGGTGAAAGAGGTGCTGGACACGATGATTGGTCTGGCTGAAGACGGGATGACAATGCTGTGTGTTACCCATGAAATGGGCTTTGCTCGCACCGTTGCGGATCGGGTGATCTTTATGGATCGCGGTGAGATCGTCGAACAGGCACCGCCACAAGAGTTTTTCTCTAATCCTAAATCTGAGAGAACCCGTGCATTCCTTTCACAGGTAATCCACTGATTTTATTATTTTAGTCTATTTTAGGGCCGTTCTAAATTAGCCCGTATAACGCCATGATGACTTAAGGGATAGTTTCAATAGCCTTTTAAGAAATAGAATCATCGCCATAATAAAAGGGCCACCCGGTTGGGTGGCCCTTTTATTATATTGGGTATGCAGTAAGAGCGGCTGCTTCAGCAGACTCAGGTCATCACAATTCAGATTCAACAGTTCAATTTTTGCTTTCGCAGAGGGCTTCGTCTCTATTTGATGGCCCGGTAGTTGTATGCCGCGCTCCCTGCCCGGCCCCCAGGCAGAACTTCGCGCTGTGCAAATTCGTTCCCGACGAAATTGTCCTACTTTGAAAAGCGCTCACCGACAAATAACAAATAAAGCAAAATGCCCAGTCTTTCGACTGGGCCTTTTGCTTTATTTGATGCCTGGCAGTTCCCTACTCTCGCATGGGGAGACCCCAC